>NZ_JAGIPY010000040.1:0-2412 GCF_017813775.1 Labrys sp. LIt4
GTGGGATAGTCCCTGGTGGCGATCCGCCTGACGCGGGCCGAGGGGCCGCCTGCCGGGGCCGATGCCGCAAACACCGCCTCGGCAAGGCAGGCCCAGTTCGCCTCGCCGCTGCCGGCCACATGAAACACGCCGAACAGGGGGGAGTGCGCGGCGTCCTCCCCGACGACCTTCCGGGCGATCTCCAGCAGGGCTCGCGCCAGATCGAGCGCGTAGGTCGGGCAGCCGACCTGGTCGGCGACCACGCCCACCTCCTCGCGCTCGCCGGCGAGCCGCAGCATGGTCTTCACGAAATTCTGGCCATAGGGCGAACAGACCCAGGAGGTCCGGCAGATCACATGGCGCGGATTGGCCGCGGCAACCCGCAGCTCCCCTTCATGCTTGGACGCACCATAGACGCCGAGCGGACAGACCCGGTCCTCCTCGCGATAGGGACGCCGCGCGGTGCCGTCGAAGACATAGTCGGTCGAGACATGCACGATGGGCACGCCCAGCCGCCATGCGGCCTCCCCGACCAGCCCCGCACCGGCGGCATTGACCGCATGGGCCTTCTCCGGCTCGCTCTCGGCCCGGTCGACCGCCGTATAGGCGGCGGCGTTGACGATCACGTCCGCCCCCGATGCCAGGAGCGCCGCCCAAACCCGCGCTGCCTCGGCCAGGTCGAGCTCGGGACGGCCGAGACAGACGACATCCACGCCACAGGACGCGCCAACGGCCCGCAGGGCATGAGCCAATTGCCCTTCCCTGCCCGTCACCACAACACGCACGACAGACCTCCTGGTTCCCGGCCGCCGGAAGGCTCAGGCACTGACCAGCCCCAGCCGTTCGCCGGCATAGACCCCCGAGCGGATCGGGCGCCACCACCAATCATTGTCGAGATACCACTGCACCGTACGCCGGATGCCGCTCTCGAAGGTCTCGGCCGCCGTCCAGCCCAGATCGCTTTCCAGCTTGCTCGCATCGATCGCATAACGCTGGTCGTGGCCCGGGCGGTCCGGCACGAAGGCGATCAGTTCCCGCCGCGGCCGCGAGCCGCCGACAAGGCCGTCCAGGACGTCGCAGATGGTCTCGACGACGGCCAGGTTGCTGCGCTCGCTGCGTCCGCCGACATTGTAGGTCTCGCCCGGCGCCCCTGTGCGGACGATCGTCCACAGGGCGCGGGCGTGGTCCTCCACGAACAGCCAGTCGCGCACATTGCTGCCATCGCCATAGACCGGCAAGCTGCGCCCCTCCAGCGCGTTGAGGATGACGAGCGGGATGAGCTTTTCGGGAAAATGGTATGGGCCGTAATTGTTCGAGCAGTTGGAGATCAGCACCGGCAGGCCATAGGTGCGCATCCAGGCCCGGGCGAGATGGTCGGAGGCCGCCTTGCTCGCCGAATAGGGCGAACTGGGATCATAGCGCGTGGTCTCGGTGAACAGGCCCTCGCTGCCGAGCGAGCCATAGACCTCGTCGGTGGAGACGTGCAGGAAGCGGAACGCGTCGCGCTCGCGGCCCGAAAGCGTGCGCCAATAGCTGCGCGCCGCTTCCAGCAGGGTGTAGGTCCCCACGATATTGGTCTGGATGAAATCGTCGGCGCCGGCGATCGAGCGGTCGACATGGCTCTCCGCCGCCAGATGCATGATCGCCGTCGGGCGGAAGGAATTGATGACCGCGTTCAGCTTCAGCCTGTCGGTGATGTCGCCGCGGATGAAACGATAGTTACGCGAACCGGCGATCGAGCGCAGGGAATGCGGATTGCCGGCATAAGTGAGCTTGTCGAAGTTGAGCACCTCGACATCGCCCTCGCCGACCAGCAGCCGCACCACAGCCGAACCGATGAAGCCTGCGCCGCCAGTGACCAGAACACGCTTCATGCGATGTCTTCCCGTTCGGAGTTATAGGAAAAGTGAGCCGGCAAGTCTTCCAGGAGCGGCAAGGCCAGGTCCTTGGCCGACAGCACGGGCCCCTGCGCCGGCACCGGCCATTCGATGCCGATGGCCGGATCGCTCCACAGGATGCCGCCATCGTCGGCGGGGCTGTAGTAGTTGGTCACCTTGTAGGCGACCAGCGTATCCGGCTCCAAGGTGCAATAGCCATGGGCAAAGCCGACCGGCACCCACAACTGATCGCCATCGATCCCATCCAGGCGCGCCGAAACATGCCGGCCATAGCTCGGCGATCCCTTGCGGATATCGACGGCCACATCGAAGATCGCGCCGCGGATGACGCGGATCAGCTTGCCCTGCGCCATCGGCGAACGCTGGAAATGCAGGCCCCGCAACGTGCCCACAGCACCGGACAAGGCCTCGTTGTCCTGGACGAACCCGACATCCGCCACCTGCTGGCGAAACACGCGCGCGTTGAACACTTCCGAAAAGTAACCACGAGCATCGCCGAAACGCCGCGGACGAACCCGGACAACCTCGGGAATGG
>NZ_JAGIPY010000041.1:0-1935 GCF_017813775.1 Labrys sp. LIt4
CAGATCCATGCGGGCGGCCGCGGCAAGGGCAAGTTCAAGGAACTGCCTGCCGACGCCAAGGGCGGGGTGCGCCTGGCCAGGTCGATCGAGGAAGTGCGCGCCAATGCCAGCGAGATGCTGGGCAACACGCTGGTGACGGTGCAGACCGGGCCGGCCGGCAAGCAGGTCAACCGCCTCTATATCGAGGACGGCTCTGATATCGAGAAGGAGTTCTACCTCTCGGTGCTGGTCGACCGGGAGACCAGCCGGGTCGCCTTCGTTGTTTCCACCGAGGGCGGCATGGACATCGAGAAGGTGGCCCATGAGACGCCTGAGAAGATCGTGACCTTCTCGGTCGATCCGGCCACCGGGGTGATGCCCCATCACGGCCTGGCGGTGGCCAAGGCGCTCGGGCTTTCCGGGGACCTGGCCAAGCAGGCGGTTTCGCTGACCACCAAGCTCTACACCGCCTTCGTGGCCAAGGACATGGCGCTTTTGGAGATCAATCCCCTGATCGTCACCAAGGGGGGCGAGCTCAAATGCCTGGACGCCAAGATGGGCTTTGATTCCAACGCCCTCTACCGCCATCCCGACATCGTGGCGCTGCGCGACGAGAGCGAGGAAGACCCCAAGGAGATCGAGGCCTCGCGCTACGACCTGTCCTACATCGCCCTGGACGGCTCGATCGGCTGCATGGTGAACGGGGCGGGCCTGGCCATGGCCACGCTCGACATCATCAAGCTCTATGGCGAGGAGCCGGCCAACTTCCTGGATGTCGGCGGCGGGGCCAGCAAGGAGAAGGTGACGGCGGCCTTCAAGATCATCACGGCCGACCCGCAGGTGAAGGGCATCCTGGTCAACATCTTCGGGGGCATCATGCGCTGCGACGTGATCGCCGAGGGCGTGATCGCCGCGGTGCAGGAGGTGGGGCTGACCATCCCGCTGGTGGTGCGCCTGGAAGGCACCAATGTCGAACTCGGCAAGCAGATCATCCGCGATTCCGGCCTGAACGTGATCGCCGCCGATGACCTGGACGATGCCGCCCAGAAGATCGTGAAAGCCGTGCGGGGAAGCCACTGATGTCGATCCTGATCAACAAGCAAACCCGGGTGATCTGCCAGGGCTTCACCGGCAAGAACGGCACCTTCCATTCCGAGCAGGCCATCAAATACGGCACGCAGCTGGTGGGGGGCACCTCGCCGGGCAAGGGCGGCTCGCAGCATCTGGGCCTGCCGGTGTTCGACACCGTGGCCGAGGCGCGCCATGTCACCAAGGCCGATGCCTCGGTGATCTATGTGCCGCCGCCGGGTGCGGCGGACGCGATCTGCGAGGCGATCGATGCGGAGATCCCGCTGATCGTGTGCATCACCGAGGGCATCCCGGTCACCGACATGATCCGGGTGAAGCGTTCGCTGTCGGGTTCGAAGTCGCGGCTGATCGGGCCGAACTGCCCGGGTGTGATGACGGCGGACGAATGCAAGATCGGCATCATGCCGGGCAACATCTTCAAGAAGGGCTCGGTGGGCATCGTGTCGCGCTCGGGCACGCTGACCTATGAGGCGGTGTTCCAGACCACCCATGAGGGGCTGGGGCAGACCACGGCCGTGGGCATTGGCGGCGACCCGGTCAAGGGCACCGAGTTCATCGACGTGCTGGAGATGTTCTTAGGTGATCCCGACACCCATTCGATCGTGATGATCGGGGAGATCGGCGGCTCGGCCGAGGAGGATGCGGCGCAGTTCCTGCTCGACGAGGCCAAGCGCGGGCGCGCCAAGCCCACCGTCGGCTTCGTGGCCGGGCGCACCGCCCCGCCCGGGCGGCGCATGGGCCATGCCGGCGCCATCATCTCCGGCGGCAAGGGCGACGCAGGCTCCAAGATCGCCGCCCTCGAAGCCGCTGGCGTCAGGGTCTCTCCCTCCCCGGCACGCCTCGGCACCACGCTCACCGAACTGCTGA
>NZ_JAGIPY010000042.1:0-1644 GCF_017813775.1 Labrys sp. LIt4
ACCCGAACCGTCGCTCCAAGCCCGATCAGCTTCCTGACCGTGTCGGGCGTCGCGCCGACACGGGGCTCGCCGGGTTCCGTTTCCGAGGGAATACCGATCTTCATGATGACATCCGTTCCGACAGGTTCGGCTTCCATGAGTCAGGCCTGGCCGACGGCGCGCAGCGGAGCCGGCGCTGCTTCTTGCGGGAAGGTGGGATAGAGCCCCTTCACGCGGGCCATTTGCTGAACCAGGGCAAGCACCGCATCGATATGCGGCGTCTGGATCTCGGCAATGCGCCCCATTTCCTGGACGGCGGTGAGCAGGGCGTCGATCTCCAGCGCCCGGCCCTTGTCGAGATCCTGCAGCATCGAGGTGCGATGGGCGCCGACGCCGGCCGCGCCGTCGATACGCCGGTCGACGCCGACCCGGAAGCGTGCGCCGAGCTTGAGGCCGATCTGCTCGGCCTCCACCATCATGGCGCGCGCCAATGCGCGCGTGCCGGGCTCGGTCGCGATCACGTCGAGCGTGGCATGGGTGAGGGCGGAGATCGGGTTGAAGCACAGATTGCCCCAGAGCTTCAGCCAGATGTCATCGCGAATATCCTCATAGAGACGAGGCTTCAGGCCGCCGGCCGTCATCGCCTCGGCAAGCCTGGCCACGCGCAGGCTTTCCGTGCGGTTGGGCTCCCCGAGGCCGAACTGGTTGCCGTAGATGTGCCTGACGACGCCGGGCTCGGTGATCTCGGTGGCCGGATAGACCGTGCAGCCGATCACCCGTTCGGGGCCGATGGCCTGCCACTGCCGATCGCCAGGATCGACACTGGCGAGACGGGTGTCGGCGAGAGCGGTCGGCAGGCCGTAGAAGTACCACCAGGGCACGCCGTTCTGGGCGGTGACGACGGCAGTGTCGCGGCCGAACAGCGGCTTGAGCGCCTCCGCCGATTCCCAGGCCTGGTGCGCCTTGAGGGCGACGATCACATAGTCCTGCGGGCCCAGATCGGCCGGGTTCTGCGTTGCCGTGAGCGAGGCCGTCCGCTCCTGCCCGTCGATGAGCAGCTTGAGGCCGCGGGCCCGCATGGCCTTCAGATGCTCCCCGCGTGCGATGACCGAGACTTCGGCGCCCGCCTGCTGCAGCATCACCGCCATGTAGCCGCCGATCGCGCCGGCGCCATAGATGCAGATCTTCATGATGTCGCTCCCCTTCTGCCGCCTGCCTTGCGGGTCTTGCTTTCAGCTGCTCGTGGTGGTGACGGCGTGGTTGGCCATGAGTTCGAGGGCGCGCACCATGGCGGAATGATCCCAGTCCTTGCCGCCATGGGAGGCGCAGGTGTTGAAGAGTTCCTGCGCCGTCGCCGTATTGGGCAAAGCGATGCCCAGGATGCGCGCCCCGTCCAGCGCCAGATTGAGGTCCTTCTGGTGCAGGGCGATGCGGAAGCCTGGATCGAAGGTGCGCTTGACCATGCGATCGCCGTGCACTTCCAGGATGCGGGAGGCGGCGAAGCCGCCCATCAGGGCCTGGCGTACCTTGGCCGGATCGGCGCCGGCGCGGGAAGCGAACAGCAGGGCCTCGCCGACCGCCTCGATGGTGAGGGCGACGATGATCTGGTTGGCGACCTTGGTGGTCTGGCCGTCGCCATTGCCGCCGACGAGCGTGATGTTCTTG
>NZ_JAGIPY010000043.1:0-1534 GCF_017813775.1 Labrys sp. LIt4
TCCTCCACCAGCGTCACCTCGGCAAAGCCGATCTTGCGCAGGGTGTCGGCGACCTTGGCCGCGTCATTCTTCGGGTTCGGTAGGGCCGCGACATGGGCATAGGCGGAATTGCCGATCACCAGGGCGACCCGGCGGCCGAGCGCGGCCTTGGCCTGTGAGGGCGGGGCCTCGAGCGTGGCAGGGGACGTATTGCCCTGGGGAGGGACGGTGGATGCCTGCAGCTTGGCCGCCATCGCCTGCTTGGCCTTTTCGAGCCCCGCCATGGCAAGGGCATTCCCGGCTATCTGGCTCAACTGGGCCTGATAGTCGGCGATGGCCAGTTCCGGCTGCCCTGCTGCCAGATAGACATCGCCGCGCTGGCGCAGGATGAACAATTTCTTGCGGTCCAGATTGATGGCCTGGGAAAAGTCGGCCAGCGCATCCCGGTAGTTCCGCTTGGCTGCGTAGGCGAGGGCCCGGGCTTGAAAGGCATCGGCGGCCTGGGCCTGGGTCGACAGATAACGGGAGACATCGGCGATGGCGCCATCCGGATTGTCGCCGAGCGCCCGTGCGAAAGCGCGGTCGACATACAAATAGGCCTCCGGCGTGCCGGTTCCTTCGATCTTCGCCGTGGCAAGCGCTTCGGCCTTGGCGAAATCGGCTTTGGCTTCGTCCGGTTTGCCCAGTTCGATCAGAGCAAAGCCGCGATGGGTGTAATCGCCCGGAATGACATTGTTTCCTCCCTTTTCGATCTGAAAGGTGAGGTCGGCGACAGCCTCGTTGATCCGGCCCAGCCGCAAGAGCGTTACGCCGCGATAGCCGTGAACCATGGCATTGTCGGGCGCCGTGCGCAGGGAGGTGTCGAAATCGGCAAGTGCCTTCTCATAGTTGCCGACGTCGAAATAACTCCTGCCGCGGTCGGCATAGTCTCCCGCGCCTTTCGCGCCCTTGTTTACCGCCTCGTTGAAATCGGCGAGTGCCAGATCGTTCTTGCCCTGTTTTCTGTAGAGGAGCGCGCGCAGCGTGTAGTGTCGCGCCGATTGAGGCGTGAGAGCGAGCGCCTTGGTGACATCGGCGACCGCCGGGTCGAATTGCAGGAGCTTGGTGTAGCCGATCGCGCGGCTATAGAGCACCATGGCGCGGTTGGCTTTGGACAATTGCTTGTCGCTGGCGGAGAGGGCGGCCGTGCAGGCCGCGACGTTCTCGTTGCCGTCCTTGGCCTTGAAGCAGATGTCGATATAGCGTTGCAGTTCGGCGGCGGAGAGTTTCGTTTGCCCCAGCGCCGTCGTGCTGCCGATCGTGCCCATGCCGAGGACCACGGCAAGGAATGTCCCGAGAATGGGCCGTTTCAATCGGCGCATCGCGGTGTGTCCCGGTTTCTCAAGCCAATCCATGCCTGTTGCCCTCAGCCCGGATTGAAGATGAAGTCGTCGCCGGGCAGGGAGCCGTAGGTGAAGGGCTCCTGCTTGCGGTCGGTGGCCTTCATCACGTCGTCGCGCACCAGGCGGAACAGCTTGCCGATCTCGATGCCGGGTTTCTGCAAATTGGCGGTCAG
>NZ_JAGIPY010000044.1:0-1489 GCF_017813775.1 Labrys sp. LIt4
GTCTCCCGTGAAGTAGTCGCGTTCAAGGGGCTTTGCCGTTGGCGGTGCGCGATCGCGAGCCGACGAGCGCGGCCAGGATCAGGGCGCAAAGCAGGCAGAGCCATTTGAGGATCAGGCTGAAGTTGTAGCCGGCGGCGGCGAGGACTGCGTTGGCGGCATCGCCCGAGGCATGAGCGAAGAAGTTTCGCCCCATACGGTGGTCGCTTTTGCAGTGACCGATGACGGGTTCGATCGCGGCCCGGCGCCGGAAGGCGCGTTTGATGGCATCGGTCAGGCCTCGCCTCATGCCGGCGACATAGACCTTGAAGCCCTTGTCCTTGGGCGCATTGTGACCGCGATAGCCGGCATCGGCGACAACTTTCTTGAGCTCGACGCCGATGCTGTTCTCGATCTCGGGGATGACGACTGCCAAGGTATGCCCGTCATAGGGATTGCCCGGCAGTGCCTTGGCGTGGACGGCGAATTGGCCCCCCTTCGAGCGGTTGAGGGTGGTGGCAAGGCTCACCTTCACGCCAAACTCATAGGGTTTGTGCGCTTTGCCCTTGCCGATGCATTCGACCTCAGGCGCATGCAGGCAATAGATCTTCTTGCCTCGTTCGCGCTGACGCTGGTCCTTGACGCGTCGGGCGAGTGAAAGCGGTAGGGCGAAGACCTGCGCCAGTTCAGGACGATCGGCGAGCTTGCGGGTGAGATCGCGGGCCACTGCACCCAGCATGGTGCGCAAGCGCCTGAGCGCCTTGTTGGCCCGCTTGAATTGTTTGGCATGCGCGTAGCACTGGTGCTTGATCAGGGCGAACTTGCCGACCCGGGCATGGATTGGCGCAGCTTCACGCTGTGCTTGTGCGCCAGCTTCACCAGGCGCTCGCGGGCCCGGTGCATCAACTTGGCATCGGTCGGGAACGCGACCGCCTTCTCCTGCACGGTGGTGTCGACAATCACTGCGGTGAAGTCCGCCGGCTTGGCCGCCTCGAGCCGAACCGCCGTCGCCAGGCTCTCCTGCACCAAGGCCGCGAGCTTGTCCTCGCCCATGCGCTGGCGCCACCGTGTCAACGAGGAGCGGTCAAAAGGCAGGCGGTGCTGGAAGAACTCCTCGCCGCAGAAGAATTGGTAGTAAGGGTTCTCGATCCAGCGCTCGCACAGCACTTCGTCAGACAGGTTGTGGGTCGCCTTGAGGATGGCCAGCCCCGCCATCAATCGCGTCGGCAAGGGCGGCCGGCCCGGATCATCATCGTAAACCGCGCCGAACCGCTGCTCCAGGAAACTCCAGTCGATCGAGCGCGCCAACTTCACCAGCGCATGATCCAGGTTCAGGATCTGATCAAGCCGCGAGCGGAACAAGTCGTTCTGTCCGCTCTCTCGTCGCTCTTTAGGCCGCATCATCGACCCCGCCATCGCCTCGACAAGCTGATGGAATCACGCCTTGCATTACAATGCAAATTGCCGGAAATCGCCGTCCACACCGACAAAATCCGGCAAACGCGAATACTTG
>NZ_JAGIPY010000045.1:0-1424 GCF_017813775.1 Labrys sp. LIt4
GGCAAGTGCCCGGTAGCGCATGGAGCGCGTCCCGGTTTTGAGGTTCGCTCGAACCGTGACTGGTGGCCGAACCAGCTGAACCTGAAGATCCTGCACCAGCATTCGAGCCTGTCCAATCCGATGGGCCGGGGCTTCAACTATGCCGAGGAGTTCAAGAAGCTCGACCTTGCGGCGGTGAAGCGGGATCTGTTCGCGCTGATGACGGATTCGCAGGAGTGGTGGCCTGCCGATTTCGGCCATTACGGCCCGCTCTTCATCCGCATGGCCTGGCACAGCGCCGGCACCTACCGCACCGGCGACGGTCGGGGTGGCGCGGGTGCGGGCCAGCAGCGCTTCGCTCCGCTCAACTCGTGGCCGGACAACGTCAATCTCGACAAGGCCCGCCGCCTGCTCTGGCCGATCAAGCGCAAATACGGCAACCGGATCTCCTGGGCCGACCTGATGATCCTGGCCGGCAATTGCGCGCTGGAATCGATGGGCTTCAAGACCTTCGGCTTTGCCGGCGGCCGCGAGGATGTGTGGGAGCCGGAAGAGGACGTCTACTGGGGCAGCGAGAATGTCTGGCTCGACGACAAGCGCTACAGCGGCGACCGCGATCTGGAGACCCCGCTCGCCGCCGTGCAGATGGGCCTGATCTATGTCAATCCCGAAGGGCCCAACGGCAATCCCGACCCGCTGGCGGCGGCCCGCGACATCCGCGAGACCTTCGCCCGCATGGCGATGAACGACGAGGAGACGGTGGCGCTGATCGCCGGCGGCCACACTTTCGGCAAGACCCATGGCGCGGGCGACGCCGCCAATGTCGGGCCGGAGCCGGAGGCGGCCGGCATCGAGCTGCAGGGCCTTGGCTGGCACAACCAGTTCGGCACCGGCAAGGGGGGCGACACCATCGGCTCGGGCCTGGAGGTGACCTGGACCTCGACGCCGACCAAATGGAGCAACAATTTCTTCTGGAACCTGTTCGGCTATGACTGGGAGCTGACCAAGAGCCCGGCGGGGGCCCATCAGTGGCAGCCCAAGCACGGCGCCGGTGCCGGCTCGGTGCCGGATGCGCATGACCGCTCCAAGCGCCATGCCCCGGCGATGCTGACCACGGACCTGGCGCTGCGCTTCGACCCGGCCTACGAGAAGATCTCCCGGCATTTCTTCGAGAACCCGGACGCCTTCGCCGACGCCTTCGCCCGGGCCTGGTTCAAGCTGACCCATCGCGACATGGGCCCGCGCGCCCGCTATCTCGGCCCGGAGGTTCCGGCCGAGGAGCTGATCTGGCAGGATCCGCTGCCGGCGGTGGACCATGCCCTGATCGACGACAAGGACGCGGCCGAGCTCAAGGCCAGGATCCTGGCCTCGGGCCTGTCGACCGCCGAGCTGGTTTCCACCGCCTGGGCCTCGGCCTCGACCTTCCGCGGCTCCGACAAAAGGGG
>NZ_JAGIPY010000046.1:0-1219 GCF_017813775.1 Labrys sp. LIt4
TGCGCCGCCTCCCCGAAACCGAGGTCCTGCTCGAGGCCGATCTCGACATCTACAGCCAGGTCAAGGCGGCGGTGGAACAAGGCGGCTGACCGCGCCTAAGAAACACCGCTTGTGCATCGTCGCGCCAATATGCCGGGTGCTGAAGAATTTATGTTTGCATAAAACAAACTTTCTGTGATATTCCAAAAGGCGTACTCGATACCTAATCGGGATTACGGGTGGCCGTGGGGGACAGGCCGAAATTCCGACGGATGCAGGAGGAATGAATGGCTATTTTTGGACCGAATGCCAGTGGCGTTCAGTATGACATTACCCGTACTGGCGGAAACATAATAACTGGTTTCCTAGATCAGGTGGTGATTTCCGGTGGTACAAACGGAACTACTACACTTACCAATGTCCCTGAGGATAACATCCTTACGACCAACGGTAGCACCGTAAATATTGCTAGTGCTCTGCTTGGCAGTACCTATGTCGTTCCTCCGAACGTGTCGGGCAATGTTACTATCCTTGCCACTCTGCCGGCTCTGACCTCCAACAAGGTTTATGTCGGCGGCACCGCGACCATCCAATCGGGCGCCAGCCTCCTCGCAGGCCTCGAAATCAATGTCACGGGCGGTAGCGCCACGCTGTCCAGCGGCGTGGTTGCGAGTGCGCTGAGCGGCACGACGGTCAACCTGACGGATGGCGGCAGCTTCACCAATGGCAACAACCTTGCCAATGTGCTGACCGGTTCGACGATCAACTATGGTCCCGGCGGCGGCACCTTCACCGTCAACGGGGGCGGTGCGCTCATCGATCTGTCCAGCACGACCATCAATGGTTTCGCCCAGAACAGCGGCAACAACCATCTTGCGTTCGAGAATACCTCGGCTGCAGCAGCTAGCTATCAGATTTCGAATACCGGCAGCGGGCAGAGCATCGTGGTCCGCGACGCCGACGGCAACATCATCGCCCAAGCCAATATCGCAGGCCAGACGCTCAACACCGGCACCTATACACCCGGCGATCCCGGTCCTCTGACCATCAGCGGCGACGGCACGACCTTGACGATCACCGACCAGGCCGTGGTCTGCTTCCTGGCGGGCACGCGGATCCGCACCGCTACCGGCGAAGTCGCGATCGAAGACATCCGTGTCGGCGACGAGGTCTTCGTCTCCGTCGAAGGCAGGGACGAACTGCGCCCGGTGACCTGGATCGGTTCGGGCCACGTCCTGAG
>NZ_JAGIPY010000047.1:0-1133 GCF_017813775.1 Labrys sp. LIt4
TCCGGCAACTGTAGTTGAGCGAGTGTCAGGCCTTGAACGGGGCCTGATCGCGCAAGATTGCATTGAGAGTGATGAGGATCTTTCGGGCCAAGGCGATGAGAGCCAGTTTGGGCGGCTTTCCGGCTTGTCGCAGTGCGCGATAAGTTTGGGCGAAGTTGGATTTGGATCGGCTGGCTGAAACAGCAGCCATGTAGAGGGCCTGGCGCACGCGTCGTCTGCCGCCGATGACTTTGCGTGTGCCGCGCATGAGGCCGCTATCGCGATTGAAGGGAGCCAGGCCTGCCAAGGCGGCGATGGTCTTGGGCGAGCGTTGGCCAAGTTCGGGCAGGAGAGCCAGCAGGGTCGTGGAAATGACCTTGCCGATGCCTGGAGTGGAGCACATGAGTTGGCGCCTTTGCTCAAGGCTGTCATGGCGGGCAATGAGGCGAGTGATATGCTGGTCGAGGCTGGCAATGGCGGCCTCCAGCCAGGCGAGATGGTCCAGGAGGCTGTCGCGGATCTGGGCCATGTCGGCTTGAGCCAGGCGCGTCAGTTCCTGCTTGCGGGTGGCGACGAACTGGTCGCGGCGCTTGTGCAGCAAGGCCAGTTGCTGGCGGTGGGGATCATCGGCAGGGTCGGCTTGCAGGTTGAGGCACTGGGCCATGGCGGCGAGCATGCGGGCGTCGATGGCGTCGGTCTTGGCCAGCAGGCCGATGGACTTGGCAAAGTCGCGGGCACGGGCCGGATTGATGCGGACAAGGGACAGTTGCAGGCTGGCCAGAGCCGTACGCAACGGCCCATCATAAGGCCCGGTCGCTTCGAAGGCGACGAGCTTGATTGGATCGGCTCGCAAGCGCTCGAAAGTCGAGGTGATCGCCTGTGGGGTGTTGTCGATGCGCTCGACATGCTGGGTGGTGGCATTGAAAATGTCGAGATGGTGTTTGGAGACATCGATCCCGATGAAGCCAGGGTGTATGATCATCGCGCCTATCCCTGTGCTACGAGGTCCGGTGGTGCGGCCTCGATCAACTGTTCAGGTTGGGTACTCGAACGCGGGCGAGGACCAAGCCGGAAAACGGCCTTAACGGGCCGGGGTGCACACGGTCTCTCGCCCGCACCCATCCTGACACATTCCAACTACACAGGGTGCACGG
>NZ_JAGIPY010000048.1:0-1056 GCF_017813775.1 Labrys sp. LIt4
CCTAGAGCATTATGAAATTAGGTTCGATCATATCCTGCGTTAGCGAAGAAATTCGCGCATTCGCAGGGTTTGGTCTGCTGCAAGATGTGCAGGATGGCGTGCGTGAGCTCATCGAGAGAACGAGCGGGCTTGGCGCAGCCAGTGTTTGAGTTTGGCGAAGAACTGCTCGATTGGGTTCAAATCGGGGGAGTATTTGGGCAGAAATAGCAGCTTTGCTCCTGCCTCTCGGATGGCTTGGCGTACCTGCTTTCCCTTGTGGGAGCCAAGATTGTCCATGACGACGATGTCGCCCGGCTTCAAGGTTGGAACCAGTTGGGTTTCCACATAGGTGCGGAAACTCTCGCCGTTGATCGGACCATCCAGGACCCAGGGTGCTTCCACCCGATCATGGCGCAGAGCGGCAATGAAGGTCTGGGTCTTCCAATGGCCATGGGGAACGACGGCCTCGAGCCGCTCGCCGCATTTGCTCCAGCCGCGGAGCGGGGCCATGTTGGTCTTGGTCCAAGTTTCGTCGATGAACACAAGCCGCTCGGGGGTGATCAGGGGACGGTATTTGATCCATTGCTGCCGGCGCCGGGCGACGTCGGGCCGGCTGCGCTCGCTGGCGACCAGCGTCCTTTTTTAAAACTCAGCTTCTGCTCGTGCAGGAAATTCCACACACTGTGATGGTCGACCTTGAGCCCGCGCTCGGCCAATTCCTTGATCAACTTGGCGATCGTGAAGGCACTTCCGTCTCGGCAGCGCCCAACCAGCCAGTCATGATGCTCACCGCTGATCGCGCGCGGCTTATGGCCCCCCATCTTCCCCGGCGCCACACTGCCGTTTGCCTTGTCCCGCTGCAGCCAAAGCACCGCCGTCGAAACCGCTATGCCAAAACGCAGCGCCGCCTGGTTGCGAGAAAACCCTTCTTCCTTGACCGCTCGAACAACCCGCTCACGAAGGTCCATCGAATAAGGAACTGCCATTCGCTGCGGCCTCCTCCCCCGCAGCTATCTTGAATCACTTCTCAATCGATTTGGGAATCCAACGATTCAACCAAAAATCACCCTGCTCTAA
>NZ_JAGIPY010000049.1:0-1041 GCF_017813775.1 Labrys sp. LIt4
TGGGAAGCGGACGAGATCATGCTGTTCAACATCGAATCGGACGAGGGCGGCGAGATCACCGGCTATGTCGTGCCGGACGATTACGAGAAGACGCCGATCCTGCATGTGCTGGTCGACGGGCAGGTGGTTGCCCGCATCCGCTGCAGCGAGCCGCGTCCGGGTCTGGTGACGGCGGGGCGGCACCTCAACGGGCTGTGCGGTTTCCTGCTCAACGATGCCAATGTGCCCGGCCTGGGTGCCATGCGCTATGTCGAGGTGGTGGACGAGGAAAGCGGCATCCTGATCTATCGGCGCAATCTGGATGCGCCCGGCTTGCCCAACCGCCTGTTCCGGCTGGAAACCCACCTGTTCCCGCTCTGGGGGCTGGACGCCGCGCTCAAGCAGCATTTCAACTATTTCCATCGCGGCATCGAGCGGCTGGGAAGCGAGACGGCGACCCAGATCTTCCATCTCTTGAACACGCCTTCGCTCTATGTCAGCGGGCGGCTCACGCTCCGGCAATATGACGCGCTGATCCATGAGCGCTTCACCTGGGTGGCCTTGCTGCACGATCCCTATTACGAACTGGCCGAGCGGCTGATGGCCCTCAAGCTGGCGCCCAAATATGGCGATGCCCTGCTGAGCCAGCGCGATCTGTCGGCCTTCAAGCCCGCCATCGATTTCGTCGCCACCCTGGAGACGGACGAGGAAGGATTGACCAGGGCCTTCGCCGAGATGCCGGGGCCGGTGATCGCCATCCTGTCCAACCCGCTCGCCCGCCAGCTCGCGGCCGAGAGCTTCGACGCCCTGCTGCCGCGCGGCGCCGTGGCGACGGCCCTCGCCAATCTCGCCACCGCCGGGGTCGTCGGCATCCGCGAACGCCCGCATGTCTTCGCCGAGGATCTCGAACAGATCATGCGCATGCCGGAAGGCACCGTGCAGATCGCGCCGCTGCTCGCCCCGGTCCAGGCCCTCGCGGAAAGGCTGCGCCGCCTCCCCGAAACCGAGGTCCTGCTCGAGGCCGATCTCGACATCTACAGCCAGGTCAAGGCGGCGGTGGAA
>NZ_JAGIPY010000004.1:0-509632 GCF_017813775.1 Labrys sp. LIt4
GTGGGGGGGGGGGGGCGCGGGGTCGGGTGGGGGTGGGGGGATGGCTCGGCCAGGGCAGCGGTTCTCACCCCACCCCGGACTTCGTCCGACCCTCCCCATCGAGGGGAGGGTAAAGAAAATCGTCTCAGTCCAGCAGCGCGATCGCGGTCGGCGCGTCGGCGGCGTCGAGGGCGAGATCCTCGAACTCCGTGACCTTGTCGAGATCGGTGCCCATGGCGACGTTGGTGACGCGCTCGAGGATCACCTCGACCACCACCGGCACGCGCAGTTCGGCGGCCAGGCGCTTGGCTTCCAGGAAGCCCTCATGCAGCTTCTCCGGATCGGTGACCCGGATGGCGCGGCAGCCCAGACCCTCGACCACCTTGAGATGGTCGACGCCATAGACGCCCAGTTCCGGCGTGTTGATGTTCTCGAAGGAGAGCTGGACCTGGAAATCCATGTTGAAGCCGCGCTGGGACTGGCGGATCAGGCCGAGATAGGCGTTGTTCACCAGCACATGCACGTAAGGCAGGTTGAACTGGGCGCCGACCGCCAGTTCCTCGATCAGGAACTGGAAGTCGTAGTCGCCCGAGATCGCCACCACCGAGGCGCTGCGATCGGCGGCGCAAACGCCGAGCGCCGCCGGCAGCGTCCAGCCAAGCGGGCCGGCCTGGCCGCAATTGATCCAGCCCCTGGGCTTGTAGACATGCAGGAACTGGGCGGCCGCGATCTGCGACAGGCCGATGGTCGAGACATAGGTGGTTTCGCGGCCGAAAGCCTTATTCATCTCCTCATAGACGCGCTGCGGCTTGATCGGCGTCTCGGTGAAGTGGGTGCGGCGAAGCAGCGTCTTCTTGCGCTCGCGGCACTCCTCCAGCCAGGAGGAACGATCCTTGAGCTCGCCCTGCGCCTTCAGCTCACGGGCGGCTTCGATGAAGACGTCGAGCGCGGCGCCCGCATCCGAGGCGATGCCGTAATCGGGCGCGAAGACCCGGCCGATCTGGGTCGGCTCGATGTCGACATGCACGAATTTGCGGTCCTTGGTGTAGACCTCCACCGTGCCTGTATGCCGGTTGGCCCAGCGATTGCCGATGCCGAGCACGAAGTCGGAAGCGAGCAGCGTGGCATTGCCGTAGCGGTGGCTGGTCTGCAGGCCGGCCATGCCCACCATCAGCGGGTGGTCGTCGGGGATCGCGCCCCAGCCCATCAGGGTCGGAATCACCGGCACGCCGGTCAGCTCGGCGAAGGTGACGAGCTTGTCGGACGCATCGGCATTGATGATGCCGCCACCCGCCACGATCAGCGGGCGCTCGGCCGCCTGGAGGAGAGCGATGGCCTTGTCGATCTGGGCGCGGGTGGCCTTGGGCTTGTAGACGGGCAGCGGCTCATAGGTCTCCGGATCGAACTCGATCTCGGCCGTCTGCACGTCGAAGGGCAGGTCGATCAGCACCGGGCCGGGACGGCCCGAGCGCATCAGGTGGAAGGCCTGCTGGAAGGTGCCGGGCACCTGGGCTGGCTCCATCACGGTGACGGCCATCTTGGTGACGGGCTTGGCGATCGCGGCGATGTCGACGGCCTGGAAGTCCTCCTTGTGCAGGCGGGCGCGCGGGGCCTGCCCAGTGATGCACAGGATCGGAATGGAATCGGCAGCAGCCGAATAGAGGCCGGTGATCATGTCGGTGCCGGCCGGCCCGGAGGTGCCGATGCAGATGCCGATATTGCCGGCCTTGGCCCGCGTATAGCCCTCGGCCATGTGGGAAGCCGCCTCGACATGGCGGGCCAGCACATGCTTGATCTGGTTGCGCGGACGCAGCGCGGCGTAGAGCGGGTTGATCGCAGCACCCGGGACACCGAAGGCACAGGTGGCGCCTTCTTTCTCCATGATGTGCACAGCAGCTTCCGCCGCGGTCATGCGGGCCATGAGCGTTTCTCCTCAAGCATCTTCGATCCGCGGATCGGAAAGACGCGTCTATCTTTTTGAAATCACGCCCTGCACGCGACCGACGGGATCGAATCCGAGGCATGGTTGAATTGTTCGGCGGAGCGGTGTCTTCCGCTCTTTGCTGCCCGAAGATTGCAGGGACCGGGCTATTAGTCCAATATATGGTTCGATATAATCAATATCTCAAACATATGGATGAGCGACCGCCATGGAGAGTACGTACCCACGCCGTCATCCCGGAGGCATCGCGGCACGCAGGGATGCGCTGCCGATCCGGGATCGTATGCCGGACAGAGTGCCCCCCTCATCGAGCGGTCCCGTGTCTGCGAAGCAGCATTTCATGCCGCATCGCGCACGGGATGACCGGGGCGCGTAGCAGCTATGGAACTGCGCCATCTGCGCTACTTCATCGCCCTGGCGGAGGAGCTCAGCTTCACGGCCGCCGCCCAGCGCCTGCACATCTCGCAGCCTCCGCTGAGCCAGCAGATCCGCGATCTCGAGCACGAGCTCGGCGCGGTACTGTTCCTGCGCACCAGCCGCAGGGTCGTGCTGACCGAGGCCGGTACCGCCTTTCTCGCCCATGCCCGCAGCATCATCGCCAGCGCCGAGCTCGCCGCGACCCAGGTCAAGGCGATCGGCCAGGGCATGACGGGGGCCCTCAACGTGGCGGCGACCGGCTCCATGCTGCTCGGGCCGCTCGCAGCGCTGATGGCGGATTATCGGCGCCGGTTCCCTGGCGTGGTGATCGGCCTGCACGAAATGGCCCCCGAGGCCCAGCTCAATGCGCTCTCGACCCGGGCCGTCGACATCAGCTTCCTGCGCATGCCGCCGGAGGATGCCGGACTGGTGCGCGAAACCGCCTGGCGCGAGCCGGTCGGCGTCTTCCTGCCATCGGGGCATCGCCTCGCCGAGCGCGGCGCCATCGCCCTTGCCGACCTGCACGAGGACGAACACGTCTTCCTGCGGATGCGCGATTCCAGCTTTGCGGTCTATCTGCGGCAATGCTGCGTGGAAGCCGGCTTCATCCCGCGCATCAGCCAGCAGGTGATCGAATCCTATTCGCTGACCAGCCTGGTCGCGGCCGGTTTCGGCGTCGCCCTCGCTCCCCGCAGCGTCAGCGCCCTGTCACGGCCCGAGGTGATCTATCGCGATCTCGTGCCGCCCGCCCCCAGCGCCGATGTCAGCATGGTCTATCAGCGCGATCCCAGCCCGGTTCTGGCGCGCTTTCTCGGCTTCGCCCGCCGCTTCCTGGCGGATTGGCGCGCCCAGCCGGGCCGCCAATGAATGTTTCCGCAGGTCAGGAAACGGGAATGGCGGCCACGTCCCGGCGCAGGACCTTCAGGGCCGTCGACATCCAGATCCACACCCTTGCCGACTCGGCCTGTTCCTGCGCCAGAGTGACCTTCGTCCGGCTGTGATATTTGTAGGCGTCGTAGGCTTCCAGGGCGCCATAGGCTCCCGGCGCGGTATATTTCAGGATTTCGCGGGTCGTCCGGTCACCGGCCAGACGTTCCGCCAACGAAGGGGAAGGACGCCGCGCACTGCCGGCGCCGGGCGGCAGATAGTCGTTGGATTCGTTGATCATGCCGTCGGGATCGGCGACACCCCAAGGCGTGCCACCCATCCCGCCGTGGGTGCAGAAGAAATATTGCTGCTTGTAGATGGTGGAGGCGCCCGGCATGCGCCGGGTCGCATAGCTGCCGAACAGGGTCCGTGACGCCGTCTTCGGATCCCGGCGGGCATGGAAGCACACCCGGACATTGGGCGGAATGAAGAGCGGCGAATTGAAGGGCTGCCTGTCGACCGCATCGAACAGGAACAGGCCGTCGACGGGAATGCCCTCCAGCCCGAGCAGAAAAGCGGCATAGACTACGGCCGCGCCGCCACGGCTATAGCCGGCCAGGAAGACCCGCTTGGGTGCAGACGCCTTGTGCCGATAGCGCTCCCGCACGGAACGATAGGCGCCGATACCCAGGGCCGGCGTCGAGGCGCCATCAAAGCCCGGGCCCCGCCGGTAATATCGTGCCTCGTTGCCCCAGCTCCGGTACAAGCGCTGCACAAAACTGTTCTGGAATTCCGCCTCATAGGCCCGGTCCGAATAGGAGCCCGTGCCGTCGATGCCGGCATAGATATCGAGCGCCGCATTGGCCGCCGCAGTCCTGGCGTCGCGCTTGAGCTGCTCCTCATGCCGGGCAACCTCCATCGTGTACAGCACCGACATGTCATGGCTGTCGAAGGGAAAAGCGCCGTTCCAGTTCATTGGCCACCCCGAATGACCCGTGAAGTATATGGAACAGTCTATATGGACGCCTTGATGTCTCTCAAGAAGTATTATTTGACAGTTATATTAAGTGACGCACGGTAAATATTTACCAGTTTAGACAAAATTGATGCAAATGATATCAAGAAAGGTGCTTATTGGATCGGCGACGCCGCATGGCCGCTCTTGCCGGAATAGTCGCGCCGGGCGAGCTCCGGTGAAGATCAGCTGGCATGCTCCTTGCTTGCATTTCCTACGCGAGCCCGACGCGCGCCGCCGGCGACGCGGGGTGGGCTCGTCACTCCAGCGGCAAGGTGTGGCGTGCCGGCCGGTTGCGGGACAACCACCGAGCGCTGCCTCTTCGGACAGGAACATTCCGATGACTGTAGATGCGATTACGGCCCCGGCCGGCCGGAAACCACTGATCTATTCCCTCTTCCTGCAGGTCCTCCTGGCCCTTGCGCTCGGGGTCGTGCTCGGCATGGCCGCGCCGGGCTTCTCTGCCCAGCTGAAGGTCCTGAGCGACGGCTTCCTCAAGCTCATTTCGATGATCGTGGCTCCGATCGTCTTCTGCGTGGTGGTGAACGGCATCGCCGGCGTCGGGGATCTGCGCAAGGTCGGGCGCGTCGGCGTCAAGGCGCTGATCTATTTCGAGGTGGTGACAACGGTGGCCCTCGCCCTCGGCCTGCTGCTGGCTCTGCTCGCCGGTCCCGGCCACGGCATGAATGTCGACGCCTCCAAGCTCGATGCCGGCGCCATGGGTAGCTATGCCGACAATGCGCACAAGCTGCAGGGCGCGGGTGTCGGCAGCTTCATTCTCAATATCATCCCGACCACCTCGATCGACGCCCTCGCGCGCAACGACGTGCTGCAGGTCCTGTTCTTCGCCATCCTTTTCGGCACCAGCCTCGCCCTGGTGGGCGGCGAGAAGGCGGAAAGGATCTCCTCCTTCGTGGATGCCGTGGCGACGATCCTGTTCAAGACCATGTCGCTCATCGTGCGTCTCGCGCCCCTGGGCGTCCTCGGTGCCGTGGCCTACACGGTCGGCAAATACGGCGTGGGATCGCTGCAGCAGCTCGTCTCGCTGGTCGCCCTGTATTATGCCGCCGTCGCCGCCTTCGTCATCGTCGTGCTGGGCGGCATCATGGCGGCGGCCGGCATGAACATCTTCCGGTTCCTGGCCTATCTGCGCGCGGAACTCGCCATCGTCCTGGCGACCGCCTCTTCGGACGCCGTATTGCCGCAGGTGATGCGCAAGCTGGAGCATCTGGGCGTACGCAAATCGGTGGTCGGCCTGGTCATTCCCACCGGCTATTCCTTCAACCTCGATGCCTTCTCGATCTATCTCACGCTGGCCGTGGTCTTCATCGCCCAGGCCACCAACACGCCGCTGTCGCTCGGGGACCTGCTTCTGGTGCTGGGGGTCTCGCTGCTGACCTCGAAAGGGGCCCATGGCGTGCCGGGCTCGGCCATCGTGATCCTGGCGGCCACGCTCAACACGATCCCCTCTATCCCCGCCATCGGCCTGGTGCTCGTCCTCTCGGTCGACTGGTTCATCGGCATGGCCCGCGCCGTCGGCAACCTCGTCGGAAACTGCGTCGCCACCGTGGTCATTGCCGCCTGGGAAGGTGATCTCGACCGGCCGAGGGCCGCCAAGGTGCTCGGTGAGAGCGGCGACATGGCGGATTGAGGCGGACGGAATGGGAAGGCCACTCCCGCCACCCCGGCCCGGATATGGCGACATCGAACCTGCCTTGTTGCCGAACGAGGGAGCGGCAACCGCGCATCTCCCTCGCCCGGGTGCTTCCTATGGCGTTTTGCGATTAGACGGAGTCATCCAAGAATCGCGAAGACGCGTCGAAACAAAGAGATAGACCAAATAAGCGTTCACGCTTGAACGCGCTTTGCTCTAGGCCTTCGCGCCCGAGACTTTCACGCCCGGCGCCAGGGAGCGCAGGGCGTAGTAGATGACGCCCGCAATGGCGACGCCGAAGAACCAGCCATAGATGCCCCACCAGGCCGGAAGCCAGTTGGTCAGGTTGGGCAATATGGAGGAGAACAGCGCGCCGATGCCGGCCGCGATCAGGGCGTTGACATGCCAGCCGCCCTGGAAGCGGAATTCGCCATCCTCGCGGTAGAGTGCCTCGACGTCGATCTCGCCCCTGCGGATGAGATAATAGTCGACCAGCATCACCCCGAGGATCGGCCCCATGGTGGAGCCGATGACGCCGACGAAGCTGGCGGCGCTGCCTTCCCAGGGCGCGAAGGGATAGAGCACCAGGGCGATCAGGGCCGCGATATAGCCCCCCTTCTTGAAGTCGATGGCGCGCGGAAAGACATTGGCGAAATCGAAGGCCGGCGAGACGAAATTGGCCACGACATTGATGCCCAGCGTCGCCACCGCGAAGGTCAGCGCCGCCAGGAGCGCCAGGAACCAGCTGTCGAACTTCGCCGAGATCTGGTCGGGATGCAGCAGCACCTCGCCATAGACGTCATAGGCCGCGATGGTGGTGACGCCGGCCACCATGGAAAACAGCACCAGATTGACCGGCAGGCCCCAGAGATTGCCAGTGCGCACGGCCGCCTTGTCGGGCGCATAGCGGCTGAAATCGCAGAAATTCAGGTAGAGCGCCGAGAAATAGGTCACCCAGATCGCGGCGACCGCGAACAGCGAGGTCCAGGATCCGGGCGTGCCGGGCACGCCGGCATCCTTGGTCTTCTCCAGGAGGACATCGAGCGGAATATCGCTGGAAAAGGCGAAGCTGCCGGATTTGACGCATAGATAGATCGCCAGGATCAGCATCATCACCCATACCGCCGGCCCCGCCCAATCCTGGAAGCGGCGCACGGTTTCCATGCCCTTCTGGATGATCAGCAGCTGCAAGGCCCAGATCACCACGAAGCAGATCACTTCGAGCCCGGAATGGCCGAGGAAATGCACGTCGCGATGGAACTGGGCGAAGCTCTCCGAACGGATCAGCAGCGCGACGATGGCGCCGGAGGCGGCAGCCGTCTGGGCGCCATACCAGAAACAGGCCACGATGGCCCGCACCAGGGCCGGCAGGTTTGCGCCCCAGATGCCGAAAGAGGCGCGCGCCAGCACGGGATAGGGCACGCCGGTTTTCACGCCGGCATAGCCCATCAGGTTCATCAGCGCGTAGATGACCAGCGAGCCGATGCCGATGGCCACGATGAAATTGACGAAGCCGCCACAGAACAGGAACAAGCTGGCGGCGAGATAATAGCCCCACAGGCTGTGCACGTCGGACGTCCAGACGTTGAAGATGCTGAACGGTCCCCAATTGCGGACTTTCGCCGGCGCCAGATCCTCGTTGTAGAGGTCGGGCGATGCCCCTTTGATCTCCATAGCCAACTCTCCTGCCCCTGCCTGCCGGAGGTCATCGCATGACGTTTGGTAATGTCCGGCGGCGATTCCATTCGTCATTGCGGGATCGAATCTTGATCCTGCATATTGCAGTCAGGGCTTTCGCAGGAGGCAAGTCAATCAAGATAAGAACAATAAGAACCGATATTTTGCCTGTACTGAGCATTCTCGATTGTCGCCCCGGCCAATACTGCTCGAACCGGAGGCAGGCTGCCCAATCGCGGACCACAGGCACGCCCATGGCCGTGGCAGGCCGGCAATAAAAAACCCACCGTCGCCGATCCGCGACGGTGGGCGGATGCAGGGCGGATGCTGTCTCAGCCGCGCTTGCGCGGCTTCTTCGGCTCGCCCATCACATAGGTCTCTTCGACCGCACGGTCGTCGCCCATGGTGATCAGGATGAAAAGTTCTTCGGGCAGGGTGGTCACCGTCTCCATGCGGTGCGCCATGGCGGGAGTCGCCCTGGCATCGAGCACGACGGCATCGCATTCATGGCCCGGCTCGAAACTGCCGATCAGGTGATCGAGGCCGATGGCGATGGCATTGCCGCGCGTCATCGCATGGAACAGCGCCAGCGAATCCAGGCGCTGGCCCTGCAATTGCAGCACCTTGTAGGCCTCGTTCATGGTCTGCAGCATGGAATAGGACGTGCCGCCGCCAATATCGGTGGCGACGCCGATGCGCACCGGCCGCCTGGGCTCGCGCATCGCCTTCCAATCGAACAGGCCGGAGCCCAGGAAGAGATTGGAGGTCGGGCAGAACACGGCCACCGCATCGGCATCCGCATAGCGCTGGCGTTCGCTCTCGGACAGATGGATCGAGTGCCCCATCAGCGACTTGCGGCCGAACAGCCCGTATTTCTCGTAGATCGCGGTATAGTCGGCGCATTCGGGATAGAGCCGCTTGGCGGTGGCGACCTCTTCCAGATTTTCCGAGATATGGGTCTCGACCAGGCAGTCGGGATGTTCGCGCGACAGGGCCGCCGCAGCTTCGAGCTGCTCGGGGGTGGAGGTGATGGCAAAGCGCGGCGCGATGGCATAGAGCTGCCGGCCCCGGCCGTGCCAGCGCCCGATCAGGGCCTTGCTGTCATCGTAGCCGGACTGGGGGGTGTCGGTGAGCGCGTCGGGCGCATAGCGATCCATCATCACCTTGCCGGCGGCCATGCGGGTGTTGCGGCGCTCGGACTCGGCAAAGAAAGCCTCGGCCGAGGCCGAATGCACCGAGCAGAAGGCGACAGCCGTGGTGGTGCCGTTGGAGAGCAGTTCGTCGAAGAAGAAGGCGGCGCCGCGCGCGGCATGCGCCGGATCTCCATATTTCTGCTCCTCGACGAAGGTATAGGTGTTGAGCCAGTCGAGCAGCTGGGCGGCCCAGGAGGCCACCACCTG
Organism: Labrys sp. LIt4; assembly: GCF_017813775.1. Classification (NCBI taxonomy): domain Bacteria; kingdom Pseudomonadati; phylum Pseudomonadota; class Alphaproteobacteria; order Hyphomicrobiales; family Xanthobacteraceae; genus Labrys; species Labrys sp. LIt4. Next base: position 8,952 of record NZ_JAGIPY010000004.1, read on the forward strand.
GGTCTGCGGCAGATGGATATGGGGATCGATGAAGCCCGGCGTGATCAGCCGGCCCGAATGATCGTGGATTGCGGCGCCGGCGGGAAGGGCCGGGCGCAGAACGGACGTCTCGCCGACCGCCAGGATCATGCCGCCGGCCAGGACCAGCAGGCCGTCCTCGATATAGCGCACGGCGCCCGCGCCATGCTCCTCGGGGCGCTCCACGAACCAGAGCAGGCGGCCGCGCAGGGCCGTATCCGCCCGCGAGATATCCTTCGTCGTCACAACGTCGCTTCCTTCTGGCTGGCGCGCAGGGCGCCCGATCAGAGCAAAATGCGGTTCACCCTAACCGCCCTTTCTCTCTAACCTATTGTTTTTCATGCATTTTCTTTGTCAAAAAGTCTGTCAACTTTTCTGGAAAATGCTCTAAGGCGCCTTGCGATCAACGGGTCGGCCGTAATCGCAAAACGCCTCGAAACAAGGCGTCGGCACAAATGAGCGCCCAGGCGTGAACGCGCTTTGCTCGGGTGAAGACGCTGAGTCTTCAATGCGAGCATGAGCGTCGGTCCTGCAACTGCGTCAAGATCCCATGGCCTGGCCCACCGATCGTGCGAGACATCATAACCATATCTTGGCCGGGCGATTGTCACATTTTATTGGGAAGTCCTTCATATGACGCCCGTCTACCGCTGCAAGGCCCGTCGGGAAATTATAAGTGCTACAAAGAGGCTCAAGCACCTTGCGGCCTGCCGGCATCGGCATGAAGCGCAAGGGCGCCCCGGCCAGTCCTCCGGATTGGCCTGGAAGCAACGAATTGGTGCAGGCAGGCGTTCAAGCCGAACGTGCCTTGTTCCGAAGCGAGCCCGACGAGGAGACCTTGGGAGGAAATTACCGGCGCAGGGAGGCCGGATCGACCCCTCCGATCAGATTCCGATCTCGCTCGAGATCGGCCGGGCTCCAGTCCCGGTTCCAGCCACTTGGCATGCTCGCCGCCGTGCATCCGTTCTCGGATCGCCAGTCGTCGGGCATGCAGTGATATGTTCGGGATCGGGCAATTCGCCTGGCTCGCTTCAGTGCCTTCATCGACTATGCTGCAGGGCCGGAAAGCCGGAAAGCCGGCCAAAAGACCTCGCCAAACCACACGGATGATCATGCGCCGAACCGTAAGATTCCTACTCAACGATCGCGAGTTCTCGCTGGAGGGCTTCGACCCTACGCTGACGCTGCTGGATTGGCTGCGCAACGAGCGCCGGCTCGTCGGCACCAAGGAAGGCTGCGCCGAGGGCGATTGCGGCGCCTGCACGGTGCTGATCGGCCGGCTGCGTGATGGCGAACTGCGCTATGAAGCCATCAATGCCTGTATCCGCTTCGTGGCCACCCTCGATGCCTGCCACATCGTCACCGTCGAGCATCTGAAGAAGGCCAGCGGCGGCCTGCATCCGGTCCAGCAGGCCATGGTGGAGCTGCACGGCTCGCAATGCGGCTTCTGCACGCCCGGCATCGTGATGTCCCTGACCGCGCTGTGGCTCGGCGCCGCGCAGGCCCCCTCGCGCGAACGCATCGAAGAAGCCCTCGCCGGCAATCTGTGCCGCTGCACCGGCTATGGCCCGATCATCTCGGCGCTCGACCGGGCCTATGAGATCGAGGCCTCCAGCGCCGATTCCCTCAATGTCGGCCGCGCCGAGGTCGCCCGAAAGCTGGCCGGCCTCGCCGACCGGGAGGTCATCGAGATTTCCGAAGGCGGCCGCAGGCTGTTCGCCCCCGCCACCGCCGACCAGCTCGCCGAACTCACGGCCGCTCATCCCGATGCCACCCTGGTTGCCGGCGCCACCGATGTCGGCCTGTGGATCACCAAGATGCTGATGCGTCCGGCCACCGTGATCGCCCTTGGCCGCATCGGCGAGCTCGACCGCATCGAGGACAAGGGCGACCACCTGGTCATCGGCGCCCTGGCCTCGGTCAGCGACGCCCGCGCCGCGCTGGGCGGACTCGACCCGCAGATCGACGAACTCATCCGCCGCTTCGGCTCGGAGCAGGTGCGCAATGCCGGCACCATCGGCGGCAATGTCGCCAATGGCTCGCCCATCGGCGATTCCCCGCCGGTGCTGATCGCCCTCGGCGCCAGCGTGATCCTGCGGCGAGGCAGCGAGCGGCGCACCGTGCCGCTGGAGCAGTTCTTCATCGCCTATAAGAAGCAGGATCGCCAGCCGGGCGATTTCGTCGAGGCCCTGATCGTGCCCAAGCCCAGGCCGGGCACGCTGTTCCACGTCTCCAAGATCTCCAAGCGCTTCGACGAGGACATCTCGGCCGTGTGCGCCGCCTTCCGCCTCGAGCAGGACGAGGCGGGGCTGACCACCAACGCCGTGCTGGCCTTCGGCGGCATGGCCGCCACCCCCAAGCGCGCCGCCGCCGCGGAGGCGGCCCTTGCCGGACGGGCCTTCGACGCCCAGGCCGCCGAGGCCGCAGCCCTCGCTTTGGCCAGCGATTTCAAGCCCCTCGACGACTGGCGGGCCAGCGCGCGCTACCGCTCGACGGTGGCCGCCAATCTGATCCGCCGTTTCCAGGCCGAGACGGCCACCGGTTCCGTTCACCGGGTTGCCGGCATCCTCCGGAGTGACGCCCATGCATAAGCCCGTCTTCGCTGCAAATCGCGATCAGGTCACCGGCGGCGTCTACCAATCCACCCGCCACGATTCCGGCCACAAGCATGTGGCCGGCGAGGCCCTCTATATCGACGACATGCCCGAACCGGCCGGCCTGCTGCACGCCGCCCTCGGCCTGTCGCATTGCGCCCATGGCCTGATCAAGGAGATCGACCTCTCGGCGGTGAAGGACAGCCCCGGCGTCGAGCTGGTGCTCACGGCCGCCGACATTCCCGGCGTCAACGACATCAGCCCCTCCAACCATCACGACGACCCGGTCTTTGCCGAGGGCAAGGTGATGTTCTACGGCCAGCCGATCTTCGCCGTGATCGCCCGCACCCGCAACGAGGCGCGCCTCGCCGCCGCCAAGGCCAGGATCACCTATGAGGAGCTGCCGGCGGTTCTCGACATCGCCGCCGCCCGCAAGAACGGCCAGGATTTCGTCGCCGAGCCGATGAGCCTCAACCGCGGCGATCTCGATGCGGCGATGGCCGCCGCCCCCCGGCGCATCAAGCGCTCGATGAATCTCGGCGGCCAGGAGCATTTCTATCTGGAAAGCCACATCGCCCTTGCCGTGCCGGGCGAGGACGGCGACGTCACCGTCTATTCCTCCACCCAGCATCCCAGCGAGATCCAGCACGCGGTGGCGCATGTGCTCGGCGTGCCGAGCAACGCCATCACCTGCGAGATCCGCCGCATGGGCGGCGGCTTCGGCGGCAAGGAGACCCAGGGCAACATTTTCGCTGCCATCGCTGCCCTGGCGGCGCGGCGCACCGGCCAGGCGGTCAAGCTCAGGCCCGACCGCGACGACGACATGGTCGCCACCGGCAAGCGCCACGATTTCGTGATCGACTATGAGGTCGGTTTCGACGACGAAGGCCACATCCTGGCCGTCGACATCCTGTTCGCCGCTCGCTGCGGCTTCTCGGCCGACCTCTCCGGCCCGGTGACCGATCGTGCGCTGTTCCATGCCGACAACGCCTATTTCTATCCGGCCGTGCGCCTCAACGCCCAGCCCTGGCGCACCCACACCGTCTCCAACACCGCTTTTCGCGGGTTCGGCGGACCGCAGGGGGTGGTCGGCGCCGAACGCCTGATCGAGGAAGTGGCCTATGCCACCGGCAAGGATCCTCTGGAGATCCGCAAGCTCAACTTCTATGGCGGACCCGACCGCGACCTCACGCCCTATCACCAGACGGTGGAGGCGGACCTCTCGGCGGAGATCATCGCCAAGCTCGAGGAATCCAGCGACTACCAGGCCCGGCGCGCCGAAATCCGCGCCGAGAATCTCAGGGAGAATGCCCGCGGCGGCCCCTTCCGGCGCGGCATCGCGCTCACCCCGGTCAAGTTCGGCATCTCCTTCACCAATAGCTGGCAGAACCAGGCCGGCGCCCTGGTGAACGTCTATACCGACGGGTCGGTGAGCGTGAACCATGGCGGCACCGAGATGGGCCAGGGCCTCTACATCAAGGTGGCCCAGGTGGTGGCGCAGGCCTTCCAGATCGATCTCGACATGGTCAAGATCACGCCGACCACCACCGCCAAGGTGCCCAACACCTCACCGACGGCCGCCTCCTCCGGCACCGATCTCAACGGCATGGCGGCGCTGAATGCCTGCAACAACATCAAGGAGCGCATGATCGCCTATGCCGTGGAAAAGCACGGCGTTCCCGCCGACCAGGTCGAGTTCCTGCCCGGCCGCGTGCGGGTGGGCAACCGCGAGATCGAATGGCCGGACTTCGTCAAGGAAGTCTACAGCAACCGCATCCAGCTCTCCTCCTCCGGCTTCTATCGCACCCCCGACATCCATTGGGACCGCAAGGCCGGGCGCGGCCGCGCCTTCTACTATTATTCCTACGGCGCCGCCGCCTCGGAAGTCACGATCGACACCCTCACCGGCGAATACCGGGTCGAGCGCGTCGACATCCTGCACGATGTCGGTTCCTCGCTGAATCCGGCCATCGACATCGGCCAGATCGAGGGCGGCTTCGTGCAGGGCATGGGCTGGCTGACCACCGAGGAGCTGTGGTGGGACGACAAGGGGCGCCTGCGCACCCACGCGCCCTCCACCTACAAGATCCCGGTGGCCTCCGACCGGCCGCGCATCTTCAACATCGAGCTGCTCAACAAGCCCAACCATATGCCCTCGATCCACCGCTCCAAGGCCGTGGGCGAGCCGCCACTGGTGCTGCCGATCTCCGTCCTGCATGCCCTGTCGGACGCAGTGGCCAGCATCGGCGACTACAAGATCTTCCCCGATCTCGATGCGCCCGCCACGCCCGAGCGCGTCCTCTTCGCGGTCGAGGCGATGCGCGCCAAGGTGCGGGAGAGGAACGGAAGCCATGGTTGATCTCGAGATCGGCAAGCTCCTCGCCACGATCGAGGCCGACGGCCGCCAGGGCATCCTGGTCGAGATCACGGCGGCACTGGGCTCGACGCCGCGCGGCGTCGACGCGCTGATGCTGGTGACATCAGATGCGGTTGCCGGCACCATCGGCGGCGGCCATCTCGAATTCCATGCCATCGACGTGGCCCGCTCTATGATTGCCGAAGGCAAAGAAGGATGGCTCTCCGAGGGCAGGGATGGCGCCGGCCCGGTCTCGCAGACCATGGACCTCCCGCTCGGCCCGACGATGGGCCAGTGCTGCGGCGGCCATGTCACCCTGCGCTTCGAGCCAGTGACCGCCAGGCTGGCCGCCTGGCTCGGCGATCGCGAGGCAAAGCTCCTGGACGACAGGCCGCCGGTGCTGGTCTTCGGGCTCGGCCATACCGGCCGGGCGCTCGCGAGCATGCTTTCGCTGCTGCCCTTCGCCGTGACGCTGGTGGACGATCGCGCGGAGATGCTCGCCGGCCTGCCCGACAATTGCCGCGTGCGGCATCTGGAGGATCCGGCCGACGCCATCGCGGACGCCCCCGCCGGCGCCGCCTACATCATCCTCACCCACAGCCATGCGCTCGACTACCGCCTGACCGAGGCGGCCCTGGAACGCCGCGACGCCGCCTATGTCGGCATGATCGGCTCCAAGACCAAGCGCAAGCGTTTCGAAAGCCAGTTCCTGCGCAACAGCGGCACCCTCGCCATGCTCGGTGAATTGACCTGCCCGATCGGCGGCGCCGATGTCGACGACAAGCGCCCCGAAATCATTGCCAGCCTGACGGCGGCCGAGCTGGTGCGATGCTTCGCCCAGCGCGCGGCCAGGCTGCAACGGCCCGCCTGGGCTTCGGCCAAGGCGGGTATCGCGACCACGACCGGCTGACACCCGGTTTCATACCGGCCCCCCGGCCAGAACCGTCCCTGGAATGTCCCTGAAGTACCCGGCGCTCTTCTCCCGCTCGCGGCGAGGATCGCCTCTGCACGCCCATGCCACAGCACTGAAATAGCCGTCGACACTCCGCTCAGGCCGGTGCGACGGCCGATCGTAACGATCAGGAGGGGAGATGTCTCAATGACGACGCTGACACAGACCAACGGGTCGGCAAGTACCGCCTCGGAAGGGACCTCAAGGGTCCATCCCGTCGACGAGGTCCTGCCGATCGCCAAACTGGCGACCTACGGCTTCCAGCACGTGCTGGCCTTCTATGCCGGCGCGGTGCTGGTGCCGATCATCGTGGCGAGCGCCCTCAAGCTCTCGCCCGAACAGCTCATCCACCTCATCAATGCCGATCTGTTCACCTGCGGCATCGCCTCCATCATCCAGGCGGTCGGCATCGGCAATATCGGCGTCCGGCTGCCCCTGCTGCAGGGCGTGACCTTCACCGCCGTGAGCCCGATGATCGCCATCGGCCTCGCCGCCGGCGGCGGCACCGAAGGCCTGCTTTCCATCTATGGCTCGGTGCTGGTGGCCGGCCTGTTCACCTTCGCCGTCGCCTCCCATTTCGCCAGGCTCACCCGCTTCTTCCCGCCGGTGGTGACGGGATCGGTGATCCTCATCATCGGTGTGGCGCTGTTGCCGGTGGCAGCCAACGATATCGTGGTGGGCAAGGGCCCGAACGCGATGCAAGACCCGGTCCTGCTCAAGAACCTCGCTTACGCCTTCGGCACGCTGGCGCTGATCGTCGGCATCCAGCGCGTGTTCACCGGTTTCATGCAAACGGTGGCGGTGCTGATCGGCCTGGTCGCCGGCACCCTGGTAGCCTGGGCCCTCGGCGACGCGCATTTCGGCGAGGTCGCCAATGCCGGCTGGGTGGGCTACACCTCGCCCTTCTATTTCGGCTGGCCAACCTTCTCGATCACCGCGATCCTGTCCATGATGGTGGTGATGATCATCACCATGGTCGAGACCACCGGCGACGTCTTCGCCACCGGCGAGATCGTCAAGAAGCGCATCGCCCCCGAGGATATCGGCCGTGCCATCCGCGCCGACGGCCTCGCCACCTTCATCGGCGGTGTGCTCAATTCCTTCCCCTATACCTGCTTTGCCGAGAATGTCGGCCTGGTGCGTCTCACCCAGGTCAAGAGCCGCTGGGTGATCGTCGCCGCCGGCGTGATCATGATCATCCTGGGTTCGCTGCCCAAGGCCGCGGCCATCGTCGCCGGCATACCGCATCCGGTGCTCGGCGGCGCGGCGCTCGCCATGTTCGCGGCCGTGGCCGTGGTGGGCATCCAGACGCTCAGCAAGGTCGATTTCAACAACCACAACAACATCGTGATCGTCTCGACCAGCGTGGGTCTCGGCATGCTGGTGACGGCGCAGCCCTTCGTCGCCAACGCCTTTCCGCAATGGGCCCAGATCATCTTCGGTTCGGGCATCACGCTGGGCGCCATCTCCGCCATCGCCCTGAACATCATCTTCAACCATGTCGGCAAGGTGCACAGCCCCGCCGTGGCCGGTCGCCCCGGCGGCACGCTGGTCACCCTGGCCGATGTCAACAAGATGAGCAGCGCCGAGTTCGCCAAGACCTTCGGCGGCCTGGTCGAGAACACGCCCTGGGTGCTGGAGCGGGCCTATGCGCTGCGTCCCTTCGCCGACACCATCGCGCTGCGTTCGGCCTTCCATGACGCCCTGCTCACCGGTTCGGCCGAGGAACAGCTGCAATTGCTGAATTCCTTTGCCGATCTCGGCAGCGAAGGCGACGCCGGCAATGTCTATCTGCTCGACCATTCCGATGCCGGCCTCGACAATGAGGACCTGGCCGAGGTCAACAAGCTGGCCGGGGCCTACCGCAAGCATTTCGGCTTCCCGCTAATCATCTGCGCGCATGAGGTCGAGCGCTATGAGCGGGTGCTGGCGAGCGGCTGGTCGCGCATGGCCAACTCGCCGACAGTCGAGCGCTCCTCCGGCCTGATCGAGATCGCCAAGATCGCCAATGTCCGCTTCGACAAGCTGGTGGCCAACGCCAATCCGATCGCGACCTCCCATCTGGTGCAATTGCAGGAACGGTTCGCCTAGAGCAAAGCACGTTCAAGCGTGCGCGCTTCCTTGTTCCAACTCTTTGTTCTGACGCGTCTTTGCGATTCCAGCTGACTCCGTCTAGTCGCAAAACGCCATGAGGCGGACCGCGAAGAAGGCCCCCGGCACCGCCTGCCCGGGGGCCTTTTGCATTTGTAACCTTCGCCTTGCAGGGGGGCTGCCCCGGCAGGGTTGTTTGTGACAGCCCGATGACGCATGGTCTGCCCGATTCACAATCGAAGGACCGGCACGTGGGTGACACCAAGAAGAAAATTTATGAATATTTGATCGAAGGAGCAACGTCTGGCCTCTCCGACGAGGCTCTCTATACGTATATCGTCGGGCGCGTCTCGAAGGCCAACAGCAAACGGATCGCCAGGGCAGGTTTCCTTGCCCTCAGCGACCCGACGTTGACTGATCGAAATGTCCTGAACACGATTTATGCTTTGGCCATCAAGCATAGGTTGGCCGACAGCAGCGCGGAAGAGGCCGAAGAGACAGCGGAAGAAAGGCCTCGCAAGGCCAAAGCTTCCGGTGCCAAAGCTTCCGACGCAAAGGCTTCCAACTCCAAGGCCGCAAGCCTGCCCTTGCCGGACAAGAAGCCCAAGAAATCCTGATCCCTCGCAGGCGCTGGGCCGGTCTTGGAAGGAGCCGGCTCAGCGTTCGTCGAGCTTCAAGGCCAGCCTGAGGGCCGCAAGGCTCTGCTCGGCGCCGTCCTTTTCCCAATAGCAGGTATGGGTGAAGAAACGGCGGAGATATCGCCGGCCCATGGTGACGGAGACATCCCGGACACCGTTGCCGAAATTCTCGCGGAGCGGCCCCGAAATGATGTCGCCGAGAAGGATAGCCTTGGCCGGGTCGTAGATATTGGTCCAGCGCACCGCCGCGAACGGGGCGGCGTGATGCAGCCGCATCGCCGCCGCCGGATTGGACACGGAATAGGCGTAATCGCCGTCGACCTCGACGGCCGGCGGCGAGGTCGGCAGGCGCCGCGCCTCCTTGTCCTCGGCCAGCACCTTGTCGTCGCGGGCCATCAGGAACTCGGCATGGGTGAGCGGGCTGCCGAGGGTGACGAGATCGGAGATCAGCCAGCTTTGTTTCACATCGGCCTGGGCATCGCGCAGGCAGCGGAAGAGAGCGTTCTGCTCCTTCTGGTATTTGTCGAGGCGTTCACGGTTCGAGGGATCGGCATCGAGGCCCGTCGCGGCCACCTTGAGCGCCGCCAAGGCGGCCGCCGCCTTGCTGCCCGGCGCGAATGTCCGCGCCGGGATCTCCTCGGCCCAGAGAATGCGGATGAGGTCATAGGCGATGATGCTGCCCAGGCTGTGGCCCACCAGGATGATGCGGTCATACTCGCCGCTCTTCGACAAGGTCCGCAGCAGCTCGAGCCCCCTCTTGCGGATCTCGCGGCGCGCCTGGATATTGGCGGGCTTGGCACGGACATAATGCGCCACGTCGCCGAAGGTGGCCACGACGGCACGCAGGAACAAGGCGCCGAAGAAGGTCATAACCCCGAGCGCGAGGTTGACACCTATCCCGAGCTTCCAATCCAGCATTTGAGCCAGGGCCTGCAGCCCGACGAGGCCCAGCACGAGGAGGGTCAGGATCCAGAGCAGCAGCCAGACCGCCCAGACGTCGGCGGGAACCTGGCTCGGCCAGCGGAACAACAGCGACATGAACCAATCGCGGATTTGCGCCGTGGTGTTGCTGGCCGTGAGATCGGCCCAGTAGAACTCGAAGAAATCGACGCGCGGCCCCCTGCCCCCCGACTGACCGCTGCCCGCACGGGTGGTGATGCGATAGAGCTCGTTGGAATCGTTGCGGGTATCCGGCTTCCACCAGACCGGATTTCCCGTATCCGGCGGATCATACGGACGGCGCGCGTGGATGTCCGGATTGTCGGTCCAGACGGTTTTGACGAAACCCCGAAGCGTCGCCATGGGCATCTGCTCGCCCATGCCGTGCGTGAGAATGACGGCATTCTTGCGGTCCGGCATCATGCGCCCCCGACATCGAGACCCGGCAGCCTCCTCCGGCGCGGCCGCCCGGGAGACAATTAACGATCAGGCTCGTGACGGCTGCGTGAAGGGTTCAGGTCTGGTGGGTGATCCTGCCGTCGCAGATCGTCGCGACCGGACGCAGGGCCGCCAGCTCGGCTGCGGGCGTCGCCTCGATATCGCCGGAAAGGACGACGATGTCGGCGAGGTAGCCGGGCTTGAGCCGGCCCTTGCGGTCTTCCATGAACTCCACCCAGGCGCCTTCGCTGGTATAGGCGCCGAGCGTCTCCGCCAGGCTGAGGCGCTGGTCGGGCATGCCTTCCTTCCAGGGCTGGCGGGTCATCGCGTCCTGGATGCAGGCCAGCGGCGACAGCGGCGAGACCGGCCAGTCCGTGGCGAAGACGATGCGGGCGCCGGCGTCCTTCAGGGTCCGCCAGGCGAAGGCGAGCGGCCAGCGCGCCTCCCCGATGCGGCTGAGATAGGGCTCCAGGGGCAGGCCTGCCGAACCGGGCGGATGCGTGGGCTGCATGGAGGCCACCGTGCCGAGTTCGGCAAACCGCCCGATATCGTCGGGATGCACCACCTCGATATGCTCGATGCGATGCCGGCTGTCGCGCGGCCCATTGGCCTTGCGGGCGGCTTCGTAGCCGTCGAGCACGATGCGCACGGCGCCGTCGCCGATGGCATGCACGGCGACCTGCAGGCCAAGCCTGTCGGCCTCGACCGCGACGCGGGCAAAATGCTCGCCCGTGAACAGCGGCTCGCCCTTCCAGCCGGGCTGGTCGGCGTAGTCGTCCACCATCACGGCGGTGCCGGATTCGGTGACGCCGTCGACGAAGACCTTGACGAAATCGCAGCGCAGCCTGTCGCTGTCGAAGCGCCGGCGCCAGCTTGCCGCCTTCGCCTCGATCATGCCGAGATCCATGAAGTTCTTCATGTGGAAGGGCATGCGCACGCGCACCGGCAGGCCATGCTCGCGCTCGATCTCCTCCAGGATCTCGAGCTGGTAGAGATTGCCGTCCATGGCCTGCACGCTGGTGAGGCCGAGCTCGGCGCAATAGGCCAGGCCCCGGCGGATCAGTGCGAGATCGGACGCCCGCTCCTCCGGCGTGACATGGTCGGGATCCCCGCCCGTGCCGATGCCCAGATGGTCGCGCCCGGCGGTGATGCCCATTTCCGCCACCGGATCGATGGCATTGGCTTCCTTGAGCTCGCCGGTGGCCAGGCCGTCCTCACCCATGACGATTTCGTTGCCCACCCCGACGTCGCGCCCCTCCAGGATGCCGGCCGCCTTCAGCGCGGCCGTGTTGGCCCAGGCGGTGTGGCGGTCTGGCGCCAGCATCAGGAAGGGCCGGTCCGGCAGGATGGCGTCGAGATGGTGGCGGCTGACCTTCTCCGTGTCGGACAGGATGGTGTAATCGGCCGACAGGCCGACGAGGAGGCCGAGATCGGGATTGGCGGCGGCATAGGCGGTGACCGCCTCCTTGAGGGCCTCGAAGCCCTTCACCCCGAACAGGGAAAGCTGGGTCAGGGAAACCGAGCCGCCGAAAATATGCATATGGGCCTCGTTGAAGCCCGGCAGCACGGTGCCGCCGCCGGCATCGATGCGCCTTGTGCCTTCCTCCGCCAGGGCCAGGATCTCGCTGTCGCTGCCCACGGCGAGCAGCCTGTTGCCGGCGACCGCCAGGGCCTGCGCGCGCGGCCGCTCCTCATCCATGGTGAGAATGCGGGCATTGTGGATGATGAGATCGGCCTGCGGCATGCGCGCCCCCGGAATTCCGCCGTTGCAAATGTGGCGGGCAAGAGAGCCTATTCCGGCAGGCCGGGCAAGCGGGCGAGAGGCCGCGCGCCTGCCGCGTTTTGGCGCATGTCTCCCCTGCACCCATCGGGACGCAGCCCGGTTGAGCACCCCGGTGGATGCCTTTATTGGTAAGAGCATTCGCGCCGTCTTGCCGATCCCGGCTGCCCCTGACTTTCCTCCATTTCGAATCGAACATTATTTGACCGACAGATCCTTTGAGAATCAGCTCCGGCATTCTGCGGGCTCCCAGGACCTCCCTCAGGAGCTTCATCCGTCGCCGGGAGAGCCTCTCATCGATGTCGAGGAGGGGCCGGAGCCCGGCGGAACGAGCATCGCGGCACACATCCTGCTCGGCGTCAGCCTGGTGCTGATTGCCGCCAATCTCAGGGCGGTATTCTCCAGCCTGTCGACGGTGCTTCCCGAGATCGTGCGCGACACCGGCCTCAATGCATTCTGGTCGAGCGTGCTGACCACGCTGCCGGTGGTCTGCCTCGGCGTCTTCTCCTTCCCGGCTCCCAATCTGGCGCGGCGCTTCTCGGCCGAGCGCGTCATCCTGGCCTGCATGCTGGTCATCGCGCTCGGTACCGGTCTGCGTGGATTTGGAAATGCTGCTTTCCTATTTCTTGGCTCCTTCCTGGCCGGCGCCGGCATCGCCATGATCAACGTGCTGCTGCCGGGTCTGGTCAAGCGCGACTTCCCCAGGCGGATCGCCTTGATGACGGGGCTCTACACCATGGCGCTGTGCGGCAGCGCGGCCGCCGCCGCGGCCTTTACCGTGCCGCTCGAAAAGGCGCTGTCGGGCAACTGGCCTGCCGCGCTGGCCCTATGGGGCGTGCCCGCATTCGCAGCCGCCCTGATCTGGGCGCCGCAAGCCCTCGGGGCAGGCCACGACCATGCGTCCGCCAGGCCGGCCGTCAAGGGGTTGTTCCGCGACAGGCTCGCCTGGAAGGTCACGCTGTTCATGGGCCTGCAATCGGCCATGGCCTATATCGTCTTCGGCTGGATGGCGCCGATGCTGCGCGATCGCGGCATGGAAGGCACCAGTGCGGGGCTTCTGGTGTCCGGCTCCGTGGTGGTGCAGATGCTGGCCTGCCTGGCGACGCCGCCCTTGGCCATGCGCGGGCGTGACCAGCGCCTGGTCTGCCTTGCGCTGCTCGCCTGCGGCGCCGTCGGCTTTGCCGCCTGCTATTGGCTGCCTTTGTCGCTCGCCTGGATCGGCGCCATCCTCTGCGGCATGGGCCAGGGCGGTCTGATCGCGGTGGCGATGACGCTGATCATCCTGCGCTCGCCCGATGCGCATGTCGCCGCCCGCCTGTCCGGCATGGCGCAGGGCTTCGGCTACATCATCGCCGGCTTCGGCCCGCTGCTTGCCGGGCTGCTGCGCGGCATCACCGGCAGCTTCGCCGCGCCGACGCTGCTGTTCATCGCCTTCGCCCTCCTCGCCGCCTGGAGCGCCCTGGAAGCCGGGCAGGACAAGGTGCTGCAGGTCGAGAGCTGAGTGTAAGTCCTTCTCCCCCTGCGGGAGAAGGTCCCGGCAGGGGGATGAGGGGTGTTGGCGCATCCCTCGTAAAAGTCGAGTTTCTCCCCTCATCCGCCCCTTCGGGGCACCTTCTCCCGCACGGGGGGAAGGCTGTCGCACTCAAGCCTGCCCGCTCGCGATCAAGCCCGACAGTGGCCGGTTCTGCCGTTCGACCTGGGCTTTCAGCGCATCCAGCGGCATCGCCTCGTCCTTGGCGAATTCGATGAACATCAGGTTGAGATTGTTGAAGAACATCTCCCCGACCGCCGCCGCGTCCACATCCGCACGCACGGCGCCGCGCTTCTGCAGGGTGAGCACCAGGCTGGAAACCTGCCCGCAGAGCCGCCGGTCGAGTTCGGTGTAACGCCGGCTGAACGGGCTGTCCGGCTGCTGGATCGACAGCGCCATCGCGACCCGCCACATCTCCTTGGAGAGATAGACCAGGGAATGGTCGTAATATTGCGCGATCAGGGCCTGCAGGGCCGCCTGTACGGTCGGCGGCGGATTGGCCACGATCCGGCGGCCGGCCTCCAGCACTTCCTCCACCTCCATGGTGACGGCGGCGAGCAGGATGTCGCCCTTGTTCTGGTAGTAATTGTAGAGCGTGCCCACCGAGACCTCGGCGAGGTCGGCGATATCCTCGATTCTGGCGCTGTCATAGCCCCCTTCGCGGAAGAGGCGGGTGGCGGCCTCGAGAATGCGCCGGTTCCTGTCCGCCTTCTGCTTTGCGCGTAATCCCGCCATGCCGCATCCTCTGAACGTATTCTAAAATTGATATTGACTTAAAAAATGAACTCACTCAATTTCTTTATTAGAGCACCATCAAGACGTGCCGCCAGCCAGAGGTATGACATGACATCGCCCGCAAGCCGCGCCCCCGCGCGCCGTCTCCTCCTCGCCTCCGTTCTCGCCGGCGCGGCCGGCCTCTCTGCCGCCGCATCCGCCCGCGCCGAGGACCAGCTCAACGCCCTCGTCTGGTGCGACCATACCGATCCGGCCCTGATCGAGCCGTTCGAGAAGGCCAACAACGTCAAGGTCAACCTGAAGACCTATGAGGGCACCGGTGCGGGCCTTTCCATCATCGCCCAGTCCCGTCCGGGCGACTGGGACGTGCTGGTGATCGACGCCATCGACGTCAAGCGCGCCGTCGACCAGAACCTCCTCGCCGAAATGCCGGCCGATGCGCTGCCGCTCGCCGATACCTTCCCGGAAGTGCGCATGGAGGCGCAGAACAGCAAGGACGGCAAGATCTACGCCGCCACCGAGAAGTTCGGCTACAACACGATCTCCTACGACAAGACCAAGGTCGACCCGAAGGACATGAAGGACCTCAGCGTGATGTGGTCCGACAAGTATAAGGGCCGTATCGCCATCTATGACTACTACATGCCGGTGATGGGCCTGGTTCAGGTCGGCCTCGGCAAGAAGACGGCCGAGCTGTCGGAGGCCGACCTGCCGGCCATCCAGGACAAGCTTGCCGCCATGAAGAAGGTTTCCAAGCAGGTCAGCGAGGTCACCGCTTCGCAGACGGCGCTGGCCACCGGCGAAGTCGACATCCTGGTCGGCGGCGGCGAATGGATCACCGCCGCGCTCGCAGCCGAAAAGCCCAATCTCGACTGGACCGTGCCGGACCAGGGTGCCGTACGCTGGGCGCAGTCCATCGGGGTGATGAAGGATTCCGCCCACAAGGACCTCGCCCTGAAATTCGTGCAGTACATTCTCAGCCCGGAAGGCCAGGCGCGCCTTGCCACCTCCTCCTGCTACTGGGCGATGCCCGCCAACAAGAAGGCCGGCGACCATCTGACCGATGCCCAGAAGACGGCGCTGCGCTGGAACGACCAGGCCGGCTATCTCGCCAAGGCCCAGCTCTATCCCGCGCCCAATGCCGAGCTCGACAAGAAGATGCAGGATGCCTGGACCGACATGATGCAGCAGTGAATTCTTTCCGGGTGCGCGGACGTAGCCGCGCAATCGGCTTTGCCGATTGTCGCGACGGCCGCTCTTGGAAGCGCTACGCTCGCGGATAGGAAGAGCGGACGGGACGTCCGCGCACCCGGGATAAGGGATCGACCATGACCGCATCCAGCCTCGAGGCGGCCGAGCGCCGCAAGGCCTGGGGCTTCGTCCTGCCGGCGCTGGGCTGGACGCTGGCCTTCTTCGTCGTCCCCTTCGCCTTCATGGCGGCGATGAGCCTGTGGTCGCTGCAGGGCGGCCAGATCATCCAGAGCTGGAACCTGAACAATTACCTCGCCTTCTTCCAGAAGGAATCCCTGCTCAAGGGCCTGGTCAATTCGCTGGAGATCACGGCGATGGTGACCGTGCTCTCCGTGCTGCTCGCCTATCCCCTCGCCTGGATCATCGCCGAGCGCGTGCCCAAGCGCTATCAGCGCCTCGCCCTCATCCTGGCCGTGCTGCCGTTCTGGACCTCCTATGTAGTGCGGTCCTATGCCTGGCTGCTGGTGCTCTCCAAGGCCGGCGTGATCAACCAGGCCCTGCCGGCGCTCGGCGTGATCGCCGAGCCGCTCGACCTCGCCTCGACGCGCACCGCCACCGTGATCGGCTTCGTGCATTTCTTCGTGATGCTGCTGACGCTGACCATCTACGCCAATCTGATCCAGCTCTCCCCGAACTATCGGCGGGCCGCGGCCGATCTCGGCGCCAACGGCCTGCAGACCTTCTGGCATGTGGTGCTGCCGCTCACTTTGCCCGGCATCATGACCGGTGCTTTCCTCACTTTCGTGCTCTGCATCGGCGACTACGTCACCCCGCAGATCCTCGGCGGCAACAATGAGCTGGTGCTGCCGCAGATCATCATGCTGCAGCTTGGGCGCCGGGCGGATCTGCCCATGGCCGCCACCCTGTCGATCGTGCTGATGGCGGTGGTGACGCTGGCCTATGTCGCCTGCGCGCGCTGGCTGAAGATCGAGAGGGCCTGAGCATGACGCGCAAGATCCTCGCCGACATTCTCAGCGGCCTCTATGCCGTCGCGATCTTCGGTTTCATCTTCCTGCCGGTGGCGGTGCTGGTGCTGTTCTCCTTCCAGGACGGCCGCCTGCCGGTGCCGCCCTTCAATGGTGCCTCGCTGCAATGGTACCGGGCGGTTTTCGCCGACGGCAAGCTGATGGCGGCCATGCTCAATTCGCTCCTGGTGGGCATCGGCTCCTCTATCGTCGCCTGCCTCCTCGGCTTCCTCGCCGCCTATGCGCTGGCGCGCTACAGGCTGCCCGGCTCGGCGCTGCAGCGCGGCCTTCTGATCGCGCCCATGACGGTGAGCTATCTCATCATCGCGCTCGGCCTGCTGACGGTACTGAACGCCCTGCATCTGCCGCTCTCGCTGTGGACCGTCGGCATCGGCCATGTGGTGATCAACCTGCCGCTCTGCTTTGCCATCATCTATTCCTCGATGGGCGACCACCACATCAACATCGAGCGGGCGGCCCGCGACCTCGGCGCCAGCGACATCAAGGTGATGGCGTTGGTCACCGCCCCGATGCTCGCTCCTTCGATCCTCGCGGCCTTCTTCCTGTCCGTCACCTTCAGCTGGGACGAGTTCATCATCGCGTTCCTGCTCTCGCGTTTCGACGTCACTCTGCCCGTCGAGATCTGGAACCTCTTGCGCTCCGGCCTCAATCCCAAGACCAACGCCATCGGTTCGCTGGTCTTCCTCATCTCCATCCTGGTGCTGGTCGTCGTCGAACTCGCCGTCTTCGGAAGGGCCAAAAAATCATGACCGCCTCGGTTTCCGTCCGCAACGCCAGCAAGACCTTCGGCGCCTTCACCGCCCTCGACGACGTCTCGCTCGAGATCGCGGCCGGCGAGTTCATCGTGCTGCTCGGACCCTCCGGCTGCGGCAAGACCACGCTGCTCTCGATCCTGGGCGGTTTCCTGACGCCGACCTCCGGGCAGGTGCTGATCGGCGGCAAGGACATGACGAACGTGCCGCCGGCGCGGCGGCCGACCACCACCATGTTCCAGGACTATGCCCTCTTCCCGCATATGCGCCTCATCGACAATGTCGGCTTCGGCCTGCGCATGCGCGGCATGGGGCGGGCGGAGCGCGACGAGAAGGCGCTCGGCTATCTCGGCCTGGTCGGCCTCGACAAGGCTGCCGCGAAGAAACCGCATGAATTGTCCGGCGGCCAGCGCCAGCGCGTCGCCCTCGCCCGGGCTCTCGCCGTCGACCCCGACGTGCTGCTGCTCGACGAACCGCTCGGGGCGCTGGATCTCAAGCTACGGCGCCAGATGCAGGACGAATTGAAGGCGATCCAGAAACGGGTCGGCACCACCTTCGTGCATGTCACCCATGACCAGGAGGAGGCGATGGCCATCGCCGACCGCATCGTGGTGATGAATTCAGGCCATGTCGAGGATGTCGGCCCGCCCGCCACGGTCTATATGCGGCCGCGCTCGCTGTTCTCGGCCGGCTTCATGGGCGAGGCCAATTTCATTGCCGGCGAGGTCGCTGATCTGCGGGGTAATCAGGCCCGCATCGACACCGCCCTCGGCAGCCTCGTGCTGCCCAGCGCCGGCTTCACCACGGGCGAGCCCCGCAGGCATGGCTCGGTGACGCTGTGCATCCGGCCGGAGCATTTCCGCCCGGAGGCAGACGAGGCAGGTCCGACAATCTCGCTGGGCGAGGCCAGGGTCACGGGCGGAGCCTTTTTCGGCACGCATTACCGCTGCCATCTCCAGCCGGCGGCCGGGCCGGCCCTGGTGGCTCATCTGCCGCAATCGGCCAGACTCTCCGAAGGCCAGTCCCTGTCGCTTGCCGTCAAGCCGGACGATGTGGTGATCTTGCCCTGACCGGAATTGGTTTTTGCTCCTTATTGTTAGGGTCGCGTAGCCCCTCACCCTTACCCTCTCCCCGTAAACGGGGCGAGGAGGCGCAGACGTCGCGATCGATCCTCAGGCCTTTCGTCTCGCCCGACCGTTGGGCGAGATGATACGGTTTTCGAACGACCGCATCGCCGAAGTCCCCCTCGCCCCGTTTACGGGGAGAGGGTAAGGGTGAGGGGCAGCGCAACGCGACGAACCAAATGCAGGAAAACGCCCGATGCAGCGGATCAGCCCCGACAAATGGTATGAGGTACGGCGTCTTGCCGACGACGTCACCGCCATCGGCGAGCCCTATATCCAGGAATTCTACCGCTGCAATATCTGGCATGTGCGCGGGCGCGACCGCGACATGCTGATCGACAGCGGCATGGGCGTCGTCTCGCTGCGCGAATGGGTGCCGCTGGTGACCGAGCGCGACCTGATCGCCGTGGCGAGCCACACCCATTTCGACCATATCGGCTGCCATCACGAGTTCGAATGCCGGGCCGTCCATGCCGCCGAGGCGGACCTCCTCGCCAATCCGACCCGGCAGAACACCCTGGCCGATCCCTATGTCACCGATGGGATCTTCGATGCCCTGCCGCCGGAGCCCTATTGCTCGGCCTGCTATGCGGTGAAGCGGGCGCCGGCGACCCGGCTTCTGGAAGACGGCGACGTCATCGACCTCGGCGACCGCGTCTTCGAGGTCATCCACACGCCGGGCCATTCGCCGGGGGGCATCGCGCTGTGGGAAGCACGCACGGCGACGCTGTTTTCCGGCGACATCCTCTATGACGGCCCGCTGATCGAGGACACCTATCACGCCAATGCGCAGGACTATGTGGCCTCGATGGAACGGCTGCTGCGCCTGCCCGTTCGCATCGTGCATGGCGGGCATTTTCCAAGCTTCGACGGCGCACGCTACCGCCAGCTCATCCGCGCCTGGCTGGAAGGCAAGGGCAGGACTGTGCCGCCGGCCTGACGCTTCATGCCACCCGCAGGATTCGGCCTGGGAAGTCGGTGAACACGCCGGCGACCCCCAAGGCAAACAGTTCCCGTGCCCGTTCGGCGGTATTCACGGTATAGGACAGCAGCGGGCGCCCGGTGGCCTTGTAGGCGGCGATGCTCTCGGGCGTCTCTTGTTCATGATCGAAATTGATGGAGGCGGCGGCCACCCTGTCGGCGATATCGGCCCAATCGGCCGGCCGCTCCCAGATCAGATAGCCGCGCGGCAGATGCGGGGCGAGATCCCGGGCCGCTTCCAGGCTTTCGACCGAGAAGGACGAGAGAACCAGCGGCGCCCCGATCGGTCCGAAGGCATCGATCGTCTTCAAGGCGATTTCGGCGGTGCGGACATCGGTGCCGGGCGAGGGCTTGATCTCGACATTGAGGCCGAGTTCCAGTTCCTTGCACAAGGCAAGCACGGACGGCAGGTCCGGAATGCGTTCGCCGGCGAAGGGGCGGCCGAACGGCGCGCCGGCATCGAGAGCCTGGAGCTCCCGCCAGGTGAGATCGATGACCGGCCCGCGGCCCGTGGTGGTGCGCTCCAGCGTATCGTCATGAATGACGACGGGCACCTCGTCCTTGCTGAGCTGCACGTCGATCTCGACCATCGCAACGCCGAAGGCCGCAGCGCAGCGGATCGATTCGAGCGTGTTCTCCGGCGCATGCGCGGCGGCGCCGCGATGCCCGATGACACGGGGGAGGGTGAGGGGCATCGCCGGTCTCCAGAAGCAGATCGAGAGGATCACAAGCTCCATGGCCCGAAGCGCCGGCAATGGCAAGGTCACGAACTTTGCTGCCCCCACCTCTTCGCGCGGAGACAGGCAGAATGATACCGGCATCCCCGCATTCGATGGAATGCGGGGATGCAATTTTGGCTCAGATTTTCGGTGAGAGACGGTCCTATGGACCATACCCGAATCCGCTGGTTCACCCCCGGGAGAACGCCAGCCTGGAATCTTGGGTCACGAGACGACTGAATGAACTCTAGCGGTACCGGATCCGCCGGGTTGAACCACCTCGGAAAGCCTACACTGCAATTCGGTCGTCAGGCCCTTGAGGCGGTTCGGAAGGGAGGCTCAGCCGGTTATTCGCTCGGCAGGCCGAGTGCGGCCGCGACGCGGCGCAGATGGGCGGGGCTGGCATTGTTGCCCAGTTCGAGGTCTTCTATCTCATCGACCGTGAGACCGCAGGTGACCGCGAGGTCCTCCCTGCTGTATCCCTTTGCTTCACGAACCTGCCTGAAGAGGTCCGCACCGACGGGCACCGAGGAGGTGCAGGTCTGGGCAAGGGTATGATCGCTTCCGGTATGGGACATGTAAATCCTCCTTGTTGAGAACCGGGGAAATGGATTTTGTATTTGTCTCCCGTCCTGGATGGTGAAGGCGGCACAACATGCCTTCCAATTAACGATTTGCCAAGTATCGGTCTGCGCGACATGTGCATTGCGAGCACACAACTGCGGGAGGGACTACTTAAGTTACTGTTTCAGCTTTGCAATATCGATCAAACACGGAAAAAGGCCTTGGAAGAACGGCGCTTTCCTTAGGTATTGCCTTTGATCAGTCTTGGTTGGAACAGAAGCGAATCAGGCATTTCGACTGACGGCGGGATGCACCCCGCCTGCCACTGCTATCGGGCGCGGATAGTGACAGCTCATGCCCGTGAGATCAAGCCTCGTTTGCAGGCGCTTCCGGCGGGGCGGATCCCGCGTTTCGGCTCGGTTGCCTGCGACGGCAAAAGAGCTTTCGAAACAAGGCGCTGGAGCCAAGGGGCTCTCACGCATGCACGCGCCTCGAGCGAGCACCGAGATAACGGCGGATGGGGACATCGTAGCAGTAATGCGCCAGCAAACTGCCGATGATCGCGACGACCGCAACGATGGGAGCCTCGACATAGAAATTCTGCGCACCGAAGAAGGAGCGGTATAGGCCGTTGATCCAGCAGAAGATCGGGAAATGCAGACAATAAAGCGGGTAGGATACCGTGCCCGCCACCGAGCAGAAGGAGGCGAGCCCGCCCGAACACTGAAGCCTGGCGCCCACGACCACCAGGGCGGGCGAGAGCAGTGCGACCCAGGTGAGCTGCACGACCCGCGGCAGTTCGGTCGGCCAGAAGAACAGGACGGCCATCGCACCGACCAGCAGCCAGAAGGTCATCGTCCATCCCCGCCACGCCGGCAACCTGTCCCGCATCTGATAAAGCACGATGCCGATGAAGAACGAGGCTCCGACACGCGGGAAGCCGGCCAGGAAGGTATTCGGGGTATCCCCACCCAGGCCGGTGACCACCAGGACGCACAGGCAGGCCAAGGCAATGGCGGCGGCGACCTTCTCCAGATTGGTGTGCCGCAGGCGCCACCACACCAGATTCGCGGTGAGTTCGAGCAGGATGGTGTATTGTGGAGCGTTCAGCGGGAAGAAGCTTGGTCCTCCGATCTCGGCGGGAGCGCTGAAGTTCGGCAGGCTGAAGGTGGAGAGCATCAGCGCATTCAGCAGTTCGGCATAGGGCACCGGCGCATGCTCGAAGGCTCCGCGGGCGACCAGGTAGGAGGCGCTGATGACGAGGGCGAGCACCGTCAGCGGCAGCAGGCGCAGCAGACGGACGCGCAGAAATTCGAAACTGTCCATGCTACGGGCCTGACCCATATAGGCATAGGACAGCACATAGCCACTCAGGCAGAAGAACAGGTCGACTGCCAGATAGCTGTTCCTGGCGATCCAGGGCACGGCCAGCCAGCTGCCGAGATGGATCAGCATCACGCAAAATGCAGCGAAGCCACGTAACCCGTCGAGCAGCAGGAAATGCGATTTGGCAGCCTGGTTGCCGGGGACCACGGAGTAACGCTGCATCCTGACCTCGTCCTGTGCGGAGCAATAAGCGTTCATGCCCGAACGCCCACTGGCTCCAACTGTTTGTTTTCACGCGTCTTTACGATTCGCGGAGCCTCCTTGAAACAGGGGAGGCTCGAGGGCCATCGGCCCTGCCGACAATGGTTATGGGGCCGCATGGGCGGGCTCGGCCAGCGTCTCGCCGCTGCCGGCTGCATTCCCATCCGACCGGCCGAGTTTCATTGCCGGCGCAAATTCCTTCCGGCTACGATCTCCACCATAACGCAAAGGAATTCTTGCACACGATTCCAATAATTGCAACATACCCTGCCAATAGCAAACCCAATGAGGTAAAACTTTATTTAGACACATGGGAAGTAGTTCGAAATTACTAAGGACGATATTTAATACATATTCAAAAATTTGTTTTATTTAGGAAATGAACATGACAATTCAATCGAAATTAACGATATGCAACGCGACCGTACCAACGGGAAACCCGAGCCGAGGCAGAAAGTCTCCACGCCGCTCCGCATGCATCCAACAAGTAATGGTGTCTCGACCCTCTGCCGCAGGCAGCGCCAAAGCTTGCGCGCTCCGTCGCGGGGGCGCGCATCCAAGAAACTGAAAAGATGCCGGTTTGCCGAATTCCCTGCAGCATCGGTCCTTATGTCGCGAATATTTGATATCGCGGACATTTGTGGCAGTCGGCATCCGCCTTTCGGCTCTGTGGCCTACAGTGTTTTCCGATTCCACTGGATCGGAAAGACGTGTCTATCTGTTGGGAATCATGAACGATATTCGATCCGGCGTGATCGGACACCGCTCTAGAAGTAACGGGCGAGATTGCGGCGTATGCGGTCCAATGGATTAACCCGATCGCCAGGGCTTTCAAAAACCTGCCCGGTTATCGTCTCATAGGCCTGAATATAGACCTTCGAGGTTTCGGCAATCAGTTCCGGAGGGATGGCAGGGATCGCTTCCTTATAGGGATCGCAGCGGGCGGCCACCCAGTTGCGCACGAAATCCTTGTCGAAGCTTTCGGGCTTTTCACCGGCAGCAAAACGCGCCGGATAGCTGGCGGCAAACCAGTACCGGCTGGAATCGGGCGTATGAATTTCATCCGCCAGGATGATGCGCCCCTCCCCGTCGGTGCCGAATTCATATTTCGTATCGGCCAGGATCAGCCCCTTCTCCCGCGCCATGGCCTGGCCGCGGGCGAACAGCGCGAGGGCATAACCGGACACTTCCTCCCATTGCCGGGGGGTGAGCAGACCCTTGGCGATGATCTCGTCGGCGGAAAGCGGCTCGTCATGCCCGCCGTCGAAAGCCTTGCTGGTGGGGGTGATGACCGCCTGCGGCAAGGCCTGGTTGTCGCGCAGCCCGTCGGGAAAGCGCGTGCCGTACATTTCGCGCTGGCCCTGCTTGTAGAGGGTCAGGATGGAAGTCCCCGTCGTGCCCGCGAGATAGCCGCGCACCACGATCTCCACCGGCAGGATCGTCAATCTCCGCCCGACCACGACATTGGGATCGGGATAGTCGAGCACATGATTGGGGCAGATGTCGCCGGTATGTTCGAACCAATAGCGTGCGGTCTGCGTCAGCACCTGCCCCTTGCCGGGAATGCTGGCGATCGCTCTGTCGAAGGCGCTCAGGCGGTCCGTGGCGATGATGATGCGGCGCCCATCGGCAAGATCATAGTTCTCCCTGACCTTGCCGCGATAGTAATTCGGCAATTCCGGAATGAAGGCATCTTGCAGAGCGGCAATATTTGGCATGGGAAGACCGTGTCGAGGCATGGGAAAGCCGCTTATGACATGGCCAGCCCGTCATGTCACACCCGCAGGCCGCTCCGGGCGATTCCCGGACGTCGGGGCCAAGAGGCGATTCCAGGGTTCAATTCGCCCCGGAGTTCTGCTATTATCATGGGCAACGGATCGCGGGGAAACGGATCCGTTTCGATGACTGAGCCCATAGACTCAGCCAGGACAGGTCAGACCAGTCCATGAGGCCTCAGGCCTATCGAACGCCGGATGACTAGGCGCGACTTTGGCGGCTTCAGAGCAAACCGCCCCTTTCCTTCCTCCTCCCCGCCATCCTTGCATTCGCTAGAGCAAAGCGCGTTCAAGCGTGAACGCTTATTTGCTCTAACTCATTGTTATGACGCGTCTTTCCGATTCTAGGTGACTCCGTCTAATCGCAAAACGCTATAGGTTTGCCCGCCGCGCGGTCCGTTCCCACGCCGGCGGCTGCCGCTCGCACCAGCCATTGGCGGCCGTCCCGCAAAACTCACCCGCCGTCATTTTCCATCACGCAGGCCCGCCGTTGGAGACCTGCAGCCAGTCTCCGTTCAACCAAAGGAGCCCGAGACGATGATCTCAGCCGCCTATTGCCGCCTCATGGCAAGGTACAACACCTGGCAGAACACCTCCCTGGTCACGGCCGCCGATGGGCTCACCCATCAGGATCGCTGGAAGGACCGCGGCGCCTTCTTCCGATCGATCGCAGCGACGTTGAACCATCTCTACTGGGCCGATGCCCTGATCCTGCAGCGCTTGAAGGGAAATGAGCGCCCGGAGGACCACATCGAGCACTCGCTCACGAGCCCATCGGATTGGGACGAGTTCAAGACGCTCCGTTCGCGCCGTGACGAAGAGATCGAGGCGTGGGCAGCCCGGCTGCTCGACGCGGATCTCGCCGGCATGGTCGCCTGGCGTCCCGGTGAAGGTTCAACGCGGGTCGAGAAGCCAAGGGCTCTGTGCGTCATGCAACTCTTCAACCATCAGACCCACCACCGCGGCCAGATCCACGCGATGCTGACGGCAACAGGGACGCTGCCGGGGCCGACCGACCTCGAGATGCTGCCATAGCCAACCGGCCCGCGCCGCAGCCGGGCGTCCGGTCCAGGGTGAAGATCCGCTTCCCCGGCGGAGCGGACCTCGACTTTTCGAGAAATTGCGCCGGGCTCGCGGCTCAGGCGTCGACCTGGGCCGTCAGCGCATTGTCCTGGATGAATTCGCGGCGCGGCTCGACGATGTCGCCCATCAGCTTGGTGAAGATGTCTTCGGCCTCGACCACTTCCTTGACCTGCACCTTGAGCAGGGAACGGACATTGCGGTCGAGCGTGGTCTCCCAGAGCTGGTCGGGATTCATCTCGCCGAGGCCCTTGTAGCGCTGGAGCGACAGACCCTTGCGGGCAGCGTTGGTCAGCGTCTCGAACAAGGCAACGGGGCCGTGGATCTCGGTCTCCTCGCCGCGGCGGGTAAGGCTGGCAGGAACCCCATAGACCTCGCGCTGCGCCGTTGCACGCTCATCGAGAAGGCGGGCATCGACGGTGGCGAGCAATTGGGCATCGAGCGTATGGGCTTCCTTGACGCCGCGCACCATGCGCTCGAAGACGTAGCCGCCCTTGTCGACCCGGCCGGTCCAGCCGCGTTCGAATTCCTCGGCGATGGCATCGAGGCGCCGCGCCGTCTCCTCGGCGGCCTGCTGGGCCTGCTCGGGATCGGCGACCACCCCGATATTCAGTGCGCCGGCGATGGCCGCCTGTTCCACGACCACGCGATCATAGCGGCTGTGGAGCTGCCCCAGCAGCGTGCGGATGGCGCGGGCATCGGTGATGACGGCGCGCAGGTCCTGGCCGGCGCGTTCCTCGCCGCCGCCGAGCCGGAGGACAGCACCCTCGACGCCGGTATCGATCAGATAGTCCTCGAGTGCCCGCTCGTCCTTGAGATATTGCTCGGACTTGCCACGCGATACCTTATAGAGCGGCGGCTGGGCGATATAGACGTGGCCGCGATCGATGATCTCGCGCATCTGGCGGAAGAAGAAGGTCAGCAACAGCGTGCGGATATGGCTGCCGTCGACGTCGGCGTCCGTCATGATGATGATCTTGTGGTAGCGCAGCTTGTCCGGATTGAACTCCTCCGAGCCGATGCCGGTGCCGAGCGCGGTGATCAGCGTGCCGATCTGTTCCGACGACAGCATCTTGTCGAAGCGGGCGCGCTCGACATTGAGGATCTTGCCGCGCAGCGGCAGCACGGCCTGGTATTCGCGGGCACGGCCCTGCTTGGCCGAGCCGCCGGCGGAGTCACCCTCGACGATGAAGAGCTCGGCCTTGGCCGGATCGCGCTCCTGGCAATCGGCGAGCTTGCCGGGCAGGGAGGCGACGTCGAGCACGCCCTTGCGGCGGGTGAGTTCGCGGGCGCGGCGCGCCGCTTCGCGGGCGGCGGCGGCTTCGGCCACCTTGCCCACGATGGTCTTGGCTTCGGCCGGATGCTCCTCGAACCAGGTCGACAGCGCTTCGTTCATGGCGCTCTCGACCACCGGGCGCACCTCGGAGGAGACCAGCTTGTCCTTGGTCTGCGACGAGAATTTCGGATCGGGCACCTTCACCGAGAGCACGCAGGTCAGGCCCTCGCGGCAATCGTCGCCCGTCATCTCCACCTTCTCCTTCTTGGAGATGCCGGAGGACTGGGCATAGGAGGTGACCTGGCGGGTCAGCGCGGCGCGCAGCCCGGCGAGATGGGTGCCGCCGTCGCGCTGGGGGATGTTGTTGGTGAAGCACAGCACCGTCTCGTGATAGCTGTCGTTCCACCACATCGCCGCCTCGACGCCGATGCCGTCGCGCTCGACCTTCACATAGATCGGCGCCGGCACCAGGGCGGTCTTGGAGCGGTCGAGATAGCGCACGAAGGCGTCGAGGCCGCCTTCATACATCAGCTCCTCGCTCTTCTCCCCGCCATGGCGGCGATCCGTCAGCACGATGCGCACGCCGGAATTGAGGAAGGCGAGCTCGCGCAGGCGCCGCTCCAGCGTGGCATAGTCGAATTCGGTCTTGGTGAAGGTTTCGGTCGACGGCAGGAAGGTCACCTCCGTGCCGCGCTTGTCGCCGGCCGGTCCCACCATCTTGAGCGGCGCATCGGCATCGCCATGGCTGAAACTCATGACGTGCTCGCCGCCGTCGCGCCAGATGCGCAAGGTGAGCTTGGAGGAGAGAGCGTTGACCACGGATACGCCGACGCCATGCAGGCCGCCCGAGACCTTGTAGGAATTCTGGTCGAACTTTCCGCCGGCATGAAGCTGGGTCATGATCACTTCGGCCGCCGACACCCCCTCTTCGGGATGGATGGCGGTGGGGATGCCGCGGCCATTGTCGGTGACGGTGACCGAGCCATCGGGGTTCAGCGTCACCGTGACGATGTCGGCATGGCCCGCCAGCGCCTCGTCGATGGCATTGTCGACGACCTCATAGACCATGTGATGCAGGCCCGAGCCGTCATCCGTGTCGCCGATATACATGCCGGGGCGCTTGCGCACGGCATCCAGGCCCTTGAGCACCTTGATGCTGTCGGCGCCGTAGTCATTTTCGGGCGTTTCGGACAAAGCGGGTTCAGCCATTGAGCAACTCATTCCTTGATTCGGAAGGAAATATAGGGATTCCCGTGCCGAATTTCATGCCAAAACGGCACATTTTTGTGATTTATCAGATATTTATCGGTGGATGACGGCGATCTTTCATCGCGTGGCGATCGTCACCGCCGTGCCGGCGATGATGGTGCCGCAACTCCTTGCCAGAAGCCGCATGGCACGCGGGCTGGTCAACAGGGAGCGAGCCCGGCCGGCCAGGACGATGTAGAAGCCGAACACGGAGGCGAGCACCGCTTCGGTGACGATGGCAAGCTCGACGAAGCTTGCCGGGGAGAGACGGCCGAGATCGATCAGGTTGGGCAGAAGGGCGGTGTAGAACACCATCACCTTGGGATTGCCGAGCGTGATCGACAGGCCGCCGAGGAAACTGCGCCAGCCGCCTTCGCGGCTTGCATCGCGCTCGACGACCTGGGCGAGGTTCGCC
Source organism: Labrys sp. LIt4 (assembly GCF_017813775.1). Lineage (NCBI taxonomy): Bacteria > Pseudomonadati > Pseudomonadota > Alphaproteobacteria > Hyphomicrobiales > Xanthobacteraceae > Labrys > Labrys sp. LIt4. The sequence continues at coordinate 36,782 of NZ_JAGIPY010000004.1, forward strand.
GTCGTCCATAATTTCCAGGCCAGATAGAGCAGATAGGCAACGCCCGCATATTTGATCGCCAGGAAGACGCCCGAAAAGCTCTGCGCCAGCACGGCCAGGCCCGCCGCGGCGAAACCGAGCCAGACCAGATCGCCAAGGGCGATACCGACGGCAAAGCCCAGGCTCTCCCGCACGCCCCTGCCGAGCACGCGCGCCACCAGCGCCGCGACGCCCGGCCCCGGCAGAGCCGCGGCCACGAACAGCGCGCCGGCATAGACGGCGAGAGCGGTGGGATCGAGCATGGAAAGGCTCCGGTGGGAGGCCTTTATAGCCGGTCGCGGCCGGAGTGGGAAGCTTTGCGCGCACTGTCCCTGCATGCTGGCCTCGACAGGCTAATGGCCACAAGATTGCTTGAAAGGTACTATACGTCGTATATACGTTGTATAGTATCGTTTAGATATCGAGAGGTCCGGCATGTCGAAGGAGACCATGTTCACGCTGAAGCTGGAGCCCGAGCTTCGCAACGCCTTCATGGCCGAGGCTGAAGCCGCCCATCGTCCGGCCTCGCAGGTCGTTCGCGAATTGATGCGCGAGTTCATTGAGCGCCAGCAGCAGGCCCGAGAGCATGACGCTTGGTTTCGCTCCGAGGTGGCGCAAGCCATGCGAGAGGCGGACGACCCGAGCGTGGCACGCATCTCGCAGGACGAGGTATCGAACAACTGGCGGCGCCAGCGAGCGCAATTAGTCGAGCGCGCCGGTGGAAAATCCCGATGAGAATAGAATGGCTGCCGATTGCGGAGCAAAATCGAGAAAGCCAATTGGCTTTCATCGCCGAACGCAATCTTTGGGCCGCCATTGACATGGGCGATGCCATCGAAGTTGCCGTTCTGCGGCTCGCTGATCACCCTCGCCTGGGAAGGCCGGGTCGCGTCCCCGGTACTCGGGAATTGGTGGTGGGCGGCACGCCCTTTATCGCTGCCTACGGAATCGAAGGCGATGTCGTTGTCATTCTCCGCCTTCTCCATGGCGCGCAGCGCCGGCCTTCCGCTCTTTGACAGGGTTGCCTTTACCCTGCGCGTTTTCCGGAATGGGCTTATTCGACCATCGACTGTGCGATCTTGGTTTCGGCTTCTCCCACCGCTTCAGGCGTGCCGACATGCAGCCAGATACCGTCGAGGCGGCGGCCGAACAGCCGCCCCTTGGTCTCGGCCGCATCGAACAGGCGGTTCAGGGAGAAGATCTCGCGGGTCCCCTCGAACAATTCCGGCTTGATCAGCAGCACGCCGGCATAGGCGAAGGGCGCGGTCTCGTTCTCCCGCCGGCGGGAGAGCAGGCCGGCGCTGTCGAGATGATAATCGCCCCGCCCGTCGAAGCCGACGCTGGTCGCCGTCGCGGCCACCAGCATGAGAATGTCCATGCGTTCGGGATCCCAGGCCGCCTCGAGGGCCTCGAGATTGTTCTGCGGGCCCTCGATCCAGAAGCTGTCGCAATTGCAGACGATGAAGGGCGCCTTGCCGAGCAGGGGCAGGGCCTTGCGCACGCCGCCGCCGGAATCCAGAAGGCCCGCCCGCTCGTCGGAGATCAGGATCTTCGGGTGCTGCCGACCAGCAAGATGGGCTTCCATCTGCTCGGCGAGATAGTGAACGTTCACCACGGCCTTTTCGACGCCGGACGCGGCAAGGCGATCGAGCACATGATCGATCAGCGGCTTGCCGGCGATCTCGATCAGCGGCTTGGGGCGGATATCGGTGAGGGGACGCATGCGCTTGCCAAGGCCGGCGGCCAGCAGCATGGCGGTCGAAAAGGGGCGGCTCATGATACTCTGGCTTCCATCGCGAAGACGAAGGTCTCGAACCATTCCCTGAGGTCGGCCAGGGTGGGATGGGCCAAAGCGCGATCGAGATAGGCGCGAATGCGCGGAATATGCTTGAGATAAGCAGGCTTGCCGTCGCGCTTGTCGAGCCGGGCGAACAGGCCGAGCAGCTTGGTGTTGCGCTGGGCCGCCATCACCGCATAGGCCCGCGCGAAGCCGGCGGGATCGAAGGCGGCATCGGCGCTGCGGCGGGCCTTCACATAGCGCGTCAGGAGCTGGAGTTCGAGTTCCTGATCCACCGTCACCCGCGCATCGAGGCAGAGCGAGGCCACGTCATAGGCCGGCGGACCGATCATCGCGTCCTGGAAGTCAAGCAGGCCGATGCGCTTGATGCCCTCGCGCTGGGGCAGCCACATCAGGTTCGGCGAGTGGACGTCACGCAGCAGCCAGCTCTGCTCACCCTTGACGACGGGCGCGAGCGCCGCGCGCCAGAGCGCGGTGAAATGGTCGCGATTGCGCTGCGACAGTTGAGGCGCGCCGATCATCGGCATGTACCATTCGATCAGCAGCTCGACCTCGATATCGAGGGCGCCATGGTCGAAGGGCGGGATCTTGTGATTGATGGCGGAAGCCACGGGCAGCGTATCCGGCAGATCCATGCCGTGCAGGCGGGCGAGCAGGTCGATGGCCACGCCGTAGCGCTCGGGCACCGGCTTGCCGCCCTCGGCGATGAAGTCCGTGCCGAAATCCTCCAGCAGCAGCAGGCCGTGCAGCAGATCTTCCTTGAGGATCTGCGGCGCCGAGAAGCCGCGTTCCGACAGGCCCTTCGCCATCGCCACGAAGGGCTTCACATCCTGGGAGATATGGGCGATCTGGCTGTAGGTCTTGCCGTAGCGCACCGGGGTGCGGTCGGTACGGGCCGGCGAATTCATCAGGATCACGGTATTCTGCCCGCGCCTCAACCGGGCATAGGAGCGGGTCGAGGCATCGCCCTGGACATGCTCGCGCGATGCATCCTGCCAGCCGGCATGGCGCAGGAAATCGCCGGTCTGGGAAAAGCGGCGCAGGCGGGACGACCAGTCGCCCGTCCCCGTCAGCGTCGCGCGCCGCGCGGTCTCGCTGCGGCCGGCATGCACGAAACGGATGTCGAGCCGGTCGGCCGGAAGCGTCTCGCCCGCCTTCTCCGGCCATTCGACCAGCACCAGCGCGCCGTCGGGCGCCTCGTCCCAGCCCAATTCGTCGAGCTCGCTGGCATGGCCGATGCGATAGAGATCGGCATGCACGATCGGAAAAGTCGGCGTGTCGTAGAGCTGGATCAGCGTGAAGGTGGGGCTGGAGACTTCCAGCTCCGGATCCTCGGCGATCTCGCGGATCAGGGCGCGGGCAAAGGCGGTCTTGCCGGCACCGAGATCGCCCGAGAGGGTAACGAGATCACCGGCCCGCAGCGTAGCCGCCAAGTCACGGGCCAGCAGCTCGGTCGCCGCTTCGCTCGGCAGGTCGACGGTCCATTGGTGGGTCAGGAGATCGGTCAATGGGCTGGGCCTTCAGATCGTCGGAGCTTAATCTTGGGGGGCGGAGGGCGATCCATGCCGACAGGCAGGCTTTTCGTCATTCCGCCGCCTCCCTGTGAACGGATGCGTCGACCGGGAAGCGACAGGTCACGATGGTGCCGCGGCCTTCCTCGGAGACCAGCTCGACCGTGCCGCCATGCAGTTCCACGAAGGAGCGCACGATGGACAGGCCGAGGCCGACGCCGCGGTGGCCGCTCGAGCCGCCATGCGATTCGAAACGGTCGAAGACGCGGTCGATCACGGCCTGGGAAATGCCGCGGCCGCGATCCTCGACGCGGAAGACGATCTCCTGGCCCTTGCGCAGGGCCGAGAGCGTCACGGTGCCGCCGGCCTGCGAGAAACCGATGGCGTTGGAGAGCAGGTTGAACAGCACCTGGCGCACGCGCTGGCCGTCGGCCTCGAAATTGCCGATCGCCTGGCTCGCCTTCATCTCCAGCCTGACGCCGGTCTCGGCCAGACGCGGCTGCACCGCCTCCGCCACGCCTTGCATGGCTTCGCGGATGTCGACCTTGCCGAGGTCCAGCGTCATGGCGCCGGCATCGATGGTGGCGAGATCGAGGATGTTGTTGATGATGGCATAGAGCGCATCGGACGAGGTCTTGATGTAGCCGGCATATTGGCGCTGCTTCTCGTTCAGCGGCCCGGCGGCGCCATCGGCCATCAGCTGCACGAAACCGATGATGTTGGTGAGGGGAGAACGCAGCTCGTAGGAGACGTGATGCACGAAGTCGTTCTTGAGGCGGGCAGCTTCCTCCAGCGCCTCGTTCTTCTCGACCAGGGCGTTCTCGAAATTCACCGAATCGGTGACGTCGGTGAAGGTGGCCAGCGTGCCTCCGTCCGGCAGCGGCACGGTGGCGACGTCGATGACGGTGCCGTCCACCCGCATCATGCGCTGGTCGGTGGAATGGCGGGCATCGCCGAAGGAGGTGATCACGCCCTTGAGCGCCTGCCACACCGCCTCGTCGCGGAACAGGATCGAGCAACGCGACACCACGTCGTCGATATGGGGGCGCTGCTCCAGCATCTCCTGCGGCAGCCGCCAGATCGCGGCGAAGGCGGGATTGGACAGGCGCAGCCTGCCATCGGATCCGAAGGCGGCGACGCCCTCCTTCAGGTTTTCCAGCGTCTCGCCCTGGACGCGCGACAAGGCCTTGTAGCGGGCCTCCAGATCGATGCGCTCGGTGACGTCCTCGAACAGATAGGTGACGCCGCCGGCCGGGTTGGGCGTGGTGACCACCCGCGAGGTGCGGCCGTCGGGCAAATGCCACCAATGTTCGGCGGGCTCGAAGGCCCGGTATGCCTCGTGCAGCTTCGATTTCCAGGCCCTGAAGTCGGCCTGCTCGGGCAGGCGGCGCTGGGCGCGCAGGCGGTCGAGGATCTCGCTGTCGGTGGGCTTGCCGTCGAGGAAGGCCGCGTCGAGCTGCCAGAGCGCGGCAAAGGCAGCATTATAGAAGGTCAGATGCTGGTCGGCGTCGAAGATCGCCACGGCGGTGGCGAGCTGATCGAGCGTGCGGACATGCGCCTCGATCTGGCGGCCGATATCGGCCCGCATCGTCTCGACTTCCGACACGTCGATCGCCATGCCGGCCGAACCGCGGGAGGAGGGAATGTCGATCACATCGAGCGTGCGCCTGGCACCGCCGACCACTGCCGGCACGCGCTTGAGGAAGGGCTTGCCTTCGAGACGCGCGGCATTGGCTTCCTCGCGGGCCGGCCGGTCGAGCAGCTCGACGTCGCCGCTGAGGACGTCGTTCTCGTCCTGGGCGTCGACCGCCCTGGCATAGGCCTTGTTGACCCAGACCAGCTTGCCATTGGCATTGCGCAGCCAGAGCGGCACCGGCGCCTCGTCGAGCAGTGAGCGAATCGCCTCGATCTCCTCGCTGGCGCGGCGATGCCGGTCAGCCAGACGGGCGAGTTCCAGGCGATCGCCGGTGACGTCGCGCAGTCTGAGCACCGCGCGTCCGCCAATGGCGCGGCCATCTGCCTCGACATAGCCGCCATGGCGCGAGCGCGCCACCATATGGAAGCTCTCACCGCGCCCGCGCAGTGCCGCGATATGCTCTTCCAGCGTGCGGGTATCGTGATAATCGAGCCAGCCGGTTCCGATCAGGCCGCGCCGGGAGGGCGAGATGGTGACCCCCGGCAACTCTCCGGAAAGCAGTGGCAGGTCCTCGGTGCCGGACCAGACCGCGATCAGCTGCGGTTCGGACATCAGCAGCGCTTCGGCGCGTTCGGCGCGCGCGGCAAGCGCCTGCGCTTCGGCCTTGGCCGCGCGGTCGCGCTTGAGCCAGGCATTGCGGGCGCGCAGATAGAACACGGCAAGACCCGTCGCCAGGATCAGCAGGCCGGCGAACAGGGCCAGCATGGCGAGGATGCGGCGGTCGGCGCTGGTGAGATTGCCGAACAGGCCCGATGCTGCCGGCACGGTGTCGGCGGCCAGTGCGGCGGAAACCGGCAGGACGACGGCCAGGAAAATGCCGACGTATAGGCGGGCCGGCAGCCGGGGCCACCTCGGCAATTCCCTTTCCTTGCGCCTGCCTTGCCGTCTGTCCTGTCGCATCTTGTTTCGACGAATCCCTTCGGTACCGGACAGGCGCCGGCGAATGACGTTCCGCTCACCCTGAAACGCAACGCGACGTTGGCAGGACCGCTGCGGCCTTCGCCCCTCCTCGGGATGGGCGGAAACCACCAGGCTGCTGCGACCCCGTCTGCCAGGGGCGCGAGCACCGACATGCCACGCCCTCGCACATCTGCGGGCAGCGCGGACCGAATGAAGACCGGTCCTGCCCGCAAAGGGTACCGGTCGTCACTGCGAATGACGTCCGGCCTTGCGCGGAAGCCCGGCTTCGCGGCCTTGATGACCGTGAACCCGTCCTCCGAATCAGTTCACTTTACCCTCCCCTTGACTCCCGCCGGAAGAGGTCATTCGGCGGCATGCAAGGAAATTTGCGGGTGCAGGCTCCCCACAGGGGAGCCAGACATGACGAAGCGACCCGTCATCTTGGCACCGATCATGGTTACCACGGGCTTAACAAGCCTCGATTGCCGGCGGAAATCGCCGAGGGAACAGGGATCGGCCCGCCAACAAAAAAGCCGCCCCGAGGAACGGGGCGGCGGTGCCATATCGCTTCACTATGATGTGGTGGAAAAGAACCTCTTCTTACACCTTGGTGAATGAAATCCGGCGCGAACGGCCTCAATAGGCCTCGCTATTGCGCAGCCGGTGCGCCCCGTGCCGGACGGCATTCACCTTGCGGGGCTGGACTGCGCTATCGTTCTTGCCAGCCTGATGGTCATTCTCACCCATCTGCTGAGTTGTCGCGGGTGCGCCATAGAGTTCAGGCCCGGTAACCAGATGGCCATGGGCATTCGCGGCCGTCGTAGCAACAACAATACCAAACGCCGCAATCGTAGAAATCGTAAAGATCTTCATGATCATCTCCTTGAAAATTCACAGCAAGGTGAACAAGCAATGATCCTAATCTACGAGGCGATGTCCTGACGTGCAATTCACGAGAAGCATACGATGCGTGAATTATTCGTGATGGCGAATTGACGGATAGGGATAGACCAGAAACACGTCAGAAATACTTGTGGCAATTCCATGGTCAGCAGAAAGCCACCGTTCTGGTAACGGCGGTTTCAAAAGTCGGAGGCGATGCCCTTCACTTCCCAGTCGCCATAGCGCACGGGTTCGGGACCGTCGCGGCCGTTGATCTCGCGCGGACGCTCGGCCGGCTTCTCCGATTTGCGGCGCTCGGCCGCCTCGGTGAGGGCGCGCTTGGCCGCTTCGCTCAAGACCTTGCCGGGCGCAGCATGGGGAGGCGTATCGGATTCAGAAGCGGACATGGGTTCTCCATCGCCAATATGCTATGTTCGATCAAGCACTTCTGCGAAAATCGGCTCGATTTCGCCCGCGGCGTCGAACAATGCCCCGCCCGCTCCCACCGGCCATGAGGCTGACCTTCGGGAACCGAGGTCCACGATGCCGGGGAGGGCAAATGCGCACCGCAGGCTTCCATAGATGGGAGCGCGAATCAAAAAAACGAAGAGCCGACTTGTCATGGCGGCAGGTGAGATTATAGTCAGGAAATAAATATTATCCGCAGTGAAGTCTGCGGGGCTTGGATGCATGCCGTAAAGCCTCTTCCATCCGGCGGATGCGAGCAAGCCCCATCAGGCCAAGGGCGGCGAATAGCGCTGCGCCGGCTTCGGAGGAGGCGGGCGCAGCGTCAACAAGTACGAAATCCAGACGCTCAAACCAACCGCCATAACGGCAGAGGGGAAGAATATATGACAAGAGTAGCCGTCATCGGTGCCGGTCCCTCGGGCTTGGCTCAGCTCCGCGCCTTCCAATCGGCGGCCCGCAAGGGTGCTGCCATTCCCGAAATCGTCTGCTTCGAGAAGCAATCGGACTGGGGCGGGCTGTGGAACTACACCTGGCGCACGGGCCTCGACGAATATGGCGAGCCGGTGCATGGCAGCATGTACCGTTATCTCTGGTCGAACGGCCCCAAGGAATGCCTGGAATTCGCCGACTACTCCTTCGAGGAGCATTTCGGCAAGCCGATCCCATCCTACCCGCCGCGCGCCGTGCTCTGGGACTACATCAAGGGCCGTGTCGAGAAGGCGGATGTGCGCAAATGGGTGCGCTTCAACACCCCGGTGCGCATGGTACGCTACGACAAGGGCACCAGGAAGTTCACGGTGACCGCGCATGAGCGCACCGAAGACCGCATGTATGACGAGGAGTTCGACTATGTCGTGGTGGCCTCCGGCCATTTCTCGACGCCGAACGTACCCTATTTCGAGGGTGTGAAGAGCTTCAACGGCCGCGTGCTGCATGCCCATGACTTCCGCGACGCCCTGGAGTTCAAGGGCAAGGACATCCTGATCGTCGGCCGAAGCTATTCAGCCGAAGACATCGGTTCGCAATGCTGGAAATACGGCGCGAAGTCGGTCACCACCAGCTACCGCTCCAAGCCGATGGGCTTCAAATGGCCCGAAAATTTCGAGGAGCGTCCGCTGCTGCAGCGCCTGGAGAACCGCACGGCCTATTTCGCCGACGGCTCCAGCAAGGAGGTCGACGCCCTCATCCTATGCACGGGCTATCAACATCACTTCCCGTTCCTGCCGGACGACCTGCGCCTGAAGACCGCCAACAGGCTATGGGCCGACCATCTCTACAAGGGGGTGATCTTCGACCAGAATCCGCAGCTCTTCTATATCGGCATGCAGGACCAGTTCTACACCTTCAACATGTTCGACGTGCAAGCCTGGTGGGCCCGCGACGTGATGATGGGCCGCATCGAGCTGCCGCCTGAAGCCGAGCTCAAGGCCAATTTCGACAAATGGCGGGCCCGCGAGGAAACCCTCGAGAATGCCGAGCAGATGATCTGGTACCAGGGCGACTATGTGAAGGAGCTGCTGGCCGAGACGGACTATCCGCAATTCGACATCGAGGCCACCAACAAGACCTTCATGGAGTGGGAGCACCACAAGATGGAAGACATCATGGGCTTCCGTGACCATGGCTACCGCTCGCTGATGACCGGCACCATGGCCCCCAAACACCATACGCGCTGGGTGGAGGCGCTCGACGACAGCCTGGAGACCTATCTGCGCACCGAGCCGGCGGAAGCCACCAAGGTAGCGTAACGCCTCTCGATGAGAGGCAGTTGCGGCGCCGGCCCGAGACGATGCGGGGCCGGCGTTCGCGTTTCCCGGGACCGCCAGCATCCTGCTGGCTCTTGGAACCGCTGCATGGTGGGAGGAAAAGCCAGCAGGATGCTGGCGATCCCAGGGGTTCAGTGCCCCGCTCCCCCGATTCTTTCAGCCAGGAAATCCACGAAGGCGCGGATACGGGCGGCCAGGTGATCGTGGCCGACGAACACGGCATGGATCAGCTCGACGTCGAGCGGGTTGTGGTCCTCCAGGAGCGGCACCAGCAGGCCGGCATCGATGTCGGGCTGGACATGAAACCGGCCGAGGCGCACCAGGCCGAGGCCGTCCAGGCAGAGCTTGCGCATGGTCGGCCCATTATTGGCCTTGAGATTGCCGGCAACCTGCACGTGTCGTACGGAAGCCGAACCGGGATCGCGGAAGGGCCAGCTGTCGAGGCCGCGCCGGAAGTTGAACAGCAGACAATTATGCCGCTCGAGATCCTCGGGCCTGGCGGGCATGCCATGACGGGCGAGATAGCCGGGCGAAGCGGTGATCACCCGCCGGCTCTCCAGGATCTTGCGCGCCTTCAGCGTCGAATCGCGCAGGGCTCCTGAGCGGATGGCGATGTCGGCCTTCTCCTCGACGAGGTCGATGACCTCGTCGGTGAGGGAAAGGTCGAGCTCGACCTTGGGATAGCGCGCCAGGAAGTCGGGCAGCACCGGCACGACGCAGCGCGCCCCGAAGCCCACCGAGGCGCTGACGCGCAGCCGCCCCGATGGCACGACCTGCCCCCCGCTCGAGATCATCCGCTCCGTTTCGGCAATGTCGGCCAGAATGGCCTGGGCGCGGCCAAGATAGGTTTCTCCCTCGGGGGTGAGCTGCAGGGTTCGCGTCGTGCGCACCAGCAGGCGGGCACCGAGCCGATCCTCGATGCGGGTGACGAGTTTGCTGACCGCCGAGGGCGAGAGATGCAGCTTGCGCCCCGCCGCCGAGAAACTACGCAATTCGGCCGCGGTGACGAACACTTCCATTTCGCCGGCCCGGTTGTCCATGACAGCCTCTTATGAATTTAATTCAAAGCTATTCATCCATTATGCCTGATTATCGTGGCAATGCGTAGCGATCATATTGGCCCGACAAGCATTCACCCTTTTCGGGACCATTCTCATGCCCCTCGCCCTCCTTGCCCTCACGATCGCCGCTTATGCGATCGGCACTACGGAATTCGTGATCGTCGGCCTGCTGCCGACGGTCGCCGCCGATCTCGGCATCACTCTGCCGCTCGCCGGCCTGATCGTCAGCGTCTACGCCCTCGGCGTGACCTTCGGCGCTCCCATCCTCACCGCCCTCACCGGGCGTCTCGGCCGCAAGGGCCTGCTGCTCGGCCTGATGGCGCTGTTCATCGCCGGCAACAGCGCCGCGGCGCTCAGCCCCAGCTATGAATTGCTGCTGGTCGCGCGCGTGCTCTCGGCCTTCGCCCATGGCGTGTTCTTCTCGGTCGGCGCTACCATCGCGGCCGATCTTGTCGCGCCCGATCGCCGCGCCTCGGCCATCGCCATGATGTTCATGGGCCTGACGGTGGCGATCGTCACCGGCGTGCCGCTCGGCACCTTCATCGGCCAGAGCTTCGGCTGGCGCGCCACCTTCTGGGGCGTCGCGGGCCTCGGCCTGGTCGCCTTCATCGCCATCGCCGTGCTGCTGCCGGCCACGCTCCGCAAGGCCCCCCCGGCCCGGCTGATCGACCAGGTCCGGGTTCTCGGCAGCGGCCGCCTGCTGCTGGTCTTCGCCATGACGGCCCTCGGCTATGGCGGCACCTTCGTCGCCTTCACCTATCTCGCCTCGATCCTGGAGAAGATCACCGGCTTTGCCGCCGGCAGCGTCAGCCTCATCCTGGTGCTCTATGGCGCGGCAATCGCCGTAGGCAACCTCGTGGGTGGCCGCATCGCCGACCGCAATCCCGCCAAGGCGCTGATCGGCCTGTTCGCTCTGCAGGCCGCGGTGCTGGCCGCCTTCGCCTTCACCGCGACCTCACCCGTGCTGACCCTGGTGACTCTGGCCGCCCTCGGCTTCCTGTCCTTCGCCAATGTGCCCGGCCTGCAACTCTATGTGGTGCAGCTCGCCAAGATCCATCGACCGGCCGCCGTCGACGTCGCCTCGGCCCTCAACATCGCCGCCTTCAATCTCGGCATCGCCCTGGGCGCCTGGGTCGGCGGGCTGGTGGTCGCCTCCCCGCTCGGCCTCGGGCTGACACCCCTGGTCGGCGCCGCCCTGGTTGTTGCAGCCCTCCTGCTGACGCTGTGGAGCGCCGCCCTCGACCGCCATCCGGAACCGATCGGCCAGTCGGTTTGATCCTGCTGCGTTTTTCGAAAGGACATCACCATGGACTATCGTCGTCTCGGCTTATCCGGCCTGAAGGTGCCGGTCCTCAGTTTCGGTGCCGGTACTTTCGGCGGTTCGGGGCCCCTGTTCGGCGCCTGGGGCAGCACGGATGAGAAGGAGGCGCGCCGCCTTCTCGACATCTGTCTGGAGGCCGGCGTGACCCTGTTCGACACCGCCGACGTCTATTCCAACGGCGCCTCCGAGGAAGTTCTCGGCGCCGCCATCAAGGGCCGGCGCAGCGAGGTGCTGATCTCGACCAAGACTGCCCTGCCGATGGGCGACGGGCCCGGCGACTACGGCACCTCGCGGGAACGCCTCATCCGTTCCGTCGAGGCTGCACTGCGCCGCCTCGGCAACGACCATATCGATCTCCTGCAGCTGCACGCCTTCGATGCGGGCACGCCGATCGAAGAGGTGCTCTCGACGCTGGACGGCCTCGTCCGTGCCGGCAAGGTGCGCTATCTCGGTGTCTCCAACTTTTCCGGCTGGCAGATCATGAAGTCGCTCGCCATCGCCGACCGGCATGGCTGGACGCGCTATGTCGCCAACCAGGCCTATTACTCCCTGATCGGCCGCGACTATGAGTGGGAGCTGATGCCCCTGGGCCTCGACCAGGGTGTCGGCGCCCTGGTCTGGAGCCCGCTCGGCTGGGGCCGCCTCACCGGCAAGCTCCAGCGCGGCCAGGCCCTGCCGGCAGGAAGCCGGCTGCACCAGACCGCCGATTTCGGCCCGCCGGTGGATGACGAACGCCTATTCCGCGTCATCGACGCCCTGAACGAGGTGGCCGGGGAAACCGGCAAGAGCGTGCCGCAGATCGCCATCAATTGGCTCACCAGCCGACCCACCGTATCCTCGGTGATCATCGGCGCCCGCAACGAGGACCAGCTCAGGCAGAACCTCGGCGCCATCGGCTGGAGCCTGACGCCCGAGCAGCGGCAGAAGCTCGATGCCGCCAGCAGCGTGGAAGCGGCCTATCCCTACTTCCCCTATCGCCGCCAGGAAGGCTTCGCCCGGCTGAACCCGCCGGCGGTGTAAGGGGGCGCGTTACCGCCAATAACCGCAAGCACCTCGCTGTCCCGGCGAGGCGCTTTTCCTGGGATCGCCAGCATCCTGCTGGCTCTTCGTCGGCAGCGAATACCCGCAAAGGTCGCATTTGCGGGAAAGCAGAGCCAGCAGGATGCTGGCGGTCCCAGAGGACACCTCCCCTATCCCTTCACCCGCTCCATCCTGGGATCGTAAAGCGGCTCGAGGAACACCCGCGCCTTTACCCGCTCCGTCGCGACTTCGAGTTCGTAGTTCCCGGAAAGCACATAGTCGGCATCGACGCCGGCGGGATCGCGCACATAGCCGTAGCCGATATTCTTGCCCACCGTGTAGCCATAGCCGGCGGAGGCCAGCCAGCCGCAGCGCTTGCCGTCGCGATAGATGGTCTCGCGGCCGAGCAGGATCACGGCGGGATCGTCGACGGTGAAGCCTGCCAGCAGGCGCGGCAGCGGCTTGGCGGCCTGCTCGATCAGCGCCTCGCGACCGAGGAAGGGGATGCCCTTCTTCAGCTTCGCCGCCCAGCCGAGCCCGGCCACCAGGGGCGAATGATCCGGCCCGATCTCGCCACCCCAGGCCCGGTAGCCCTTTTCCAGGCGCAGCGATTCGATGGCGCGATAGCCGGCATTGACGAGGCCGAACGGGGCTCCGGCGGCCATCAGCGCGTCATAGACCGTCAGCGCGAATTCCATCGGCACATGCAGTTCCCAGCCGAGCTCGCCGACATAGGTCACCCGCAGGGCTAGGATGCGTGCCCCGGCGATGTGAAGCGGCCGGGCGCTGCCGAAGGGCGCGGCCTGGTTGGAAAGATCCTCGCTGGTGAGCGCCCCGAGAATCTCGCGCGCCTTCGGGCCCATCAGCACCAGCACGGAAAACTGGGAGGTGACCTCCTCGACCTGCACGTCGAGCCCGTCAGGAACGTTGCGCCGGATCCAGTCGAGATCATGGGTGGCGAAGCCGGTGCCGGTGACGAGGTAGTAGCTGCCGTCGCCGAGGCGGGCGACGGTGAGATCGGTCTCGATGCCGCCCTTGCGGTTGAGCATCTGGGTATAGGTGAGGCTGCCCGGCTTCTTGATCACGTCGTTGGCGCAGAGCCAGGACAGGGCCTTGTCCGCATCGCGCCCCTTCACCGTGAACTTGGCGAAGGAGGTCTGGTCGAACACCACGGCAGCCTCTCGGCAGGCCCTGTGCTCGCGGCCGACGGCCTCGAACCAGTTCTGGCGGCCATAGCTATAGACGTCCTTGGCCTCCTCGCCTGCAGCAGCGAACCAGTTGGGCCGCTCCCAGCCGAGCTTTTCGCCGAACACCGCCCCCTGGGCTTTCAGCCGGTCATAGAGCGGCGAGCGGCGCAGGGGACGGCCGGACTGATACTCCTCAAAGGGCCAGGCCATGGTGTAGTGCTTGGCATAAGCCTCCATGGTGCGCTGGCGCACCCAGCCGGTATCGAGCGTATTCTTGCCGAAGCGGCGGATGTCGACCGCCCACAAATCATAGGGCGGTTCGCCCCTCGCCACCCATTCGGCCAGGGCCATGCCGGCGCCGCCGCCCGAGGCGATCCCGAAGGCGTTGAAGCCGCAGCCGACATAGACGCCCTTGGTTTCCGGCGCGGCGCCGAGGATGAAATTGCCGTCCGGCGTGAAGCTCTCGGGACCGTTGATGAACTGCTTGATGCCAGCATTTTCCATGGCGGGCACGCGGCCGATGGCGAGCTCCATCAGCGGCTCGAAATGGTCGAGATCGTTCTCCAGGAGCTGGAACTCGAACTTTTCGGTCGCCCCGGTATTGGCCCACGGCTTGGGGTTGGGTTCGTAGCCGCCCATCACCAGGCCGCCGACCTCCTCCTTCCAGTAGGTCAGGCGATCGGGATCGCGCAAGGTCGGCAAATTGGAGGTGACGCCCTCGATCCGCTCGGTGATCAGATATTGGTGCTGCATCGACACCAGGGGTATGTTGACCCCGGCCATGCGGCCGATCTCGCGCGACCATTGGCCGGCGCAAAGGACGATCTTTTCAGCCCGGATGCGGCCCTGGTCGGTCAGCACGGCCTTGGCGACGCCGCCCTCGACCTCGATGCCGGTGACGGTGATGCCCTCGCGGAAGGTGACGCCGCCCATGCGCGCGCCCTTGGCGAGCGACTGGGTGATATCGGAGGGCGAGGCCTGCCCGTCCGTCGGCAGGAAGGCGGCGCCGACCACGTCGTCCACCTGCATCAGCGGCCACAGATCCTGGGCTTCCTTCGGGCTGAGCAGCTGCATTTCCAGGCCGAAGGAGGTCGCGGTGGTGGCCTGGCGCTTCACCTCGGTCCAGCGCTCCTGATTACAGGCGAGCCTGAGGCCGCCATTGCGCTTCCAGCCGGTGGCAAGGCCCGTCTCTTGCTCCAGCCGGTCATAGAGAGCGACGGAATAGCCGAGCAGCTGGGTGATGTTGGCATTGGTCCTGAGCTGGCCCACCAGCCCGGCCGCATGCCAGGTCGAGCCAGAGGTGAGCTTGCCGCGTTCGAGCACCAGCACATCCGTCAGCCCCATGCTGGCGAGATGATAGGCGGTGGAGCAGCCGATGATGCCGCCACCGATGATGACGATTTTCGCGGAAGAGGGCAGGTCGGACATGGAGATCTCCTGGGAGCGCGGACCTACCTAGGTTCAGCGCACCAATCCTGGTGTGCCGATCTCCAGATCGGCATTCTGGGAAACGCTTCGTTCGTCGTAAAAGGACGCCGATCTGGAGATCGGCACGCCGGGCGGATCTTACCCATCCTGCCACGCCCGATACGCCGCCTCGTAGCGCCTGAGATTCTCGGCCGTATAGGCGGCGTAGTCGAAATCGAGGGTGGAGTGGATTTCCGACACCATGCTCCACATCGTCTCGCGCAGCAGCGAGGCCGCCGTCATGGCGGCCAGGCGGCGGCGCAACCCGTCGTCGAGCGGACGCTCGAAATAGGCCTCTGCCAGACTGTCCTGCGCGGCCACATCGAGCTCGGAATTGGAAACGAGGCCGCCGAGATCGAACAAGGGCGAATTGAATCCGGCATAGTCCCAATCGACGAGCCAGAGCCTTTTGCCGTCGTCGAGGAAATTGGCGGCCAGCAGGTCGTTGTGGCCGAAGACGATGTCGACGGGACCGACGCCTTTCTCCAGGCGCTCGCTCTCGGCCAGCAGGCGCGGCAAGAGCGCCAGGTGCCGGCTGGCCCCTTCCCTGAGCGTATGGCCATAGTCGCGCAGGACCTGGAACACCCAGAAGATCGCCGCCGGCCCCCGGAAGAAACGAGGCATTTCGCGGTGGCAGCGCCTGATGAGCTCGATCATGGCCTGATGGTTGCGGGGATCGCGCACGTCCTGCGGCGTGAAGGTACGCCCCTCGATGAAGCGCAGCACCAGCGCGCCCGGCTCGTGATGCACCACTTCCGGCGAGATGCCGGCGGCGAAAGCGGCCTTGCTGGCGGCCAGTTCGTTGGCGCGGCTGATCTGATGGAGAGGGATGTCGTCACCGATCCGCACGACATATTTGCCGTCGCCGTCCACCACGGTGAAATTGGTGTTGGTGATGCCGCCGCCGAGCGGCTGCGGCTCGACCTTGCCGCGCCAGCAGGCCAAGGCCGCCGCTTTCTCGCGGGGGCTGTGAAGCGGCACCGTGGGCATGGCAGCTCCGGATGGTTTATTCAATGTTATGGCAACCTAACCCGATCGGGATCAAATCGTCCAGACGGCATGCCCGAAATGGCCGGGGTGACGAAGCCCCGGCGGCGTCTTCCAAGCCGGCGCCTGCCAATTCCAGAAGCGTCTAAGCCTTGGCTTTTCGCGCCGTATGCGACAAAAGGGACCGGGGGCGACGTATTGCGGCAATGCAGTCGCCCGCTTGCGAATGTTTGGAAAGAGCCCTTCGGGTGCAAGACATCGGAGTTACGGTCGACCCGAAGGGAGACTTCAGGGAAGATTCGCAATCTCCATTGATGAAATGACGCTGCGGTAAGGCCGGAGTTCTTTTGTGATTCGAGTGCAACGGTAATATGGCGACCGGCCGGACAGATCGGGTGATCACCCCGACGACGCGAAGTGCCACCCAGATCATGGAGTGCCACGATTGCGGGCTGCTGCATGACGTGCCGCCGCTTCAGGACGGCATGCGGGCGCGCTGTTCCCGCTGCGGCGCCACGCTTGAACATTTCCGCGCCATCTCGCTGAGCCATGCCTATGCCTATAGCCTGGCCGGGGCCATCTGCTTCGCCATGGCCAATTTCCTGCCCTTCATCCGGCTGGAGATTTCCGGTCGCGCGCAGGTGGCCAGCCTCGTCACCGGCATCAAGGCGCTCTACGACCAGGGCCTTTGGGAACTGGCCATCGTCGTCGCCTTCACCATGCTGGTGGCGCCCGGCTTGCAGATCCTCGCCCGCCTCACCGTCCTGGCCGGTTTGAGGATGAGGCGCCCGCCGCGCTGGCTGCCGCTCGTCCATCGCGGCGCCTCTTTCGTCGGCCGCTGGGCGATGATCGAAGTCTACATGCTCGGCCTTCTCGTGGCCTATGTGAAGCTGATCGATCTCGCGCATGTCGATCTCGGCCCCGCCGTGTTCGCCGTGGTGGCACTGATGCTGGTCACGGTGGCGACCGGCGCGCTCCTGGACGACGAAACCATCTGGCGCAGCTTTGCGCGCAAGGGGCTGGCCCCGCCACCGCCCAAAGTAGACCCCAGGCGGCCGACCGCCCTGTGCGAAGCCTGCTGGCTCGTTTCCAACCTGCCCGCTTCAGGGCATGGGACCTGTCCGCGTTGCTCGGCCCCCCTGCATCAACGCAAGCCCAACAGCCTGACCCGAACCTGGGCCCTGCTGATCACCGCCGCCATCCTCTACATCCCGGCCAATCTCTTCCCGATCATGACGGTGATCTCGCTCGGACATGGCGAGCCCGATACCATCATCAGCGGTGTCATCGCCCTGGCGGATGCCGGCTTGTGGCCGCTGGCCGCGCTGGTCTTCTTCGCCTCGATCCTGGTTCCCGTGCTCAAACTGGTGGGCCTGATGGTGCTGCTGATCACAACCCAGCGCGGCTCGACCTGGCGCCTGCAGGATCGGACGGTGCTCTACCGGATCATCGAGTTCGTCGGGCGCTGGTCCATGATCGACATCTTCATGATCTCGATCCTGGTGGCGCTGGTGCAACTGGGCGAGATCGCCACCATCGAGCCCGGCATCGGCGCAATCGCCTTTGCCAGCGTGGTCATCATCACCATGATCGCCTCTGAATCATTCGACCCACGGCTGATGTGGGATGTGTTGAACCGCCACGATGCGTCGGGCCGCGACACAGGAAAGAAGGGCCATTGACCGACTCTGACACCTCCAAGAACGGCAGCGACACGGCCACGCCGGATCTCGATCCGCCGCGCCGTCGCCGCCTGTCCGCGATCTGGCTCATCCCGATCGTGGCGGCCGCCATCGCGCTCTATCTGGGCTGGGTCACGCTGTCGGAGAAGGGGCCGGAGATCACCATCACCATGCGCACGGCCGAGGGGCTGGAGCCGGGCAAGACCCAGATCCGCTACAAGGCCATCGTCTTCGGCACGGTGAAGAGCATCGCCCTTGCGCCGGACGGCAGCCACGTCATCGTCACCGCCGACATGACCAAGCAGGCCGAACCGCTGATGCGCGAGGGCACGCTGTTCTGGGTCGTCAGGCCGCGCCTGTCGGCCAGTTCCGGCATTTCCGGCCTGTCGACCATCATCTCCGGCGTCTATATCGAGTTCGATCCGGGCAAGGCCGGCACGACGGCCGACACCTTCGCCGGCCTGGAGCTTCCCCCGGTCATTCCGACCGACGCGCCCGGCACCGAGTTTTCCCTGAAGACCACCCAGATCGGCTCGATCAGCGCGGGATCGCCGATCTTCCATCGTGGCCTCGAGGTCGGCCAGGTGCTCGGTTACGATTCCTCCAACCTCGCCGACGGCATCACCATCCGCGCCTTCGTGCGGGACCCCTACGACAAGGAAGTGCGCACCAGCACCAATTTCTGGAACGCATCCGGTGTCTCCCTCACCACGGGTCCCCAGGGCTTCCGGCTTCAGCTCGATTCCATCCAGGCCCTGCTGGCGGGCGGCATCGCCTTCGACACACCCATCGACATGCCCTCGAACGAGCGCGCGCCTCCCAAGGCGACGTTCACGCTCTACCGGGACCAAGCCAGCGCCGACGAAGCCAAATATACCGTGCGTCTGCGCTACCTCGTCTACTTCGATTCCTCCGTCGGCGGCCTTGTCCCCGGCTCCAACGTGGAGTGGCACGGCCTCAAGATCGGGCAGGTCGTCAATGTCAGCCTGCAATATGACGTCGGCAAGAACGCTCCGCGCGCGCCGGTGCTGATCGAGATCGAGCCGCAGCGGATCCAGCTCGTCGGCGCGGACGGCCCAATCAATCCCGAAACCGTGCTGAAGTCGCTGGTCGCCAAGGGTCTGCGCGCCGAGATCAAGACCAGCAACTATCTCACCGGGCAGAGCGTGGTGTCGCTCGACATCGACCCCAAGGCCGGACCGGCAGAACTGGGCACCGGCGATACCTATCCGGTCATCCCGACCAGCCCGAACCAGTTCGACTCCGCCCTGCGTTCGGTCAACGACATCCTCGACCGCATCTCGAAACTGCCCCTGGACAAGCTGGTGATCCAGGCCAACGACACCATGAAGTCGTTCCAGGATCTGGCCGCCGGGCCGGAGATCAAGGAATCGCTGCGCTCGCTCGCCGCGGCCCTCACCTCCGCGCGCGAGCTGATCGACAAGGCCAAGACCGATCTCGCGCCGGCGATGCAAAGGCTGCAGCCGGTGCTCGACACCGCCCAGCAGTCGATGAAGCGCATTAATTCCACGCTGGGCTCCTTCGACCAGGGCTATGGCGGTTCGTCCGCCTTCAAGCGCGACCTCACCCGCCTGATGTCGCAGGTCGACGATGCCGTGCGTTCCATCCGCGTGCTCACCGACTATATGCAGCAGCACCCCGAATCCCTGATCCGGGGCAAGACCAGAGGAAGCAACTGATGCCGTTCGTCTCCTCCCGCCGCCCTGGACGCGTCGCGGCCCTCGCGGGCCTCGGCCTGGCTCTCGCTCTGCTTGCGGCCTGCGCATCGCCGGAAGCCAAGATCTACACCCTGGCCGCCCAAAGCGGGCAAAGGGTGACGGGCCGGCCGGTCTCGCTGTCGATCGAGACGGTGGACGTCGCCAAATATCTCGACCGGCCGCAGCTGGTGCGGCGCTCCGGCGACGTGCAGCTCGGCGTCTCCGAATTCGAGCGCTGGGGTGAGCCGCTGGGCTCCATGGTGCAGCGCGTGCTGGCCGAGGATCTGCGCCGGCGCCTGCCCGCCGGCTCGCTGGTGACCACCAGCCAGACCCTGTCGGGCAAGGAATCGGCCACGCTGGAACTCTCGGTGAGCCGTTTCGACACCAATGCCCAGGGCGTGGTGGTGCTGCAGGCCCAATGGCGGCTGCATTACCGCAATGGCGGACGCAGTGCGGCGGCCCAGGCCAATATCGCCGTTCCCCCGGCCGATACCGGAGCACCCGCCCAGGTCGAGGCGATGAGTTCGGCCCTCGACCAGCTCGCCGGACACATCGCCGCCAAGCTGCGCTGAGGCGCGCGCGGGTCGCACGCAAGAATCTTGCGTCGCCCATACACATCATTGTGAGCCGCCAAACTCCGGATCAGCGTAACGCTTGTTCTTTCCGAACGTAGTGCTTTGCGAGGAACGCGCATCTGCGTGCCCTCGCAATCAATATGCCTAAAAGGAAAGAAGTGACCCGCATGAATACATTCTTCCACACCTCTGAAAACGGAAGCGGCTCTTATCGTTTTCTGGCCATTCTGCGTTGGGTCATGGTCGTAATCTTCGTGTCGTTCGGCATGCAAAAATTCACGTTGCAGTCGGCTCAGGGCATTGCCCAGTTCATCAGCAACAGCCCCTTCATCTCATGGTTGTCGCTGCTGGGTCTGCGGGGCGAGGCGTATTTTCTCGGTGTTGCCGAGTTCGTCATTGCGGCGCTGCTTGCGGCGGGTGCTTTCAGCCCGATCCTGTCGGCCGCCGGTTCCCTGATGGGCATCGTCACCTTCGCGATCACATGGTCGTTCTTCTTCACGACGCCCGGGGTCGTGCAATGGAGCCTGTCGACCGACCCGATGGCCTGGAATCTGACCGGCGAATTCCTATTCAAGGATATCGTCCTGCTTTGTGTCTGCGTGGTTCTGTTTCTGGCCTCTTTGCCGCGGCCGCTCGCAGGGCCACCGACGGCTTGAATCACCTGCCGGAAGCACCAATCGGCTTTTCGGCCGAGACAGCGTTTCAAAACAATCGGTTATAGCGGTTAGCGATCCGTCCGATCGCAACTTCCGGCGCGCAATGCGCTTGTTCGGAAGTCTGTCTCGAGAAAATTTCGCCGCCATGTCACAGCGGCGGAGGCTGGCTCGTCATGTCTGCGCAAACCGATCAGGAGGACATGATCATGAAAGCCAGATTGAACCCCTTCGCCGCCTCTCCCGCCATCATGAAGCAGTGGCTCGACTTCTCGACCGGCATCGACGGGCTGGAGGTGAGCCTGATGGAACTGGTCAAGATGCGCGCCTCGCAGATCAATGGCTGCGGCTTCTGCCTGCACATGCACGCCCTCGACGCCCGCAAGCTCGGCGAGAGCGAGGAACGGCTCTATCTGCTCGACGCCTGGCGCGAATCGCCGCTCTATAACGACCGCGAACGCGCGGCCCTGGCCTGGACCGAAGCCCTCACGCTGGTTGCCGACAAGCGCGCGCCCGACGATGTCTATGAGCAGGTGAAGGCGCAGTTCACCGAGGAGGAACAGGTGAAGCTGACTTTGCTGATCATCGCCATCAATGGCTGGAACCGGGTCAATGTCGGCTTCAACGCCGTGCATCCGGTGCGCGCGAAAGCGGCGGCCTGATGCCGGGCGCCAGCCACGCCGATGCGGCCGCGAGCTTCGATCCCTTGCGGCCGCGCCTGATCCGCATCGCCTATCGCATGCTGGGATCGGTCGCCGACGCCGAGGACGTGGTGCAGGATGCCTTCCTGCGCTGGCTCGACACCGACCGTGCCGAGGTGCGCGAGCCCCTGGCCTTCCTCACCCGCACCGTCACCCGGCTCTGCCTCGACGTGCTCAAATCGGCCCGGCGTCAGCGCGAGACCTATGTCGGCCCCTGGCTGCCCGAGCCGGTGCTGGAGGAGGGCGAGGACGAGGTCGAAGACGTCACCTTGCCTCTCTTGCTGGCGCTTGAGCGGCTCTCGCCGCTGGAGCGCGCCGCTTTCCTGCTGCATGACGTCTTCGGCGTCTCCTTCGACGAGATCGCCGAGACCATAGGGCGCGATGCCGCCGCCTGCCGCCAGCTCGCCAGCCGGGCACGCACCCATGTACGTGCCTCCCGGCCGCGTTTCGACATGCCGAAGGAGCGGGGGCTGGAGATCGCCCACGCCTTTTTCGCGGCCTCGCGCAGCGGCGACATGACGGCCCTGCAGGCCCTGCTGGCCGCCGATGTCGCCGTGCATTCCGACGGTGGCGGCAAGAAGCCGGCTGCGATGAAGCCGATCTTCGGCATCGAGGACGTGATGAAGCTGCAGGCCGGCCTGGCACATTACTTCGCCGAGACCATGTCGAAACTGGTGCGCTTCACCTATATCAACGGCCTGCCGGGCTTCATCACCATCGAGCGCGACGACACGCTGCAGACCACGGCCCTCGACATCCGCGACGGCCAGATCGTCGGCATCTACGTCACCCGCAATCCTGACAAGCTCAGGCATATCGGGGAGGCGTCCCTGCATTGAGGGGGGTGGCAGCAGGCTTGGCTTGAGGTAGCGCTGCCCCTCACCCTTACCCTCTCCCCGTAAACGGGGCGAGGGGGACTTCCATGTCCCGCCCTATCCAGCGGGCGCCCTGTCTCGCATCTAGGCGCAACGTCTGACGCCCCTCGCCCCGTCCTTACGGGGAGAGGGTAAGGGTGAGGGGCAGTACGACTCTAGGAAGTCTACAACTCCTACCCCCGCGTCGGGATCTTCAGCCCGCCGAACATCACGTTGCGCGTCAGCGGGCGATTGAGGAAGTCGTGCGGGAAGCCGAGTTCGATGGCGCTGGCCGCCTCAAGCCGGCTGCGCTGCTCGTCCGAGAAAGTCACCTCGAGCGCGCCGAGATTGTCCTCCAGTTGGGCCAGGGTGCGGGCGCCGATGAGGGGTGAGGCAACCGCCGGATTGATCAGCGTCCAGGCCAAAGCCACCTGCGAGGGCGTATGCCCGGTCTCGCCGGCGACGACCTTGACCGCCTCGGCGATATCGAGACCGCGTTCGGTGAGCGCGCCATTGCCGAGCGCGACGTTGCGGCGGGTGCCGGAGGCTTCGGCCGAGCCGCCGCTGTCGTCGAGATCGGCCCGGCTATATTTGCCGGCGAGCACGCCGCTGGCCAGCGGCGACCAGGGAATGACGCCGAGCCCCATTTCCCTTGCCATCGGCACCAGCTCACGCTCGATGGTGCGCTCGATCAGATTGTACTCGACCTGCAGGGCGATCAGCGGCGCCCAGCCGCGGAGATCGGCGATGGTCTGCATGCGGGCGATCTGCCAGGCCGGCGCATCCGAAATGCCGGCATAGACGATCTTGCCCGCCCGCACGAGATCGTCGAGGCCGCGCAGCACTTCCTCCACCGGCGTGGTGAAGTCCCAGGCATGCAGATAGAGCAGGTCGATATAGTCGGTGCCGAGCCGCTTCAGGCTCTCTTCCACCGACCGCACCATGCTCCTGCGGTGGTTGCCGCCGGAATTGGGATCGCCGGGGCGGGAGGGCAGCGTGTATTTGGTGGCGATCACCAGCCGGTCGCGGCGATCGGCGGCGAAGGCGCCGACAAAGCGCTCCGAGGTGCCGTTGGTGTATTGGTTGGCGGTGTCGATGAAATTGCCGCCGCGGTCGACATAGGCGTCGAAGATGCGCCGGGCCTCGACCTCGTCGGCACCCCAGCCCCAATCGGTGCCGAAGGTCATCGTGCCCAGGGACAGGGGCGATATCCTCAGGCCGGAGCGGCCGAGCAGGCGATAGTCATCCAGAGCGAGCGTCATGGGGGTCATCCTCCGTTGCGATGCTGGGCGGAAGATGGCGGCTGACGACTGCTGCGTTAATGGTGTAGAATTCGCATGGGTTATGAAGAAGGGCTTGTATAATGCGCGGCAGCGACCATGCGGAACTGCGGGCTTTCGTCGCCGTGGTCGAGCATGGCAGCTTCGTGAAGGCGGCCGCCCATCTCGGGCTTTCTCCCTCCGCCCTGAGTCAGACCATCCGCTCGCTCGAGGAGAGGCTCGGCGTGCGCCTCCTCAACCGCACCACCCGCAGCGTGGCGCCGAGCCAGGCCGGCGAGCGCTTCCTCGCCCGGCTGCGGCCGGCCTTGTCCGATCTCGACGCCGCCGTCGCCGATCTCAGGAGCCTGCGCGACAGCCCTTCCGGCCTGCTGCGCATCAATGCCACGCGCATCGCCGCCATCCATGTCATCGGGCCGCTGATCGGCCCCTTCCTCGAAGCCTATCCCGACATCACGCTCGATCTCGTCAGCGAGGACAGGCTGATCGACATCGTGGCCAACCGCTTCGATGCCGGCGTGCGCCTCGGCGAGATGGTGGAAAAGGACATGATCGCCGTACGGCTCGGCGGCGAGCTCCGGCTGATGGCCGTCGCCGCCCCGGCGTATCTGGCGCGCAACGGCACGCCCGCGACGCCGCACGATCTCGCCCGCCATCGCTGCATCAATTTCCGCTGGCCGACCGACCTCAGCCTCTATCACTGGGAATTCGAGCGCGAAGGCCGCCCGCTCGAAGCGGCTGTCGAAGGCCCCCTGATCGTCAACGAACCGGAGGTCGCCTGCCAGGCGGCGCTGGCCGGCGTCGGCATCGCCTATCTGTTCGAGCACCAGGTCCGCCGCGGGCTGGATGCCGGCGAGCTGGTCCACCTCCTGGCGGACTGGTCACCGCCCTTTCCGGGCTTCCACCTCTATTATCCCAGCCGCCGCCAGATGGCGCCGCCGCTGCGGGCCTTCCTCGACTTCGTTGCGGCAAAGCAGGGCAAGGCAGCGAGAACCTAATCCAGGCGCATATGCAGCAGCGGATAAGGGCGTCCGTCGCCATCGAGCGCGGAGCGGCCTGTCTCGACGAAGCCGAGATGGCGGTAGAAGCCGACGGCCTGCGTGTTCTGCTCATTGACGTCGACGGTCAACGACCCCTCGCTTTGCTCCTTGGCATGGCGAACCAGCAAGGTGCCGATGCCCTGGCCACGCTTGGCGGGATCGATGAACAGCGAATCGATATGGCGATCGGACATCCCCATGAAGGCGAGCGGCCGGTCGTCGCCATCAACGGCAACATGCAGGGGAGCAGCCGGCAGGTAATCGTTGGCGACCAGCTTGTCGATCGCCTCGAAATCGCCGGGCAACAGGAAATCATGCGTCACCTTGACGGACCCGCGCCAGATCTCGAGCAGATGGGGCACGTCCGTAGGACGCGAGGAGCGAAGGGTGATCATGACAAGCAAGTCCAAATAAAGTGACATTCATGCCGGCAGGATGTCGAGCAGACGGCGGAGATCCGTGATGGTAGCGCCCTCTCGCCCCGCCCGGCCCACGCCGCAGCGATCGAGGTGGCACACAGTCCAGTTGGAGGCATAGGGCCCGATAAAAAGCAGGATCGGGCTTTGCAGCGCCGATCTCGAATGAGAAGCAGGCACAGTTCAACAGATCAGCGAAGAGAGCCTCCAGCGGAGCTGCATAGGGTTGCGCAAGATTAGAGGCAAGGGCGACGCGATAGCCCGCCCGACGCAGTGCGATAAGAACCTCACGGCTTCCCGCAAAAGCGCGGATGGAGGCCAATTCCGCTTCGAGATCGGCCTTCCATTCGAGGCTCGGCTGCACGCCGCACAGATCGGCAAATGCGGCGAGATCGAGCGGCCGCGTGATTGACGAGGCCAAAACGCCAGCCCGCGGGCCCCGCGCGATCTGCACATAGGGCCGGCGCTCGTCTACGATCTCGACCACCGTGCCGAACGCGTCGAAAGCAACGGCCTTGATGGCACGAGTCCGGTTCATCTGGCGGCTCAGCTATCAGCCCTTATAGCCACCCATGGCGCAGACGATCTGCCATTCCTCGTCCGTCACCGGCTGCACGGAAAGGCGCGACAGCTTCACCAGCGCCATGTTGGCGAGCTTGGGCTCGGCCTTGACGTCGGCCAGCGTCACCGGCTTGGGGAAGGGCGCCACCGCCTTGAAATCCACCAGCACCCAGGGCTGGCCGGGCGTGGCCGGGTCCAGATAGTGCTCGCGCACCACCTCGGCGACGCCGACCACGGCCTTGCCTTCATTGGAATGGTAGAAGAAGGCCTTATCGCCCTTCTTCATCGCCATCAGGTTGAGTTTGGCGGCATGGTTGCGCACGCCGTCCCAGGGCGTACCCTTGTCGCCGGCGGCGACCTGCTGGTCCCAGCTCCACACTTCGGGTTCGGACTTGATCAGCCATTGGGCCATGTCGATTGCCCCGCCGCGATCAGAGGCCGGCCGGGGGCTTGATGCCCCAGCGCCAGCGGCGGATGCTCGTGGAGGCGAACAGGCCGGCCTTGGCGTAAGGATCGTTTTCGGCGAAGGTCCGGGCCTCGGCCTCGCTGGGGAAATCCACGATCAGCAGCGAGCCCACCATCTTCTCCTCGGCGTCCAGGAACGGGCCGGCGCCGAGAATATGGGCGTCCTGCGTCTTCAGATAATCGAGGTGAGCCGGGCGCGTCGCCTGCCTGAGTTCGAGACCGTTGGGAATGTCCTCGCATTGGATGACGAATAGCATGGCGGCGCCTTTCCTGATGTCGGTGTCCTCGCGTAGCGATTCCGGGAGACGATGTCGAGAGGCATGCCAGGCTCGATTCCGGCCGGCGCCTACGGTTGCCGATCGCCATCGCCACGATCCCGGCCGCGCAGCATGCCGCCGAGGACTCCGTCGCGCAGCACGATCGCGTGGAACAAGGCCGCCAGCGCATGCAATGCGACGAGGGCGACGAGAGCCCAGGTCAGCAGGGCATGCAGGCTCAGCATCGTGCGCTGCGATATTCCCTCCAACCCCGTCAGCACGGGCATGGGCAGCAGACCAAAAGCGAGCGGGGGCGGCATGAACGGCGCGGGACGATAGCCAAGCCAGCCCGTCAGCGGCACGAGGAGGAGCAAAGCGTAGAGGCCCGCATGGCCGAGGGCTGTCACGATTGCGACAAGCGGCAAGCGCAGGCGGCGTGGTGCGCGGTCGAATATCCGCGAGCCGAAGCGAAGCAGGGTCAGCGCCAGGATGACGAGGCCCAGTGACAGATGGATCGTCAGCCAGACATTGCCCGCCATGGCCATGCCGTCGAGGAGGAAAAGACCGATGGCCCATTGTGCGGTGATCGCGATGGCCGTGAGCCAGTGGAACAGCCGGGCCCTCAGGCTCCACCCCATCCCCGCCCCCGGCCTAGACGATGCGATAGGGCACGATTTCGCGCCGGTCGTGGTTCACCGCCAGATGGGCCTTCAAGGGCGGCATGGCGCGCTGGTGGCAATGCGGGCGCTCGCAGATGCGGCAGGAGATGCCGATCGGATCGAAATCCGCCCGATTGGAAAGATCCAGGCCGTCGGCGTAGACGAAGTCCCTGGCATAGGCGATTTCGCAGCCCAGCGTGATGGCATAGCGCCGCTGGGCTGCATTGAAGCCGCCGCCGCCCTTGGCGACCTCGGTGGCGACGCTGAGATAGCGCTCCCCGTCGGGCGTCTCGGCGAGCTGGCGGATGATGCGGCCCGGCGCCTCGAAGGCCTGGTGCACGTTCCAGAGCGGGCAGGCGGAACCGAAGCGGGCGAATTGCAGCTTGGCCGCGCTGTGGCGCTTGGTGATGTTGCCGGCCCGGTCGATGCGGGCGAAGAACACCGGCACGCCCTTGAAGCCCGGCCGCTGCAGGGTGGAAAGGCGATGGGCCACCTGTTCCAGGCTTGCGCCGAAGCGCGCGGCCAGGAGTTCGAGGTCATGGCGCAGTTCCCGCGCGGCGGCATGGAAGGCCCGGTAGGGCAGGGTCAGCGCACCGGCGAAATAATTGGTGAGGCCGATGCGGGCGATTTCCACCGCCTCGGTGCTGCGCCAGTCTGCCCCGGCCAGGATGCCAGCGATCTCGGCTTCCGCCTCCAGGGCGGCGATCTGGAAGGCGAGCTGGAAATGCCGGGTGGCGGCGGGTGAATAGGGGTGCAGGCGCAGCACCCGCGCCTCCTTGTCGAAGCCGCGGATGATGCCTTCCTCGGCCGGCGCCTGCATCACCCTGACCTGATGGCGGCTTTCGAGATGAGCGGTGAAGGCGGCGCCGGGCTCGCGGCGGGGCAGCCCCAGGCGCTCGGCCAGGGCCTCGGCGGCGGTGTCGAGCTCATGCACGTAATTGTCGAGGAAGTGGAAGAAATCGCGCACCTCCTCATAGGGCGTCGGCTCCGACAGGCCTCCCGCCAGCCGCCCGTCCAGGCTGGCCAGCTGTTCGGAGTTGCGCCTGTAGGCCTGGTGCGCGGTGATCAGGGCATGGGCGAAGCTCGGCGCATTCTGGGTGACCAGCTTCAATTCCTGCAGGCTCGGCGCCAGCGCGTCGAAGAGCGGATCGGCCAGGGCCTCGTTCAGGGCCGAGAGCAGTCGGTCGCCGTCGCTCTGCGCGATGGTGGCGATGTCGATGTCGAAACGCTCGGCCAGGGCCAGCAGGACCGCGGCCGAAAGCGGGCGTTGATTGTTCTCCATCTGGTTGAGATAGGAGGTGGAGATGCCGAGCCGTTGGGCGAACGCCGCCTGGGTAGCATGGGCGGCCTCGCGAATGGCCCTGAGGCGGGCGCCGATGAAGAGTTTGCCGGCCATGTTCGCAATTTCGCAATTTGCAATTGCGAGTAGCATAAATCATGCATTCGCACTCTTTCAAGCAGGAAGGAGAGGCCGGGAAAAGCTAAGGGTCTGTCCATGAAAAGGATCGAATTGGCTCGACCTTGTCGTTGCCGGTCTTGACCCGGCAATCCAGCCCTTCTCGAGACAACGAAGCGGGAGTTGCTGGATGCCCGGGTCAGGCCCGGGCATGACAAAGGCCGCGTTTCATGCCGCCACGGGCACTGCCTGCAGCGGGGGATATCGATCCGAGCGATGTCGAACCGTATGGAGCAAACCCGATGCGCGCCGTCCTCGAACAATTGGAAAGCCGCCGCGAGGAGGCGAGGCTCGGCGGCGGCACCAGGCGTATCGAAGCCCAGCATGCCAAGGGCAAGCTGACGGCGCGCGAACGCCTGGAAGTGCTGCTCGACGAGGGCTCCTTCGAGGAGTTCGACATGTATGTCACCCATCGCGCCGTGGATTTCGGCATGGCGAACCAGAAGGTCGCTGGCGATGGCGTGGTCACCGGCTGGGGCACCATCAATGGCCGCCTCGTCTATGTGTTCAGCCAGGACTTCACCGTGCTCGGCGGCTCGCTGTCGGAGACCCACGCCCAGAAGATCTGCAAGATCATGGATATGGCCTTGCGCAACGGCGCGCCGGTGATCGGCCTCAACGATTCCGGCGGCGCCCGCATCCAGGAAGGCGTCGCCTCGCTGGCCGGCTATGCCGACGTCTTCAAGCGCAATGTCGAGGCTTCGGGCGTGGTGCCGCAGATCTCGGTGATCATGGGGCCCTGTGCCGGTGGCGCGGTCTATTCGCCGGCGATGACCGACTTCATCTTCATGGTGCGCGACACCTCCTACATGTTCGTCACCGGGCCCGACGTGGTGAAGACGGTCACCAACGAGGTGGTCAGCGCCGAGGAACTCGGCGGCGCCCGCACCCACACCCAGAAATCCTCGGTGGCGGACGGCGCCTTCGACAATGATGTCGAGGCCCTGGAGGAAATCCGGCGCCTGTTCGATTTCCTGCCGCTCAACAATCGCGACAAGCCGCCGGTGCGCCCGTTCCACGACGATCCGTCCCGGCTGGAGATGCGCCTGGATACGCTGGTGCCCGACAGCTCCACCAAGCCCTACGACATGAAGGAGCTGATCCTGGCCGTCGCCGACGAAGGCGATTTCTTCGAGGTCGGCGAGGCCTTCGCCCGCAACCTCGTCACTGGCTTCATCCGCATCGAGGGCCGCACCGTCGGCGTGGTCGCCAACCAGCCTCTGGTGCTGGCCGGCTGCCTCGACATCGATTCCTCGCGCAAGGGCGCGCGCTTCGTGCGCTTCTGCGACGCCTTCTCGATCCCGATCCTGACTTTGGTCGACGTGCCCGGCTTCCTGCCGGGCACCGGCCAGGAATATGGCGGGGTGATCAAGCACGGCGCCAAGCTGCTCTTCGCCTATTCCCAGGCCACCGTGCCGATGGTGACGCTGATCACGCGCAAGGCCTATGGCGGCGCCTATGACGTCATGGCTTCCAAGCATATCGGCGCCGACGTCAATTATGCCTGGCCGACGGCCGAGATCGCGGTGATGGGCGCCAAGGGCGCGGCCGAGATCCTGCACCGGGCCGAACTCGGCGATCCCGACAAGATCGCCGAGCGCACCCGGGACTACGAGGCCCGTTTCGCCAATCCCTTCATCGCGGCCGAGCGCGGCTTCATCGATGAGGTGATCATGCCGCACACCTCGCGCAAGCGTATCGCCCGGGCCTTCGCGGCGCTGCGCCGCAAGGCGGCCGAGACGCGCTGGCGCAAGCACGACACCATGCCGCTATGAGGGTGGGATGAGGGTGATGGTGAGAACGACAAGGACGTATCGCTTTACCCTCCCCTCGATGGGGAGGGTCGGCCTGAAAGGCCGGGGTGGGGTGGGATGCACCCGTGGCGATGATGAATGTCATACGCTTCTGCGAGCGGGTCACCCCACCCCGACGCTTCGCGTCGACCCTCCCCATCGAGGGGAGGGTAAGGAACCGTGCTACGCAAACCCTGATTGGCGCCCATGAACACGAAATCCCCCCTGTTCAAGAAGATCCTGATCGCCAATCGCGGCGAGATCGCCTGCCGCGTCATCCGCAGCGCCCGCAGGCTCGGCATCGCCACCGTTGCGGTCTATTCCGATGCCGACCGTGACGCCGTGCATGTACGCGAGGCCGACGAAGCCGTGCGCATCGGCCCGCCGCCCTCTTCCCAATCCTATCTGGTGATCGACGCCATTCTCGCCGCGGTCCGCCAGACGGGTGCCGACGCGGTGCATCCGGGTTATGGCTTCCTGTCGGAGAACGCCGCCTTCGCCCAGGCGCTCGCCGAGGAGGGCGTCGCCTTCATCGGCCCGCCCCCCAGGGCGATCGAGGCGATGGGCGACAAGATCACGTCGAAGAAGCTGGCGGCCGAAGCCGGCGTGTCGACGGTGCCCGGCCATATGGGCCTGATCGAGGACGCCGCCGAGGCCGCCCGCATCGCAGCCGAGATCGGCTATCCCGTGATGATCAAGGCCTCCGCCGGCGGCGGCGGCAAGGGCATGCGCATCGCCTGGAACGACGCCGAGGCCCGCGAGGGCTTCCGCGCCTCACGCTCGGAGGCCAAGTCCTCCTTCGGCGACGACCGCATCTTCATCGAGAAGTTCGTCACCGAGCCGCGCCATATCGAGATCCAGGTACTGGGCGACCGCCACGGCAATCTGATCTATCTGGGCGAGCGCGAATGCTCGATCCAGCGTCGCAATCAGAAGGTCATCGAGGAAGCGCCCTCCTCCTTCCTCGACGAGGCGACGCGGCGCGCCATGGGCGAACAGGCCGTGGCCCTCTCCCGGGCGGTCGGCTACCACTCCGCCGGCACGGTGGAATTCATCGTCGACAAGGACCGCAATTTCTACTTCCTGGAGATGAACACGCGCCTGCAGGTCGAGCATCCCGTGACCGAGCTGGTCACCGGCATCGACCTGGTGGAGGCGATGATCCGCGTCGCCGCCGGCGAGCGCCTGCCGATCCGCCAGGACGAGGTTCGCCTCTCCGGCTGGGCGATGGAAGCGCGCGTCTATGCCGAGGATCCCTATCGCAACTTCCTGCCCTCGATCGGGCGCCTGACCCGCTATCGTCCGCCGGCCGAAGGGCCGGATGGCGAAGGCGGCCTGGTGCGGGTGGATGCCGGCGTGCAGGAAGGCGGCGAGATCTCGATCCATTACGACCCGATGATCGCCAAGCTGTGCACCCATGCGCCGACCCGCCTGGAGGCCATAGACGCCCTTGCCCGCGCCCTCGACCGGTTCGAGCTGGAGGGCATCGGCCATAACCTGCCCTTCCTGGCGGCCCTCGCCGATCACGAGCGTTTCCGCGCCGGGCGGCTGACCACCGCCTTCATCGCGGAGGAATATGTGGGCGGGTTCACGGGTGTGACGCCGACGGAGGCCGACCTGCCGCGCCTGGCGGCCGTAGCCGCCGTGGTGAGCCATATCCGCCAGCACCGCGACAGCGCCATCTCCGGCGCCATGGACAATCACCGCCGCGCCATCGGCCGCGACTTCGTCGCCACCCTGGCGGGGCAGGCCCTGCCCTTCACCATCGATGCCGTCGATGGCGGCTACCATGTCGTCTTCGCCGACGGCTCGCTGCTCGCCGTCGGCAGCCGATGGACGCCGGGCCAGCCCCTTGGCCAGTTCAGCGTCGGCGGCGAGGCCATGGCCGTGAAGGTTGGCGTCACTCCCGGCGGGCTGCGCCTGCGCTGGCATGGCCGCGACGTCCTCGTGCAGGTGCGCAGCCCCCGCGTCGCCGAGCTCGCCGGCCTGATGCGCGAGAAAATTCCGCCCGATACCTCCAAGCTGCTGCTCTGCCCGATGCCCGGCGTGGTCGCCGCGATCACCGTCAGCGAGGGCGAGGCCGTGGAAGCGGGCCAGGCGCTCGCCACCATCGAGGCGATGAAGATGGAGAACGTGCTGCGCGCCGAGAAGGCCGGCACGATCCGCCGCATCGCCGTGGCCGAGGGCGCCAGCCTCGCCGTCGACGAACTCATCCTCGAATTCGAATGAGAGAACAATTCACCCTCCCCTAGAGGGGGAGGGTGAGCAATTACCGAGTATGAGGCAAATGATGTCAGACCCAGCGATGTCGAAATCCTCCACATCCCAAGCCACCGCGCTCGAAGACTGGCGCAGGCTCGCGAAAAAGGAGGTCAAGGCCGATCCCGGCAGCCTTACCTGGCAGACCCCGGAGGGCATCGCGGTCAAGCCGCTCTATACGCAGGCCGACCTCGACGGCATCGCCCATCTCGGTTCCCTGCCGGGCCAGCAGCCTTTTCTGCGCGGGCCGCGCGCCACCATGTATGCCGGCCGACCCTGGACCATCCGCCAATATGCCGGCTTCTCCACCGCCGAAGCCTCGAACGCCTTCTACCGCAAGGCGCTGGCGGCCGGGCAGAAAGGCCTTTCCGTCGCCTTCGACCTCGCCACCCATCGCGGCTATGATTCGGATCATCCCCGCGTGGAAGGCGATGTCGGCAAGGCAGGCGTCGCCATCGACAGCGTCGAGGACATGAAGATCCTGTTCGACGCCATCCCGCTCGAGGAGATGTCGGTCTCCATGACCATGAACGGGGCGGTGCTGCCGGTGCTGGCCTTCTTCATCGTGGCGGGCGAGGAACAAGGCGTATCGCGCGCGAAACTATCGGGCACGATCCAGAACGACATTCTCAAGGAATTCATCACCCGCAACACCTATATCTACCCGCCGCAAGCCTCGATGCGTGTCGTCGCCGACATCATTGCCTACACCGCCCGGGAGATGCCGCGCTTCAACTCGATCTCGATCTCCGGCTACCACATGCAGGAAGCGGGGGCGACTTTGGTGCAGGAGCTCGCCTTCACCCTGGCCGACGGCCGCGACTATGTGCGGGCGGCGCTGGCCAAGGGGCTCGACGTCGACGCCTTCGCCGGCCGGCTCTCCTTCTTCTTCGCCATCGGCATGAATTTCTTCATGGAGGTGGCCAAGCTGCGCGCGGCCCGCCTCCTGTGGTCGCGCATCATGACCGAGTTCGGGCCGAAGGACCCGCAATCGCTGATGCTGCGCACGCATTGCCAGACCTCGGGCGTGTCGCTGGCCGAGCGCGACCCCTACAACAACATCGTGCGCACGGCCTATGAAGCGATGGCGGCGGCGCTCGGCGGCACACAGTCGCTGCACACCAATTCCTTCGACGAGGCCATCGCGCTGCCAACGGAATTCTCGGCCCGCATCGCCCGCAACACCCAGCTGATCCTGCAGCACGAGACCGGCGTGACCAAGGTTGTGGATCCCCTGGCCGGCTCCTATTACGTCGAAAGCCTCACCCATGACCTCGCCAGCCAGGCCTGGACCCTGATCGAGGAGGTCGAGGCAATGGGCGGCATGACGGCGGCGGTGGCGGCCGGCCTGCCCAAACGCCTGATCGAGGAGGCCGCGACCAGGCGGCAGGCGGCCATCGACCGCGGCGACGAGGTGGTGGTGGGCGTCAACCGCTACCAGCTCGAGGACGAGCCTGCGATCGACAGCCTCGACATCGACAATCACGCCGTACGGGCCGCGCAGATCCGGCGATTGGAGGATATCAGGCGCCGGCGCGACCCGCAGGCGGTCGCCAAGGCCCTCGCCGTCCTCGCCGAGGTGGCACGCACGGGCACCGGCAATCTCCTGGAGGCGGCCGTCGAAGCCGCCCGCCACCGCGCGACCGTGGGCGAGATCTCCGACGCGCTCAGGGCTGTGTTCGGTGACCACAGCGCCCGCCCCGAGGTGGTGACGGATATTTATCGCCCCGCTTTCGGCGAGGGACCGGAAGTGGCTGTCCTCGCCGACCGCATC
Organism: Labrys sp. LIt4; assembly: GCF_017813775.1. Taxonomy (NCBI): domain Bacteria; kingdom Pseudomonadati; phylum Pseudomonadota; class Alphaproteobacteria; order Hyphomicrobiales; family Xanthobacteraceae; genus Labrys; species Labrys sp. LIt4. The sequence continues at coordinate 71,004 of NZ_JAGIPY010000004.1, forward strand.
GCCGGTTTCACGGCGCGACGCGGCGCCAAGCCCCGCATCCTGGTGGCCAAGCTCGGCCAGGACGGCCATGACCGCGGCGCCCGTGTGGTGGCATCGGCCTTCACCGACATGGGTTTCGAGGTGGTTTCCGGCCCGCTGTTCCAGACGCCGGACGAGGCTGTCGACCTTGCTTTGGCCGAGAAGGTCGACGTGGTCGGCATCTCCTCGCTCGCGGCAGGTCACAAGACGCTGCTGCCCCAGCTGATCGAAAGGCTGAAGGCGCGCGGCCGCGCCGATATCGCCGTGGTCTGCGGCGGCGTCATTCCGCGCCAGGACTATGATTTCCTGCACGAGGCCGGCGTTGCAGCCGTGTTCGGCCCGGGCACGCCGGTGCTCGATGCGGCCCGCACCGTGCTCGATCTGCTGGAGGGCCGGCTGAGCAACGAGCGGCGCTAGAAACCTTCTCCCCTTGCGGGAGAAGGTGGCATTGCGAAGCAATGACGGATGAGGGGTGTTGACGCCCCCCATCCATGTCGAGTTTCACCCCTCATCCACCCCTTCGGGGCACCCAGTCCACTCCAAGTGGAGTGGACGATACCCGCAAGGGGAGAAGGCTGGTTGCGCTTTTACCCCTTCACCCTGGCTTCCGCAGCCACGATGGTGTTGTGCAGGAGGCAGGCCACGGTCATCTTGCCGACACCGCCGGGAACCGGGGTGATGTAGGAGGCCTTGCCCATGGCTTCGTTCGTGGCGACGTCGCCGACGATGCGGCCCTTGCCGTCCTCGGTGGGCACGCGGTTGATGCCGACATCGATAACCACGGCGCCCTCCTTGATCCAGTCGCCCTTGACCATTTCGGGCCGGCCGACGGCGGCCACCAGGATATCGGCCTCGCGGCAGACGGCTGGCAGGTCCTTGGTGCGCGAATGGGCGATGGTCACCGTGCAGTCATAGGCGAGCAACAACTGCGCCATCGGCTTGCCGACGATGTTGGAACGGCCGACGACCACCGCCTTCTTGCCGGAAAGCCCTTCCTTGCCCACGGTGTCGAGCAGCATCAGGAGCGAGCCGAGCGGGGTGCAGGGGATCAGCATCGCTTCCGGATCGATCCTGGACGCGGTGAAGAGCTTGCCGACATTCATCGGATGGAAGCCGTCGACATCCTTGGCCGGATGGATGGCGTCGATCATCATCTGGCCGTCGAGATGGTCGGGCAGCGGCAGCTGCACCAGGATGCCGTCAACGCCCGCATCGGCATTGAGGCCGGCGATCACACCGAGCAGTTCTTCCTTGGAAACCGTCTCCGGCAGTTCGATCAGACGGCCGTCGATCGCCGTCTCATGCGCCATCTTGGCCTTGGTGTTCACATAGGCCCGGCTCGCCGGGTTGTTGCCGACGATCACTACGTCGAGGCGCGGCTTGCGGCCATGGGCGGCGGCGAAGGCCTCGGCGCGAACCTTGGTGCGGGCGCGGACATTGGCCGCATGGACGTTGCCGTCGATCAAGTCGGTCATGGCAAGCTTTCGATTTGTTTACGGGTAGTGGAATTTTTTTCTTGAGAATAAATTATAGCGCAGACATGTCTCGCGCAACAAGCCTATCTCGCCCTGTTCTGTCTTGTTTTTCCCTCAGATGTGCGGCCAGCTCGGGGGCATGATGCGGACGAGACGTCCAGGCGGTAGATAGGGGTTGGGCGAGATGACCGGCCGCCGAAAAGGCCCAACACTTGCGCCCCCTCGCCCCGTTTACGGGGAGAGGATAGAGGTGAGGGGCTACGCAATGCCTTCAATTTAAGAGGTCGAGCTGCCCCTCATCCTTACCTCTAGTCAACTCAAGAGAGTTGACGATACCCCGTAAGAACGGGGCGAAGGGGTGACCGGCGTCGCGTTCCTGGCCCCGAGCGTGCACTCTGCGTAGTTGGAATGTGTCATTCCGGAACCGTTGACAGGACCCGCTTTTGCCTCCCGAGTAGCGTCCTGACAAGGTCGACCGATGGCCCTGCGATTCGCGGGTATCGCCTATCGGCCGGCCAGCTTGAGGAGACAGGCCATGGCCGATGGCAGCACGCGCCAATTTTCGATCCCGCGCGAAAAGGATCTCCAGCTCAGGACCATCCGCAACACCGGCGGCCTCAGCGTCTCCTTCCTGGAGAACAGCACCGTCTTTTCAATCGACCATGACGACGGCAAGGACCGCATCACCCTCAACCAGGTGCTGGGATCGCCGGTCCATGGCGGCATCGGCCGGCTCTATCTGCGCGCCGGCGGCGCGAATCCCTTCGTGCAGGAACTGGTCGGCCCCGGCGCCAAGGGCCTTTTTGCGGCCGGTGGCTCCAGCGCGGTCTGGCAGGGCGAGGCCGGCGGCATCGCCTATCGGGTAAGGCTGGCGCTCCATCCCAGCGAGGCACTGTGGTTCTGGCAGGCCGAGCTGTCAGGCGCGGGGCCGGCCCGCTCCTGCGACCTCGTCCTCATCCAGGATGTCGGCCTGGGCAGCCGCGGCTTCCTGATGAACAGCGAAGCCTATGTCTCGCAATATCTCGACCATCATGTCGAGACGCACGAAACCCTCGGCCCGGTGCTGATGAGCCGGCAGAACCTGTCGCAGGGCGGCAAGTTCCCCTGGCTGGCGCAGGGCTGCGCCAGCGGCGCGAAAGGCTTCGCCACCGACGCGATCCAGGTCCTCGGCCCGGATTACCGCATGACCGGCGTGTTCGCCGCCCCCTTCGGCACCGATCTGCCCTCGCAGCGCCGCCAGCACGAGGTCGGCTGCATCGCCCTGCAGTCCGATGCCGCCACTGTCGGGCAGGACACGAGGGCCGAGATCACCTTCTTCGGCCTGCTGTCGCGGGATCATCGGGCCGCTTCCGGCCCTGCCGACCTGCCCGTGGCCGCCGCCGCAGCCGCCCGTGCGGGAGAAGCCGGCACGGATATGCCCTCGCCCGCCGGGACGGCGCGCAGCCTGGTGCAGGATGCCGCTCCCCTGGCGGCCCTGCCGCTCGAGGCGGGCGAGATCGCCGCGCTCTATCCCGAGCGCCGGGCGGAAGAGACCCGGAACGGCACCTTGCTCTCCTTCTTCGTGCCGGAGGGCGAGCAGAACCGGCATGTCGTGCTCGCCGCCAAGGAAGCCCAGGTGCCGCGCCGCCACGGCGCCCTCTTGCGCAGCGGCGCCAGCATGCGGCTCGACGACGCGACCCTGTGCTCCACCGCCTGGATGCATGGCGTGTTCGGAGCGCAGCTCACCATCGGCAACACCTCCTTCCACAAGCTGTTCTCGGTCTCGCGCGACCCCTACAACATCACGCGCGGCAGCGGCCTGCGCATCCTCGTCGACCTGGGTGGCGGCTGGGAGCTGCTGGCCGTGCCGAGCGCCTTCGACATCGGGTTGAGCGATGCCCGCTGGATCTATCGCCTGCCCGAACGCACGATCACCGTGCGCGCCGTGGCCGCCGGCGACGCGCCGGCCATGCAGTGGCGCGTCACCGTCGACGGGGCTCCCTGCCGCTTCCTGGTGTTCGGCCATGTGGTGATGGGCGAGCGCGACTATGAGCAGACCGGCACCGTCACCATCGATGTTTCAGCCAAGCGCATCAGCCTCAGCCCCGGCTCGGATTGGCTGTGGGGCCAGACCTACAAGGAGGCGGCCTATCACCTCGTCACCTCCACGCCGGCTGCCGTCGAAGCCATGGGCGGCGACGAGCTCATCTACCAGGACGGCCGCCCCCGCGGCGGCGCCTATGTCGCCCTGCGCTCCCACGCCACCAATGAACTCGTCTTCGCGGTCACCGGCTCGATGACGTCGGCCGCCGAGGGCGAACGACTGGCCGCGCGTTTTGCCGCCGGCCCGGATGCCGAGAGCCTGCTTGCCCCGGCGCGCCGGTTTTGGAGCCTTCTCACCCGCGACCTCAGCCTGAAGGGCAGCGGCCCTGATGTCGAGGCCCAGAATCTCTTCCTGCCCTGGCTCGCCCACGACGCCATGATGCATCTCACCGTGCCGCACGGCCTGGAGCAATATACCGGCGCCGCCTGGGGCACCCGCGACGTCTGCCAGGGCCCGGTCGAGCTGATGCTGGCTCTCGAACATGACGCCGAGGTGCGCCACATTCTCCTCACTCTCTTCGGCGAGCAGTCGCAGAGTCGGGGCGACTGGCCGCAATGGTTCATGCTCGATCCCTATCCCTATATCCGGGCGGGCGACAGCCATGGCGACGTCATCGTCTGGCCGCTGAAGGCGCTGTGCGACTATGTGGAAGCCACCGGCGACCTCGCCGTGCTCGACGCCCAGGCGCCCTGGCGCGACGACAAGAATGCCGCGACCCCGGAGCTCTCCAGCCTGGCCGATCACGTCGACAAGCTCCTCGCAACCGTTTCGGCCAGCTTCATCCCCGGCACCCATCTGGTGCGCTATGGCGAGGGCGACTGGAACGATTCGCTCCAGCCCGCCGATCCGCATCTGCGCGACTGGATGGTGTCGAGCTGGACGGTGGCGTTGCTCTACGAGCAAATCGTGCGCTATTCGGCCATCCTCAAGCGCCGGGGCGAGACAGCCCGCAGCGCCGAACTTTCCGATCTCGCGGCCCGCATGCGCGGCGATTTCAACCAGCACCTGATACGCGATGGAGTGGTGGCCGGCTACGGCCTGTTCGATCCCGGGATCTTCGGCGAGCCGGAGGCGCCTCCCGCCGAGACCGACATCGCCCCCGTCGATGTGAAGAAAGGGGGCGTCGAACTGCTGCTGCATCCCAGCGATGTCAGGACGGGCCTGTCCTATTCGCTGATCTCGATGACGCAGCCCATCATCGGCGGCCTGTTCACCCAGGCCCAAGCCCGCCACCATCTCAGGCTGATCGAGGAGCATCTGCTGCTGCCGGACGGCGCCCATCTGATGGACCGTCCCGTCGTCTATAATGGCGGCCCGGAAAAGCTGTTCCGCCGCGCCGAATCCTCATCCTTCTTCGGGCGCGAGATCGGCCTGATGTATGTGCACGCCCATCTGCGCTACTGCGAGGCCCTGGCCAAGCAGGGCGAGGCGCAGAAGGCCTGGGACGGCCTTGCCCTGATCAATCCGATCGCGGTGACGCAGCGCCTGCCCAATGCGTCGCTGCGCCAGCGCAACACCTATTTCTCCTCTTCCGATGCCGCTTTCCCCGACCGTTATGCCGCCAGCGCGGAATGGGGCCGGGTGCGGGCCGGGACCATCGATGTCGATGGCGGCTGGCGCATCTATTCGAGTGGCCCGGGCCTGTTCACCCGCGCCATCGTCGAACAGGTGCTCGGCAGGCGCCGGCATTTCGGGGTGAGGGAAGAGAACGCGCCGGCGGTGGCGGGACTGGAGGGCAGCCGGTCGAATCTGGCGTAAATCTCTCCGGGTGCGGGACGTCTCGTCCGCTCTTGGAAACGCAGCGCCTGCGGCAAGGAAGATACGGACGAGACGTCCATAGGCGCTAAGATAAGAGGTTGGGCGAGATGAGGCGGTTGGAGATGAAGCTCGACATATGAGCCCCCTCGCCCCGTTTACGGGGAGAGGATGGAGGTGAGGGGCTACGCAAGGCGTCAGTTTGTGAGGTCGCGCCGCCCGTCATCCTTACCTTCTCCCCGTAAGAACGGGGCGAAGGGGTGGCCGGCGTCGCGCCTCTGGCCTTAAGTTAGTGCCTATGGACGAGACGTCCGCGGGCCCGGAACTCTACTCTTCCTTCTTGGCCTGACGCTTCTTGGTGCGGCGACGCAGCTTGCGCAGCTCCGTGCTCTCATGCACGCCGAAGGTGGAGACGGGCTTCCTCTTGCGCGAAGCCGCCCTCTTCTCGGCTCGCGCCTTGTCCGCCAACAGCGCCTTCACCTGCTTGAGCTGCTCCTGCGTGAAGAAGACGTCCCGGCCCATGGCCGTGAAGAAGCCGTGCTGGCGCGCGACATTGGCAAGAGGCTTGGTCTCCATCCCGAGAAGCCGGGCCGCCTGGGCAAGCGATATCGGGGAGGAGGATTGCGGATCTTCGGTCACGGTCGGTTCCGGCATGATTGTCTCGATCCTCAATAATGCGGCGGCGGCGGTTCGGGCAAACCGGCGAGATCGGCGCGCTGCTCGCCGATCTCGACACGATCCTGCAGCTGGGCGAGCAACCGGTTCAGCGCCTCGATCTGCTTCCATTGCGCGATGATGGCCTGGTTGAGATCCTCGATGGTCTCGTCCTGGAAGGCCACGCGCGTCTCCAGCGCGTCGATGCGGGCATTGAGCGTCTCGATCTCGGTCATGGCCCCTCACATCTTGCCGAAGAAATCACTGATATCGAAGCAGATCGCCTGTTTCGCGCTGCCCTTGGAAATATCCAGCACGTCGTAAAGGCGCCCGTTCCGGTTCAACAGGACCTGCCGGTCGCGCCGCCAGCCGGGCCTGTTCTTGCGCAACCAGGCATATTCGGAGGCAACGCCGTCGACCTCGCCCCTGGCGCCCAGGACCTTGAACGCCGCATCGGCGGGGACCGGGCAGGTCGCCGGGCCGAAGCGGATGCCCGCCTGCGCAACGGCAGGCAGGCTGCACAACAATGCCACCGCGATGATAACACGAATGATGCCGCCCACGCTTCGCCCCTTTTCGGCTTTCTCATCCAACTTCTTGGCAAGATATTTGCGCTAGAACCAGCCCATGTTTCGGGGATTCGGCATATTTCGCGCGTCGACATGGGTCAACCTGACCAAATTCGCGATCGTTTTCATCGTCGCGATGAATCTGGCGCGTCTCGACCGCCTCACGGGCATCGCCGCCGGCCTTGCCCTCGCCGCCCTCGTGCTGGTCTGGCTGCTGACGCGGCTCGGTCTCCTGCCGGTCGGCGGGGACAGCGCGGAATGGCGGCGCCTGATCCGCCGCCACGACCAGGCCCTGACCAGGCGCTATCGCCAGCTCGTGCGCGTCAACGCCTATGGCGCCGAAGAATTCGACAAATGGCACGAGGAGCTGGTGCGCTTCCGCGCCTCCACCAAGCTTTCCCTGGACGAGAAGGATGTCGCCCGCTTCGATGCCCTGGCCACCCGCATGGTGGGCAAATGGGCGGCCGTGGAGCCCGATGCCCGCATTCCCGACGCCATGGAGGAGATCTCGCCGCAGGATTACGAGCATCTGTGCGCCGACCTCCTGCGCAAGGCCGGCTGGGAAGCGGAGGTCACGGGGCAATCGGGCGATCAGGGCGTCGACATCCTGGCGCGGCGGGACGACCTCTCCGTCGCCCTGCAGTGCAAGCTCTATTTCGGCAATCCGGTCGGCAACAAGGCCGTGCAGGAAGCCCATGCCGCCGCAGGCTTCGTCGACGCCGACTATGCCGTGGTGGTCTCCAACCGGGATTTCACCAATGCCGCCGAGCAGCTCGCCCGCAAGCTCGGCGTGCTTCTCGTCCATCACAGCGAGTTGCCGGATCTCGAGGCCATGCTGCAGCCGGTGCGGTGAGGCGCGACAAGCCTTCTCCCCTTGCGGGAGAAGGTGGCATTGCGAATGCAATGACGGATGAGGGGTGACGGCGACCACCCTCCATCGTTGCGTATCTCCCCTCATCCGCCCTTCGGGCACCTTCTCCCGCAAGGGGAGAAGGCTTGTCGCGCCTCAATCCGGATAGCTCACCTGGAACTCGATCTGGCCGTAGTCCTGGAAGGTCCAGTGTCTCGCGGCCTGGCCGGGCCAGAGCAGGGTGACGGCGCCGGCGGCCGGTCGATAGCAGGCCGTGTAGACCGTGCCGAAGCCGTGCGCATAGCTCGTCGTCAGCAGGGGCGGCGTCAGGAAGGCCGTAGCCAGTCCGTCCCCGTCCAGCCCGGGGTTCGCCAGGATCCGCTCCAGCGCCGACGCGCGCTCGACGGTACGGGAGAGGCGGCCATGCCTCGGCCATTCCACCCCGAGCTGGTGATTGGTGGTGAAGGCCTTGCCGGAGACGATCGCCGGCCGGTCCGGCGAGAGATAGACCGTTTCCCAGCGGCCCTGGCGGTCGAGCACGGTGACGTTGTAGGCCATGTGGCAGGGCACCGAGCGCAGCGCCTCCACAGCCTGATGCGTATCGGAGCAGACCTCCAGGAGATAGCGCACGATCATGGGCGCGCCGAAGCCCCGGCCCGCCACCGCGCGGCCGCCAAAGGTGAGCGAGACGACGAGGCCGGCATCGTTCATGCCGTCGGCGAGGCCGGACAGCCCGTCCACCATGCCCATCACGTCCCGGCTGCGCCAGCGCGAGCGCAGGAGCGTACCCTCGTTCAATTCCGGCGCCAGGTCGTAATTGCGCACCAGGATGGGACCGTGGTCATCGACCAGCACGGCCTGGCTGCAATGGACGAGGTAGCGCGGCGGGGTCCAGAAACTCAGGAAACGGGCGACGTCCTCGTCCGATGGCACCGCCGCCACCAGTCCCGACCACAGCCCTTCCATTTCCGGCATGAAGCGGCGGACGGCTCGGGCGGCATCGACGAGGCTCGGCGCCTGCGCGCCGCCCCGTTCCAGAAACCATTGCCGCCATCCCGGCCAGCCGGCCTGGAACACCGCGTTCCAGGCCAGGCCGGGCTCCTGTTCCCGCAAGCTGCGGAAGCCTACGTTCATTTCTTTCCACTCATGCCGTCAGAGCCTGATTCGAAACTCGCGGCGCAATTATCGACAGCGCGGATCTTGTCATTGCCGGACTTGACCCGGCAATCCAGCCCTGGGTCCGACCGCACGCAGTGCCTCTGGATAGCCGGGTCGAGCCCGGCTACGACAAAGCTCGAGGTGCTTACGTTTCTTTCGGTCAAACCCATTAGATCCACTTGGCCGAGGCCATGTCCACCGGCGGCACGATAGCGGTCATGGCGGACAGCGGCACCGACTCGAATTGCGCCTTGATGCCGGCGTTCCATTTCTTGGCACGCGCCAGCAATTCGCGGCTGTCCGATTGCATCCGGCCTCGCGCCAGCAGACAGCCCATATCGGCGCCATGGTAGCAATATTCTCCCACGCCGTACACGCGCATGTAGAAGGCCTCGTTCTCGTCGCCGACGCTGGTGAGATCGAGGGCGGAGCGCTGATAGGCGATCTCGCCGCGGTCATTCATGCGCCAGATGCCCGATTGCGGTACGCGCGTGAGCATTTCCACCTTGTCCTCGGTCTGTTTGAGGATGAGCTGGGTCCAGTGGTCATATTCCTTCCAGCGGTTCTGCACCGCCTCGACGTCGAGGTCGTAATCGACGTCGAGGAATTCGAGCAGATGGAACAGGAAGAGCGGGCAGCCGCCATAGATGGTGGTGATCAGATTGGTCGGCGGCGAGGCGCCGGAAACGCGCGGATTGAGCTCGCCCAGATAGACCTCGTGCGTGTCGGTATCGAGCAGGAAGTCGCAGCAGAACACGCCGCGATAGCCCTCGGCATAGAGCCGGTCGCCGAGCTTGCGGGCCATTTCGCGCACCCGGTCGGGGGCATCGCCCGGCAAGATGGTGGGCGAGACGTCGTTGCCGCACCAGCCGCCCTTATAGGGCGTGATTTCGGCAAAGCCGGTGATGTCGGTCATGACGGGGCCTACCAGCGTGCCGTGGCGCGTGCAGCAGCCCTCGATGGTGCCGGGAAGGTGATTGATGCGCTTCATCACCTTCAGTTCCTGGCCGATGATCTTGGCGGCGTATTTGTCCCAGTCCGCCTGGCTCTTGACGAAGAAGGTGGTACGCCCGCTGTCGCCATAGGGCGTCTGCACCACGAGGTCGCTGCCGAGCCCCGCCGCGGCCGCCAGGGCGCCGAGCTCCTCATAGCTGCCGGCAAAACCCATGGTGTTTGGGGCGCTGGCCACCCCAGCCTCGTTGCCCAGCCGCGTCGTCTCGATCTTGGAATCGAGGCGGGTGCGCAAAGCGGCCTTGGGCAGGGCGACGTCGACCCCGGCCTCGGCGCAGAGCTCCTCGGTCTCCTCGTCGAACATCACGAAGATCGCCTTGCCCCGCGGCTTCTTGCGGATGCGGGCCCGGAAGGCGGGATGGGCCACCAGGTAATTGGCGACGTCCTCCATCGACTTGAACTCGACCGGCCCGGTGCGCGGCGGCACGAAGACGCGCGGATGCCTGCCGTCGAAAATGTCGAAATAATTGATGAATTCCAGCCCGCCCACCCACTCGTCGAGCCCGAGCAGGTTGAAGGGCGTCGGCGTGACGACATAGATCGGCGTCTCGTTCATGCGCAGGAAACGATAGATATCGCTCAGGCTGCGCAGCTTCTCGCGTCCGCTCATGGTGGGGATCCCATTCTCTGCAGGGTTTGTCGTTGTGGCAGGGGCCTGTTGGGCCGAAGAGGCGAAGCGCGGGGCTCGAAGAGCGCACCATCGTCCCATGCGATAGCGGCGAAGGAAAACCGGCGGGATGCCGGAAGGGCGCCTGTCTCAGGTGCCGTCGTCGCGCTCCGAACGGCCGCAACATGCGTGCGACGGCTCAACCAGGCGACAACAGGCTCACCAGCCGGCATGAGGCTCCCTTCTGTGGGGCGACGTCCTCTGTACCAAATTTCTGACACACTTCCGGCAGGCCGGCAACCGGGCCGAAATGGGGAATGGAGCGATCGTCTTTCATCCTGGCTGCGAGGCCGTGCTGGATATATCGCGTCTCTCGGCTGCCTGCGCTCACGCCCTCGCGTGCGGCCCTTCCGCCCGCAAAGCCCCCGGCGGCATGCCCGTCACACGCTTGAAAGCGCGGCTGAAGGCAGCCTGCGAGGCATAGCCGAGGCGCTGGGCGGCGGTGTCGATCGACATGCGGTCACGCCCGATCCATTCGGCCGCCAAGCGCATGCGCAGCTCGGTGACATAGCGCAGCGGGGTCTGGCCGGTCACCGCCAGGAAGCGCTCGGCGAAGACCGAGCGCGAGGCCCCCATTTCCTGCGCAAGCTCCGCCACCGTCCAGTCCCGGCCGGGATCGCGGTGCATGGCGCCGATGGCGCGGCTCAGGCGCGGATCGCGCAGCGCATCAAGCCAGCCGCCGACCTCGCCGCAGCCGCATTCCACCCAGCCGCGCACGATCGAGGCCGAGACCACGTCGGCCAGCCGCGCCAGGATGCCCGCCGAGCCGACGCGCTCGGTCAGCACCTCGCGCTCCATCGCCCGCAGCATCGGCTCGATCTCGGGCTGACGTTCCAGGAGCGTGCCGACCAGCATCACCTCGGGCATCTGGGCGACCAGCGGACGCATGCCGCCGAGATCGAACTCCATGCAGCCGCTGAAGACATGGGCATGCTTGGTCGGGCAGGTCTCCTCGACGCAGGCCGAGACTGCGCTGACGCTCTTGCAGAGCGGAACCGCCTCATAGGTGCCGACATCCTGGCTCGGCAGGTCCGGCGCCGAAACGAGATCGTGCTCCCCGCCGCGCGGCAGCAATACGGCATCGCCCGGTCCGAGGCTGTGCACCGCCCCGCCGACCATGCGCAGATAGACCGTGCCGCAGGCGACGAAATGGAACTGGGCCCGCCCTTCGGCCGTGCCGAAACGGACGCCGAACGGCGGCGCGGCATGCAGCCGCCGATATTGCACGCCGTTGAGCCGCATCCCGAGGAGCAGCTCGCTCATCAGGTCGGCTGGCGGGTTATCGCGGCGTGTACGCTCAAGTCCGGACGAATGGTAAAGCATTCCGGATTTGATGACATGGATCGTCCGAAATGTCCACCCTATGTTGCTGCAACGCAATAGCGTTTTGCGATTTGGCGGGACGCCAAGAATCGCAAAACGCGTCAAACCAAAGAACTGGAGCAAATCAGCGTTTCGCCTAAACGCGTTTTGCTCCGGATCAATTCGACAGGACAGACAGATGAGCGAAGCGTTGCAGAGCGCCTCGTCGCTTGAGGCGATCGAGGCCGATCGCGGCCCGCACCGGGCCTACAAGGACGACATCCCCACCGCAGTCGCGCCGGGCTCGCAGAACGCCTTGTGGGGCGCCGTGGTCTCCATGATGCTCGGCGTTTTCGGCCTGGTGACGGCCGAATTTCTGCCGGCCAGCCTGCTGACGCCGATGGCGCGCGATCTCGGCGTAACCGAAGGCGTGGCCGGCCAAGCCGTCACCGCCACCGCCACCGTGGCGCTGATCACCAGCCTGCTCGTGGCAACGGTGACCCGGCGCATCGACCGCCGTCTCGTGCTGCTGGCCTTCTCGATCCTGCTGGTTGCTTCCAACCTGCTGGTCGCCTCCGCTTCGAGCCTGCCGGCCCTGATCGCCGGACGGGTGCTGCTCGGCATCGCCCTTGGCGGCTTCTGGACCATGTCGGCGGCAACGGTGATGCGCCTGGTGCCGGAGGCACTGGTACCGCGCGCCCTGTCGATCCTGTTCAGCGGCGTCTCGGCGGCGACGGTGTTCGCCGCCCCCGTCGGCAGCTATGTCGGCGACATCGCCGGCTGGCGGGCTGTCTTTCTCATGGCGGCCGGTCTCGGCCTTCTCGCTTTGGTGGTGCAATTCGCCACCCTGCCGCGCCTGGAACCGCGCGGGCATGCCCGCCTGCGCACGCTGTGGGAGGTGCTGATGCGGCCGCAGATCGGCCTCGGCATGGTGGCGGTCACCCTGGTGTTCACCGGCCACTTCGCCTTCTTCACCTATATCCGGCCCTTCCTGGAGACGGTGACGGGGGTCGGCGTGAGCACCATGTCGGCCATCCTGCTCGGCTTCGGCATCGCCAATTTCCTCGGGACCTTCCTCGGTGGCTTCCTGCTTGAGCGCAGCCTCAGGCTGACCCTGGCCGCCATGCCCCTGGCGATGGGCGTGCTCGGCCTGGTGCTTGCCGGCCTCGGCAGCGCGCCAGTGGCCGATGCCGTGCTGATCGCCCTGTGGGGCCTCGCCTTCGGTGCCGTGCCGGTGGCCTGGACGGCCTGGATCACCCGCGCCGTGCCGGATGAAACCGAAAGCGGCACGGCCCTGATCGTGGCGGTGATCCAGCTAGCCATCGCCCTCGGCGCCGCCGGCGGCGGCACGATCTTCGACGTCAGCGGAGCGGGCGGCGTGTTCGTCGGGGCAGGCCTGGTTCTCCTGTTGGCGGTCCTGCTCATTCTCGCCGGCGTGGGCTCGCGCCTGGTAACGGCGGCGGCGTAGAACATCACATCATCCCGGACCTGCGAAGCGGCACTCCGTGCCGCCTCGCGTCCGGGATGACGTGCGTCAGGCCGCCTGATCCGGCCGGGGGCCGACATAGCGGGACTGCGGGCGGATCAGCCGGCCATAGAGCACCTGCTCGCGGGCATGGCCGATCCACCCCGCCACACGCCCGGTGGCGAAGACGCTGGTGAAGCTCTCGCGGGGGAAGCCGAGGGCTTCGAGCAGCAAGGCCGTATAGAATTCCACATTGATCTGCAGCGACCGGTCCGGCTTGCGGCGGGCCAGAATGCTGGTCGCCGCCGCCTCCACATGCTCGGCCAAGGCCAGGCGGCTCCTGTCGTTAGTGCCGGGCCCGAATAACGCCGCAACGGCCCGCTTGAGCGCCTCGGCCCGGGGATCGCGCACGCGGTAGACACGATGGCCGAAGCCCATCAGCCTGTCGCCGCGGTCGAGAGCCGCTTCCAGCCAGGCCTCAGCCGTCTGCGCCGCGGCGATGCCGTCGAGCATGTCGAGCACCGGGCCCGGCGCACCGCCATGCAAAGGCCCCTTCAGGGCACTGAGCGCCGCCAGCACCGCCGAGGTCAGGCCGGCCTGTGTCGAAGCGACGACCCGAGCGGTGAAAGTCGAGGCATTGAGGCCGTGGTCGCTGACCGTGACCAGATAGGTATCGAGGGCGGCGGCGGCCTCCCAGCGGGGCACCGTCCCGTGCAGCATGCGCAGCATGTCGGCGGCATGGCCGAGCGTCGGATCCGGCGCGATCGCCGCCTCGCCCCGACGCTGCCGGATGATGGCCGGGGTCAGTATGGCGGGCGCGGCGATCAGCCGAAGCGCCACGTCAAGGTCCTCGCCATCCCCCAGCCGGGCCATGGCGGCGCGCAGCGCATCGGTGGCAGGCAGTTCCCTATCCGGCGCTCCCCCGGCGACCAGCATTTCGAACACGTCGCGGCGGGCCATGCCAAGGCGGGACGCCAGTGCCGCCGGGCTGGGCAGATCCTGGAAGAAACCGTCCAATAGGATGGCGACCAGGTCCTCATAGCCGACATGCCCGGCCAGGTCGTCGAGCGAATGACCGCGAATGACGAGCCGGCCGGCAAGGCCGTCCACGTCGGACATCACGGTTTCCGTGGCAATGACATCATCCAATCCATTGTTCATCGCAATCTCCTTATCAAAGTTGCGACAAGCATTTGGGCGCTTTAGCATTGACGTCAATCTTGATCGAAATCATCAATGTATCTGCCCGGTTGCGCCGATGTCCTGGATCACCTCCGAAGAAGCTCTCGCCCTGCTCAAGGTCCAGCCGCAGACGCTCTATGCCAATGTCAGCCGCGGCCGGATCCGCACCAGGCCGCATCCGCAGGACGTGCGGCGTAGCCTCTATCATGGCGAGGACGTCAAAAGGCTGGCGGGACGCCATGCCGGGCGCCGCAGTGTCGCCGACGTCGCCACGCAGACCATCTCCTTCGGCGAGCCCGTGCTGGCCTCCGGTCTCTCCACCATCGTCGACGGCCGCCTGTGGTATCGCGGCGAAGATGCCGCCGGCCTGGCAGAGCGGGCGAGCCTCGAAGAGATCGCGCGACTGCTCTGGCAGGTCGGCAGGGTCGATTTCGCCTTTCCGCCCACCGTCAAGGGCACCCCGGTCCCGGCCAATCCTTTCGAAGCCGCGCTGCTCGCATTGGCAAGACGGGCCAGCCATGACTTTCCCACCGGCGGGCGCTCGCATGCCGTGCTCTGCCGGGAAGCGGCGGGCCTGGTCGGCACCATGGCGGCCGCCATGCTCGGCGGGGGCGCCGATGGTGCCTTGCCGCTGCACCAGCAGGCCGCGCAGGCCTGGCAGGCGCCCGACGCCGCCGACCTCATACGGCGCGCCCTGGTGCTGCTGGCGGATCATGAGCTCAACGCCTCGACCTTCGCGGCCCGCACGGCCGCATCGACGGGCGCTCCGCTGGCCGCCGGCCTGCTGGCAGGGCTGGGTACCCTCGCCGGCCCGCTGCACGGGACCGCCGCCGTGAGCATGCAGGCCCTGGCGGAGACGGCCCGGCGCATCGGCGCCCGGCGCGCCGTGCATGACTGGCTTTCCCGGGGCCATCGCCTGCCGGCCTTCGGCCATCCGCTCTATCCCGGCGGAGATCCCCGCGCGACTGCCCTTCTGGCCTGCTTTCCCTGCAGCGAGATCTATGAGGGGATTCGTGAGGCCGTGGCCGAGCACGGCGACGAGCCTCCCAATGTCGACTTCGCCCTCGCCGCCCTCGCCGACCGCCATGGCCTGCCGGCGAGCACGCCCTTCACGCTCTTCGCCCTCGCCCGCTCGGTCGGCTGGATCGCCCATATGCTCGAGCAGACCGCCAGGGGCAGCCTGATCCGCCCGCGCGCCCATTATGACGGGCCCCCGCTGACGACGGCGGCCAGCGTGGAGACAGCCTGACGCCCGCCAGCGACCGCCTGCGCAGGCAAGGGTATCCGGCCGTTGAACAAGCCAGGCCGTCAGTCCGAGTCCTTGAACTCGCTTTCCGCCAAGGCCCGGAGTTCGGCCTCATGGCCAGGATAGGCCGCGGCCGGCAGGTCCTGCAGCGTCAGCCGCAAGCTCGCCATTTGCAACAGATGCTGCTGCTTCGGCGTCGGGGTCTCCAGGTCGAAGAGCGAGGCGATCCTGTCGCGCAGCCAGCGGTCATGCTCGGTGGCGTCCCAGCCGCTATATCGGAGCCATTCCGCCTTGGGGTCCATGACCAATCCTCCTTCTTCTGCGCCGGCTACCGCGTTTTGCGATTAGGCGGAACCACCAGGAATCGCAAAGACGGCTCGAAACAAGCAGTTAGGGCAAAGCGCGTTCACACTGGAACGCGTTTTGCCCCTAGGAACCGCTCCCCTCACCGGCGCGTTGTCAACCGGCAAGCCGCTTTCGATCGTTACATGTTGCCAAAACAACAATCTGCGTCGAATATCTGACATAAAATGCGCCCGATTGGGCTATAGTGTCGAGCAATGTCCAGAAAAGACAAAAAGAAGCGCCAGGCCGATACGCAGCATCAAGTGGGTGCGCTTCCCGTGCGCGAGCGGGACGGACGCCTCGAAGTTTGCTTGATCACCACGCGCGAGACCAGCCGTTGGTCGATCCCGAAGGGATGGCCGATGAAGGGGCGCAACGATTGGGAGGCAGCGCGCATCGAGGCCGAGCAGGAAGCCGGCCTGGTCGGGACCGTCGGCAAGAAGCCCTGCGGCAGCTTCATCTATTGGAAACGCCGCGCCGAGCATTTCGATCTGGTTGAAGTCTGCGTGTACCCTTTGCGTGTGAATGCGACATTGCCGACCTGGAAGGAGATCGGCCAGCGTCAGGTGCGCTGGGTCCTGCCGGCGGATGCGGCTCTCGTGGTCGAGGAGCCGGGGCTATCCTCCCTATTGCAGAGCATGAAACCTTGAGCGGCTTGGCGAAGGGCGATCGCAGGCGGCCTTCGGCCAGTTCGGCGCTTTTTTGAACTTCCTCAGCGCTTGCGGCCAGGCAGCGTCATGGCGATAACCCCGGCGACCACGCACGCCAGGCCGGCCCACGCCGTCGGAGACAGCGTTTCTCCCAGAAACAGCACACCGATCGCCACGCCGACCGGAACCCGAAGATAGGCCTGCGCAGTCGTGCCGACGGAACCGAGCGTTTGCACGAGTCGGAAATAGATCACGAAGGCCAGCGCCGTCGAAAAAACCGCAAGCGCAAGGAGCGCGAGCACGGATTGGGCACTCGGGGCCAAGGTCCAGGGGCGATCGAGGATGAGACTGACCGGCACGAGCACCGCCGCACCCGAAATCAGCGAGCCGGCGGCCGGCATCACCGGTTCGAGCCCCTTGAAGCTCCTGCCGAAGATCGCCGCGCCTGCATAGCAGAGCGTGGCGCCGATGATGGCGAGCTGCGCCCAGATTTCACGTCCGAAGCCTTCAAGCGCCTCCATGCCGACGATCAGGCATGTTCCGATCAGCCCAGCCGCCACGCCGAACAGCTTGCGGCCGGTGACGGCCTCGTGGCGCGTGACCGCGGCGGTCAGCAGGAAGGCGAAGATGGGGGAGGTGGAATTCAGGATGGTCGCAAGGCCCGCATCGGTCGTCTGCTCGGCCCAGGCGATCAGGGTAAAGGGAACGACGCTGTTGAGACAGGCCTGAAGCGCGAAACGTCCCCATATCCGCCGATCCCTCGGCAGTCTCAGTCCGCGCAGCCGGAGAAAGGCGACGAGCACGGCCCCGGCGATCAAGGTTCTGGCGGCAATCAGCGTGACCGGCGGAATGGTTTCGACGCCGACCTTGATGAAGGCGTAGGACGCGCCCCAGAGTGTGGAAAGGGCCACAAGCAGCGCCGATTGCGTAATCATGTTCGCCTTGGCGGCCATCCTGTTCCAGGCTCGTTTATTCGCTGAGGCCCTCCTGCCTAGCCGATACCGAAACGGAATGTTTCGGTATCGGCCGAACTGTCGAGCATGGACATCGGCTTGTCCCCATTTGCCTGGGCGGTGGGCACGTCCCGCCAGCGCCAAGCGGGCCGGCGGGGAAAACGAGGCGGGTCTGCGCTCAACGGAGAAAATCGCCGAGGGCGGCAAGCACGAGGTCCGGGCGCTCCTCTTGCAGGGTATGGCCGCATGCGATGGCGTGGCCGCGCACATCGGTGGCCTTCTCGCGCCAGGTCGCCAGCACGTCATAGGTTCGCCCGACCGTGCCCTTCGCGCCCCAGAGCGCCAGGAGCGGCACCTCGACCCGGCGATCCGCATCGGCAGCGTCGTGCTCCAGGTCGATGGTGGCCGCGGCGCGGTAATCCTCGCAGATGGCGTGGCGCGTCGCCGGATCGCTGTAGACCCGCAAATATTCGGCGAAGAGTTCGGGCCCCGGCACGCCGGGCGTCTTCGACTGCCCCTCGAGGTGCGTGCGCAGGAAGAACTCCGGGTCTGCGCCGATCAGGCGCTCCGGCAGCGGCTCGGGCTGAATCAAAAAGAACCACCAGAAATAGGCCGTGGCGAACGCCTTGTCGGTGCGGGCATACATCGTGGCGGTGGGCGCGATGTCGAACACGGCGAGGCGCGTCACCGCGCCGGGATGGTCGAGCGCCATGCGGTGGGCGACACGCCCACCGCGGTCGTGCCCGATCACCGCGAAGCGCCCGTGCCCGAGGCGGCGCATCACCGCGACCGCGTCGGCCGCCATGGCGCGCTTGGCGTAGTGCGCATGCCCCTCTCCGCCGCCCGGCTTCTCGGAATCGCCGTAGCCGCGCAGGTCCATCGCCACGACGCTGAAGCGCTCGGCCAACCTCGGGGCAACCGCGTGCCAGGTCGCGTGGGTCTGCGGGTGTCCGTGCAGCAGCAGGAGAGGTGGTCCCGAGCCGCCAATAGCGGCCCGGATGCGGATTCCGTCGGCGTGGACGTCGCGAAGTTCAAAGCCCGCGAGGAACGGGTCCATCATCGCCATGTTCCGCTCCTCAGCAGGCGAGCCAGGGTTGCGCGGCGTGGTACCGCTCCTCGAAGGCGCGGATCGCCCCGGCCCGGCCGAGCGTCGTCCCGACGGTATCGAGCCCGCGGACCAGGGCATCCTTGCGCGCCGCCGAGAGCTCGAACGTCACGCGCACGCCACCGGCTGCGAGAATGGTCTGACGAGGCAGGTCGACGGTGAGGCGGTTCCACTCCGGGTCGGCGGCCAAGGCCGCGAGGGTGCCCACCTGCACCGGGTCGAGGCTGACCAGGAGGAGCCCGTTATTGGCCGCGTTGTCGGCGAAGATGCCCGCGAAGCTCGTGCCGATGATGGCGCGGATGCCGAGTTGCAGCAGCCCCCAGACAGCGTGCTCGCGCGAGGAGCCGCAACCGAAGTTCGGGCCGACCACGAGGAAGCGCGCGCCCCGCCATTCCGGGCGGTTGAGTGCGAAGTCCGGGCGCGGCCTGCCCTGCGCGTCGAAGCGCAGGTCGTGGAGCGCACCCCGGGCGAGCCCGCTGCGGTCGATGCCCTTCAGGAATTGCTTGGGCATGATGACGTCGGTGTCCACATTGGCGGCCGGAAGGCATATGGCCGGGCCGGCCACGGTGTCGAAGGGCTGCATGGCTCAGTTCTCCCGGGCGAAGCGACGGACATCGGTGAGGTGGCCGGTCACGGCAGCGGCCGCAACCATGGCGGGGCTCATCAGGTGGGTGCGCCCGCCCGCCCCCTGACGGCCCTCGAAGTTGCGGTTGGTGCTCGACGCGCAGCGCTCGCCGGGGGCCAGCATGTCGTCGTTCATGGCAAGGCACAGCGAGCAGCCCGACTGGCGCCACTCGAACCCGGCCTCGATGAACACGCGGTCGAGCCCCTCGGCCTCGGCGGCACGCCGCACGCTCGAGGAGCCGGGCACCACCATACCACGCACACCGTCCGCGATGCGACGGCCGCGCAGGACGCCGGCTGCCTCGCGCAGGTCGGATAGACGGGCATTCGTGCAGGAGCCGATGAAGGCCCGCTGGATGCGTACCGTCTCGAGCGCGGTGCCAGGTGCGAGGTCCATATAGGCGAGCGCGCGCGCCATGTCGCGCCGACGGTCGGCATCGGGTTCCGCGCCAGGGTCGGGAACACGCCCACCCACCGGAGCCGCCTGGTCCGGGCTGATGCCCCAGGTCACCAGGGGCTCGATCTCCTCAGCCTGCAGGCGCACTTCCCGGTCGAACACGGCATCCGGGTCGCTGTGCAAGGTCGACCAGTGTTGGACGGCAGCCTCCCAGACATTTCCCTTCGGCGCCCTCGGCTTGTCGGTGAGGTAGTTGAATACTGCCTCGTCAGGGGCCATGATGACGCCGCGGGCGCCACCCTCCACCGCCATGTTGCAGATGGTCATCCGGCCCTCGACAGGAAGGGCCGCGATGCCTTTGCCGGCGAATTCGACGGCATAGCCGGTCGCGCCCGAGGCGCCGATGGTGCGAATGAGCGCCATCACCACGTCCTTGGCGGTCACGCCCGGCGACAGGATGCCGTCGAGCATGATACGCATGGTTCGCATCCGGCGATACCGCAGGGTTTGCGTGGCGAGATAGTGCTCGATGTCCGAGGTGCCGATGCCGAAGCCGAGCGCGCCCAGCGCGCCATAGGTCGTCGTGTGGCTGTCGCCCGCGCCCACGATCATGCCGGGCAGGATGAAGCCGAGCTCCGGCGCGACAACGTGCTCGATTCCCTGCAGCGGATGCAGCACGTCGAAGAGTTCGATGCCGAAGTCGCGGCAGTTCTCCCCTAAATAGCGAACCTGCTGCGCCCCGCCCGCATCCGGCATGGCGGCGCCGCGGTTCGGCGCCGTCGGATTGACGTGATCGACGACGGCGAGCGCGGCCCCCGGCCGCCAGACCCGGCGGCCTGCTTCGCGCAGCCCGCTGAAAGCCTGGGGGCTCGTGTACTCGTTCAGTACGGTGCGATCGATATAGAGGAGAATCTCGGAGCCCGGGCCGGTGCAATCGTCGAGGCGGGCCACCGTGTGGCTGTCGATGAGCTTGTCGTAGAGCGTTCGGGGTGACATCGTCTCAGTCCTGCGGAGATGGAGAGGCGCGGCTTCGCCGCGTCTCGGGTTCAGCGTCGGTCAGGTCGTCGTGTTGGCTGCGAGGGGGGCACGGGGCGCCGCGTCCACGTCGCCGCCGACCGGGTAGTCCTCGACCAGCCGGCCATCGAGCACGTCGCGCATGCGGGCCATGTCGAGCTCGCCCTCCATCTTCGCCATCACGACGGCCGCGACGGCGTTGCCGATGATGTTCACGATGGCCCGCCCCTCGCTCATGAAGCGATCGATGCCGAGAATCAGCGCCATGCCGGCGAGCGGAATCGCGGGGACGACCGAGAGTGTGCCGACAAGGGCGATGAAGCCGGCCCCGGTGATGCCGCTCGCACCCTTGGAGGTCAGCAGGGACACGCCGAAGATCGCGAGTTGCTGGGTCAGAGTGAGATCGATATTGGTGGCCTGCGCGACGAACAGGGCAGCCAGCGTCATGTAGATGCAGGTGCCGTCGGCGTTGAAGATGTAGCCGGTCGGCACGACGAGGCCGACGACAGACTTCGAGCAGCCGAGGTGCTCCAGCTTCTCCATCAGCGAGGGCAGAGCCGCGTCCGACGAGCTTGCGCCCAGGGTGATGAGCAGCTCCTCCTTGAGGTAGCGCAGGAGCTTGAACAGGCTGAAGCCGGCCCAGATCGAAACGATGCCGAGGACGCCGAACACGAAGATCGCGCCGGTGAGATAGAAGGTGCCGATCAGGCCGATGAGCTGGCCGAGCGAGCCCAGGCCGAACTTGCCGATCGTGTAGGCCATCGCGCCGAACGCTCCGAAGGGCGCGAAGCGCATCAGCACGTTGACGACGCCGAAGATCCAGTGCGAGGCCGCATCGACGAGATCGCGCAACGGCCTGCCGCGCTCGCCCATCTTCGCCAGCACGATGCCGAACAGCACGGCGACGAAGACGACGGGCAGGATCTCGCCTTTGGTCAGCGCGTCGAAGACGGTGTTGGGAATGAGGTTGAGCAGGAAGTCGACCGTGCCGTGCTCCTGGGCGGCACCGGCATATTTGGCGACCGCCCCGGTATCGAGCTTGCTCGGGTCGGCGTTCATGCCGGCGCCGGGCCGCACGAGGTTGCCGACCACGACCCCGATTACGAGGGCGAGCGTCGACAGCACCTCGAAGTAAAGCAGGGCCTTTCCGCCGAGCCGGCCCATCCTCTTCATATCGCTCATGCCGCTGATGCCGGCGACGACGGTGCAGAAGATCACCAGCCCGATGGCCATCTTGATCATCTTGATGAAGGCATCGCCCAGCGGCTTCATGTCGACGCCGAGGGTGGGCGCCGTGCACCCGACCGCGACGCCGAGTAGAATGCCGGCGATGACCTGGACGTAGAGGCTCTTGTAAAGCGGTTTCGCTTGCGCTTGATTGGCTCTCTGCACGGCGTTTCTCCCTGTAGCTTTTCTTGGGCCGTCATCCTGGCTGTCGGCCGCAGCGTTCCCCAGCAGAGAGCCAGAACCCGGCCGATGCCGCTAATGCCGTTATTGCATCAGGCAATGCCGGGCCGCCGTTGACCGCCATGCAGGGACTCGCGATCTTTCCCAACCCGGCTCGCGGGGGACCTGCGCCTTGAAGGGGCTGGACTCGGCAGAAGGGCTCGACGGATGGACGCCGCATGGCTCGAAGACTTCCTGGCACTGGTGGACCTGGGGCATTTCTCGCGCGCCGCGGAGCAGCGCTGCATCACCCAGCCCGCCTTCAGCCGACGCGTCCGCGCCCTCGAGGAATGGGTCGGCACGCCGCTTTTCACGCGCGACGTCCTGCCGGTCACGCTGACGCCGGCGGGCGAACGCTTCCGGCCGGTGGCCGAGGAGACGCTTCGGCGCCTCTACCAGGGGCGGGAAGCGGCGCGCGAGGCCGCGCGCATAACGGCCGAGACCGTTCGGTTCGCTTCGACGCAGACGCTCTCCGTGAGCTTCTTCCCGAACTGGCTGAGGACGGTGGAAAGCTTCGAGAGCGTTCAGGGGACGATCCAGCTGACCGCCGCTCATATGGCCGCCTGCGAGCAGATGATGCTGCGCGGCGAGGCGCAGTTCCTGCTCTGCCATGACCATCCGGCCACCACGCATATGCTGGCCTCGGGCCAGTTTCGTTCGATCCATGTCGGGGCGGACGTGCTGCTTCCGGTGAGCGTCCCGCGCCCGGATGGGGCGGGAGCGCTCTTTGCCCTGCCGGGAGAACCGGAAGCGCCACTGCCATTGCTGTCCTACACACAAGAGTCCGGGCTCGGTCGCATTCTCGCCGGCGCACGGGCGCTGGAGCGCAGCGAGGCCGTGGTGAAACCGGTGTTCGCCTCGCATCTCACCTCGGTGCTCGTGGCCATGGCGCGCGAGGCCCGCGGCATCGCATGGGCCCCCCTGAGCGTGGTCGCCGACGACCTCGAGCGCGGACGGCTGGTGCGAGCCGCCAGTGCCGAGAACGACATCCCGATAGAGATTCGCCTCTACCGCCCCCGGGCGCGGCAAAGCCCGGCTGCGGAGCGCTTGTGGGCGCTCGTGGCCGGCCGTGACTGGGACGGGCCGGCCGGGGATGCTGTCGAGGAAGCAGGCCCGTCTGCGCTGGCGTCCAGCGAAAGAGGCGTCGAAGAATAATACCGCCGGTCGCGATGTTTGACTCACCTGTCATTGCGAGCGTAGCGAAGCAATCCAGGAGCCATGGCCAGAGCGTCTATGAGCCTGGATTGCTTCGCTACGCCCGCAATGACGGTGCAGCAGCTCAGCCGGAGATGACGGTCAGGGATTTCGCGACCTGGCATAACTCTTTGTATTGACGCGTTTTCTTGTTCGACAGACCGGTCGGCTTTCCTGGAAAACGCTCAGGCCGCGCGTACGATCTCGGCCGCGAAGTCGCGATAGCTATGCAGCGGGCGGCCCAGGATTTCGGTCAACCGCTCGACGTCGCCGGCTTCGGGAAGCATGCCGTGGCTGACATAGCGCTCGGCCATCAGGCGCATCTCGTAAGCCGTCCACTTCGGCATGAAGCTGGCCATGTTCTGCTCGAACCCGCTGGGGTCGTCGCCACCATAAACGACCGGGCGATCGAGGAGCTCCGACCAGATCTTCGCCACGTCCGGACCAGTCAGGGTGTCGGGTCCGACCAGATTGATGGTTTCGATCGGCAGTTTGCCGGGGGCCTGGTCGCGGCGGATCAGCTCGATCGCGGCGACCTCCGCGATGTCGCGGGCATCGACCATGGCGACCCCCTTGCTGCCGATCGGCATCGGGTAGACGCCATGGCCCAGGATCGCGTCCTTGATCATCAGCTCATTGTCGATGAAGTAGGACGGACGCAGGATGGTGGCGCTGAAACCCATCTGCTGAAGCATGCGCTCGGCGCCCGACTTCACCGCGAAATGCGGCACGTTCACCGCGCCATCGGCATCGAACACCGACTGGTAGACGACCCGCTCCACGCCTGCCTCCCGAGCGATGTTGAGGGTGATGATCGCCTGGGTGAATTCATCACCCGTCACGGCGTTGAGAAGGAAGAGGGTGCGCACGCCCTTGAAGGCGCTCCGCAGGGCGTCGATGTCGAGCAGGTCGCCTTGAGCGACTTCGACGCCGGCCGGAAAATCGGCCTTCGCCGGGTCCCGGGTCAGCACGCGCACCTTGGCGCCGCGCTGGAGGAGTTGATCGACGACATGGCGGCCGACGCGGCCCGTGGCGCCCGTAACGAGAATGGTCATGGTGGTTGCTCCGCTTGGGGTTCAATTGACATCCACCAATTTAGTGATCCAAATTAATACCGATAGGCACCAAATTTAGACAGACCGTCTCGTAGGTGAAACATATGGATTTGCTTGCCCTCGCCGATTTCAACCTGGTCGCCCGCCACGGCGGGTTCGGCAAGGCCGCGCGCGCAGCGGGCCGTCCGAAGGCGACCTTGTCGCGCCGCGTAGCTGAGCTGGAGGCAAGCCTCGACCTGCGCCTGTTCGAGCGGGGCGCAAGAACGCTCAAGCTCACGCAGGAGGGCCGCGCCCTGTTCGAGCGAACGGGCCAATTGCTGACGGAGCTCGAGGAAACCTCGGCTGCGATCGCCTCGGGCGGGCACAGTCCGCGCGGGCGATTGCGGATCAGCGCGCCCCTGCTCTTTTCGCAGACCGCCATGGGGAAACTGGCCGCAGGCTTTGCGCGGAAATATCCGGAGGTCCGGCTTGAGGTCACAGCGGAAGACCGGCCGGTCGACATGATCGAGGAGGCCTATGACCTGGTGATCCGCGTCAACCCGCAGTCGGATGCGGGCCTCGTCGGCCGCGTCTTCCTTCATGACAGACAGGTCGTCGTGGCAGGTCCGGACCTCGCCCGGCCATCAGACCTCGAACCTGTTCCAGCGGTGGTGCGCGGCGCGATCAACCAGACCGAAACATGGGAGCTGATTACGCCGGCCGGCGCGTCGAGCGTTGCCGTCAAACCGGTGCTCGGCCTGTCATCGCTGCTGATGGTCCGCGACGCTGCCCGGATGGGCGTCGGGGCAGCGCGCCTGCCGCTCTCGCTGGTCAGCCCGGATCTGGCCGCCGGCAGGCTTGTACGGTGGGGGGATGTGGAAGGACCGGAAACCGCCCTGTGGGCGCTTTATCCCACACGAAGGCTGCTCAGCGCCCGGGTGTCGGCATTTTTGGACTATCTCAGGGAAGCCTTTCCTCGAGGGACTCCCGAGGAGCTTGCCGCCTATGTCGGATGATGACGGCAAGGCTCAGGCCGGACGGAAGACGTTTCGAGCGCGAGATTTTATGGCGTTTTCCAATCCGGCTGGATCGGAAAGGCGCGTCTATCGGTGATCACGAGACGATCACCTTGGCTCCAACCGATACGCGTTCAAAGAGATCGATGACGTCTTCGTTGAACATGCGGATGCATCCCGAGGACGCTTGCGTGCCGATCGTCCAGGGTTCGCTCGTGCCGTGGATGCGGTACAGGGTGTCCCTCCCATTGGCGTAGAGGTAAAGCGCTCTTGCCCCGAGAGGATTGGCACGACCACCCGGAATCATTCGCGGGATTCCGGGCGCTTCCTTCGCCATATCGTCGGTGGGATACCAGGAAGGCCAGGCTGACTTTCGCTCGAGCTGCGCCACGCCATTCCAGCGATATCCCGCCCGGCCCACCGCAATGGCATAGCGCCGGGCGCGCCCCTGCCCCTCGATGAGATAGAGCTTCCTTTCGTTCACGTTCACCACGATCGTTCCCGGCTTCTCCTGAGACGGGTAGGAGACGGTGGAAACAGCGAAATCGGCCGGAAACATCGATCGATCGATCGGTCTGATCTGGGCGTCAGAGGCGGAGAACTGACTGTCGACGGCGGTTTTGGCTGCGAGCTCGCGACCGGGTGAGCAGCCGCCGATCAGGAGACACACCAGAAACACCGGTGAAATTGGTTTGGACAAGACCTTAGCGCTCCGGATTGTTCTCGCTCGAGGTTGACGGCTGGAAGCGCAGCTTCCTATAGGAAATTCGCAGCGCAGCCTTGTGCGAGGAGGGGCCCTGGCTTTCGCAGTGCATCTTGTAGTATTTGGCCAGGGAGATGAGAGCCTCGGTCACCTCGTCGTAACGCCAGCCTGCGTCCCTTGCGATATTGGCGAGAGCGAACAGATGCTCCTCGAGTGCGAATTCGCAGCTGAGAACCCTTGCGCTGTGTTGAGCATCCACGAATTCCTGCGTGCTCATGGGTATTCCTTCGCTGATGAATCGTGGCCGTGGAAACGCCGAGTCCGGCAGGAGCGGGCCCGTCCACGGACGGACCCGCCAAGGCGCAGGCGCTCGGCTACCAGTTGTAGCGGACCCCGACGACACCCTTGACGCGGTAGTTGTCACCGCCTCCCGAAGACAAGGCCATGGCATAGTCGGCCTCGCCGTAGACGCTCCATTTGTCTTTCCTGGTGAAGGTCCCACCCAGTCCCACTTCACCCCACAGGCGTTTGCCCTGCTGGCTCAGCGAGGTCCCGCCGACATTGATCTTGGTGCCGTCCAGGAATTCGTAGGTGAGATTGGCGATGCCGTAGACCTGCAGGCGGTCGAACGTGTTGGAGTCGGACGCCCAGCTGCTGAGGTTCTCGATGCGGGCTCCAACGCGGCCTTTGAGGCTGTCGCCCTTGTTGAGGGAGACCTTGGTGCCGTTGAGGTCGTTGAAGCTGTCAAAGTCGACATGCGTCCAGGCCAGCTGAGCCTGGGGGACGATTGCCCATCCCGAGCCCATCTCGAAGCGCTTGCCGACTTCCAGGCTGAGGACCGAGGACCAGCCGGAATTGTCGCCGCCCGGCTTCCGGCTGAGGTCGCTCTGGTACCAGGTGAACTGGCCGACGCCATCGGCGTAAAGGCCGTTATTGCCCAGCCAGGTCAGATTGGCGCCCACGCCGTAGCCCGTGGTCGAGATCTTGCCCTTGCGCCTGGCGCCGGTGACAGGATCGGGGGTGATGGCGATGTCGGCGACGGAGCTGCCGACCGTGCCATACGCGCCGACCGTCAGTTCGCCTGACGCCGATTCATAGGCGACGCCCTCATAGCCAGCCTGCAGATAGCCCAGCTTCTGGGTATAGGCCGAGCCGACGCGAGGACTGTAGGATGAATATTCGCCGCCCGCACGCCCCCAGGCCCCGGCGCCGACGAGATGGGGCTTGCCATCGGCATAGACCGCATCCTGCTCGGCACTCGGCTTGCATTGGAAGTTCTGGGTCGGGTCCTTGCACCATATGGTGGCAGCCGGTGCACCGTTCGGCCAGATGCGATTGCCGGTGCGCTGTTGCAGGGTGCCCAACGTGGCATAGGCGAAATTGCCGAGAATCTCGGCATAGGGCGTCACTTCCTGCGACGGGGCGTTGATGCCGACCGAACGCAGATACCAGTCCTGGTCGGCCGGATCGGCGACCCCGCCGAAATACAGGTTGTAGTCATAGGCACCGGCGCTCAAGGCAGAGCCCAGGTGGAAGGCGTCGGAGGTCGAAGTGCCATCCACCTGCACGACCTTGATGCCGTCGGCGATCGTCTTGGCGCCGGTTCCCCCGACATTGGCGATCTGCAGCGTCGTGGAGCCGCTGGCATTGCCGTTGATGACGAGCAGGTCCGTGGGGGAGCCATCGGCGCCAAGGACGGTGTCCAGACCGACGGTGCCGCCATTGCCGACATAATTGCCGTTGACCGTTACGGTGGAGCCTGCCGAGCCATTGCGCATGTCCACCAGGCCAGCATTGCGCAGATCGCCGGTGATGGTGGCACCGTTCATGGCCAGAAGGGCCGAGCTGCCATCGATGGTGAGATCCGCATTGACCGTCAGCGTGGAGGGAGAGGTCAGCGTGGTGCCGTTGGCGAGAAACACGCCATAGCCGTCTTCCGTGCTCGAGGTGATGGTGGAATCACTCAGCGAGATCGTGCTGCTGTCGAGAGTCAGCTTTTCCCAATTGGTGAGGTTCGCACCGGGCACCGACAGGGCGTAACCTCGAAGCGTCAATGCATCGATGTAACCGTCAGCCGTCGAAACATCGTCGCCGCCGTCCAGCTTCTGGGTGCCGTTATAGCCGGAGGCCGTCACTAGGGCCGTATCGGAGCCGTTGCCCCCATTCAGGCCGACCCCAAGCGTGCCCGATGTCCAGTTGATGGTGTCGTTGCCGTCGCCGCCCAGCAGAGTTCCCGAGACGCTCGCCCCCACCAGATTGATGGTGTCGTTGTCGATGCCGCCGTCGACGTTTCCGGTGACCGTGCCGCCCGCGAGCTGAATCGTGTCGGCACCGCCATGGGTCAGGATATCCCCGATGACCGTACCATTCGTGGTGAGTGTAACGGCACCGTCGCCATCATTCACAGCCACGCCCGACGCGGAACCGTCAACCCTGGCCGTCGACAGAATGTCGATCGTCCCGCCTGCCGCGCCAGAGGTCAGCAAGCCCGACCCGGTTCCGCTGCCACCCGTCACCTGGCCCGCCGTCGTGAGGGCGTATGTACCGGTGCCGCGGGCAAGGGTTGCGATACCCACGCCATTAGCACCCGTGGAGTTCACCACGCCGTTGACGCCTTGTGTCGAAATGGCGTTGCCGCTGCCGTCCGCCACCGAAGCGATACCCGTGGCGCCAGTGCCGGTCGCGCTGATCGTTCCAGCGGTCTGCTCGGTGATTGCGTCCCCATTGCCGCTCGCCAGGGCGAGCATTCCCACGGATGTGCCCTGGACGGCAATGGTTCCAGCAGTCTGACGGGCAATGGCATCCCCCACGCCGAGGGATTGCGCGACGATACCGGCATTGCTGAATCCGACCGTCGTGACCGAGCCCCCGTTCATCTCGGCCAAGGCCTCGCCGCTGCCGCGGGTCAAGGCGTAGACGGCATGCGATCCCAGGGTGGTGATCGTGCCGCCATTGATGGTGGCCGTGGCGTTGCCCGTATTGGTCGAACCGAATGCCTCCGCGAACAGGCCGACGCCCGATCCTCCCAATCCTGTGGTGGAGATCGAGCCGGCGTTCATGGTGGCCGAGGCATCGCCATTGCTGTTCGTCTGCGCGACCATGCCGTAACCGTAATCGCCGGTTGCCTTGATCGTCCCGCCATCCAGGGTCGCGGCGGCATCGCCGCCTCCCGTGGTTACGCGAGAAATAACCCCGTAGACCTCGGCACCGGGCGCCCCTCCCGACACAGTGATCGTCGTATTGCCCAGCACGGTGCTCGAGCGGGTTCCCGTGCTCGCCCCTTCATTGCGAATGCCGGCGGTGCCAGCCGGCGGGGTAATTGACAGCGGTGCCACAGTACCATCGGCCGTCACCGAAACACCGTCAGTTGTATAGTGAATGCCGGTTGTATTCGCTGCCTGATCCGTGGCTGGTGCTCCATCTCCGTTGCAAATGACGGCGCCGCCGCTGACTGCTATACCGCATTCATTAGCCGCGTATGCCGGTTGCCAAGCAACAATACATGCCGTTGCGGCAGAAACGAGCGCAGTTGTGGTTAGCAATGCTAATGATTGCTTAGACTTCATTTTCATTTCCATCTCTCTTCAGGGATATTTTCTGTTATTTTTCGAACCTCTCCATGTTCTTACGTTATGACACGCACGTAGTAATTGTGTCTGTATCTTTCGAGTCACAGCTTTACGAAAAGCTTGGCCAAAACGTGTGCCATTTATTGCACTGCTTTCGAATCTGAGTAAGCAGATGTGGCGCATTCAATCGGCAACCTCCCTTAGGGAAGTAATAGTATAGTTGTTTTTGCCTACAATTTGAGCGCTCAATCTGGCGGCTGCTAGTGATTTGTACTCCTGCTTGGACAGCCGCATATCACTAAACAACAATGATAGAAAACATGCTTGCGGAAGAAGTACAGGCAACTGCTGCCGAATTGCGGCGGCATCATAATTTCAGGGCCGCGGCTCGAATGTTTGCGAAGCGCTATTGCTCGATGCTCGCTGGTAATTTCTTACTGTCGCATTTCGCAACCGAAAAAGTCCGACATTTGATGGGCGTTTATGTCTTGCGGAGCAATTTCGCCTATGGCAGCTCGGAAGAAGAGCATGGCACGACGCTGGCCGGCGCACTTCACTTCGCCGAGCACGCAGGCATCGCCGGCAGAACCAGAATTGCGACATATCTTCGGCTGCTTCAGGTCGGAGGATATCTCAAATCTGCAAAACGCGGCTCTGATCGCCGCTACATCCGTCTGGAGTCCACCCCGAAAGCAATCGAGACGGCGAAAGGAATTTACAAGAATTTCTTGCTCCCTCTTTCGCTCCTTACCGAAAATCCGACCGCTGTCACAGATCTTTACAGAGATGATCGATTGCTCAATAGGATCGTAGAGTATTCCTATCGATCCATCCTGGAGTTTCGGTATATCTCAATCTTCACGCCCGATCTTGCAATCATACTTGAAAAGGCTGGAGGATACGAAATCCTGTTGCTGCTGATGATCGCCGAGGGAAACTCCGACCTACGGACAGCACTGACTGTATATTTCAACTACGGCTGGGCTTCCCAGCAGCTCGACGTGCCCCGGATTCAGATCCGGCGTGTGATGCATCTTCTGGTTGAAAAGGATCTGGTCGTCCTTCACGCCGAGGCCGGCAACGCCGTCGAAGTTCGCCCCTGCCTCCGGCAGCTGCTCGACACATTGGTGAGCTTGCATCTGGCCGTCATCTGGAATGGCGTCAATACACCGGTTCACTACCCGGCGCGCTGCTAGGCTGTCGACTGAGCTTCCGGCGCCGTCGCTTTTCAGGGGCTCATGCCGAACTGAGGCGTTCCTCCAATTGATTGCGATCGATCGCAACATTTGCGGCTTACGGAACGAAATATCACGCTTGCCAGCAATCCCGGGCATTTGTAGAGGCATTGCACGATGAGAGAGTGACATGTCATGCGCAATCTGACCCTTCTACCGATCGCCGGCCTCGTTTGTCTGATCGTCGGCTTCGCGACAGGCAGCGCAAGCGCAGACCAGATCTCGGAGAATAAGGCCCAGTGCGCCAGCTTCGGCTTTAGGGAAGGAACTGACGCCTTCGCCAAATGCGTCATGCAACTGTCGCTGCGGCAGGGACGCCGTCACCCGCCGGATCGCGACACCCTTATTCAACAATATCGCGACCTCAGCATGGCGCGGCGTGGGGATGGCCGCTATCCGGTCTGCAATGCCACCATGATGGAAAACGAGCTCGATACCTATAACAACAAATGGGTGGGCCCCAACTGTCAGATGGCGCCGGACTAGACATCCGAAGCCCAATGGAGCCCGTGCCGAACGCCGAAGCGGGCGTTCCGCACGTGCATCGGCTTTCTTCATGCCGGCTGCCAGGAGGGGTTATTCGTAAGCCCTCTTGTTTTCCTCGAAATAACTCCAGAGATCATCCAGATCCCGATCAAAACATAAGAGCGCGCGTCCTATCGTCGCCTTTTTGTCTTTAGCCTGTTTGATGACCCTGAAGTCGCCGCTGGTTGTGGCAGCATCCAATTCGTCCGCCGACTCCGCCAGGAAGACGCCGAGCCTGTTCTTCAGTGCCCAAACCGCTTCGTCGAAAGGCTGAAGCCTGGGCTTTGATTCAGCGAATTGATCGAGCGTCTCTTGCAGCCGGGTAATCAGCTCGGGGTACGGTTGCAGGATTTCGCACAGCGTAGTCGGAACAAGCGGGGGATTTGATTTCGACATGCGTGTGCTTTCTCGAGGTTGCGATTCGATTGAATCAAGCTCGACTCGCCGGTCGCGATGAATACGCCCAGACGCAGGCGCGCTTGATTGGCTGCGGCGACTTCAATGTTGGCAGCCATGGCGATATGCGCAATGACCTCTGACGTCGAGCGCCGTTGGCTCTCAGCATACCGAAGACACATCGGGATGCGGCGTGTCGGATGCCCCGGCGGCGGCAAGCGCGCCATCAGGGCCCGCGTACCCCTGCAAGGCGGCTTGACGATGCCAACCCGGGCGCGTACCCGTTTCAATTAGGCGGATTGAACCAAAACGGAACGGAAACGCACTCGATCGCAATGAATGTGCGCAAGGAACGCATCGCCATCGCCGACGATCATCCGGTATTCCGCGAGGGTATGCGGCGCATCGTGCAGCGCCTGTGCCCGGCAGCAGTGATCGAAGAAGCTGGAACGTTCGACGAGTTGCTCGGCTTGGCGCGGACAGAGCCCGCACCCGGCATGTTTTTCCTCGATTTGCTGTTCCCAGGCTTTTCGGTCGAGGTGTCGATCGCCGATCTGCGCGAGGAATTTCCCAACGCTTCGATCGTCGCGGTGTCGATGATCGATGATGACGAGGTCATCGAAAAGGTGATGGCCGGCGGAGCGGACGGCTTCATATGCAAAGCTGTGCCGCCGCAGGAGATTGGCGAGGCCATCAAGAGGGTCAGGGACGGCGATTTCGTCGTGCTGAAAGCCTCGTCGCACATGGCGTCGTCGGCGCGAGCCGAGCGCGATCCCATTCCGCCGCTGACACCACGGCAGGCGGAGGTCTTGCGGCTGCTCGCGGAAGGCATGTCGAACAAGGAAATAGGGCGCATGCTCGATATTTCGCCCTTCACCGTGCGTATCCATGTATCGGCGCTGCTTCGCCTTTTCGATGTGGAAACGCGAGCGGCGGCGGCGGCGAAGGCGGCCCTTGCCGGGCTGACCCATAGCGTTTTGCGATCAGACGGAGTCACCAGGGATCGCAAAGACGCGTCAGAACAATGAGTTAGAGCAAATAGCGTTCACGCTTGAACGCGCTTTGCTCTAGGGCAAAGCGCCTTAGCCGCGCTCGCCCGGCATTCGCGCCAGCCGGTCCAGTTTGATCTTCTGCGCCATGAGATTTGAGCGCAGCTCGGCCGGCCGCACGGGCTTCGACAGGATTGGAATGCGCGGATCGGCCAGCTCGGCGCGGATGCGGCTCGCATCATGCCCGGTGAGGACAATGGCGGGAACTTCGCGACCGAGCGCCCGTCGCACATGGCCCAGGCAATCGCTTCCGGTCACGCCGCCCCCCAGGTCGTAGTCGGTGACGACGAGATCGCAGGCTGCAACGGTCTTGGGTGGGGCAAGCTCGGCCTGAACGATGCAGCCCCATTTCTTCAGCAGGGTATGGGTCGCCTCCAATATGTCCGCATCGTCCTCGACGAGGAGAATGCGCAGGCCTTCCATTGCGGAACGCTGAAGCAGCAGGCGCTGCCGTGCTGTGGTGGCCGCCGTGGCGTTTGCCTTGGTGATTGGCACGCCTGTGATGGCCACGCTCGTGCCGCGTCCGCGCTCCGAGCGAATCGTCACGTTCAGGTCCATCAGGGCCGTCAAGCGCTTGACGATGGCAAGGCCGAGTCCGACGCCGTCGACATCTTTGTCGCCGCGCTCGCGCACGCGATAGAACTCCGTGAACAGCAGCGGAAGGTGATGCGCGGCGATGCCGTCGCCGCGGTCGTGCACGCAGATCGCGAGCGTTTCGCCGCGTCGCCGGCAGCCGATGAGTACAGGCTTGCCGGGCGCGTATTTCAAAGCGTTGGAAATCAGATTCTGGAGGACCGTGGTCAAAAGCGTTTGATCGGCGTGCACGTGGAGGCTGCACGGCATGAATCGCAGATCGACACCGGCCCATTGGGCCGGCTGCTGGTTCTGCCGGCGGAGGTCATCGAAGAGCTCGGCCATCGCCATGCTCGCCGGCTTGGGCTCGACCGAACCGCTGTCGAGGGTAGAAATGTCCAGCAGCGAGCGAAACAACCGGCCGAGGCTTTCCAGGGAGCGGTCGATGTTATCGACCATCGAACGCTGCTCCTCCGTCAACCCGGCATCGCGCAAAATCGCGGTGAAGAGGCTCATCGCGTGGATGGGTTGGCGCAGATCATGGCTTGCCTGGGCGAGAAATCGGGACTTGGCGAGATTCGCTTCCAAAGCCTCGGCATAGGCCTTCTGCAATCGTGTCAGCAGCGACAGGATATAGGCAGGTACGAGGATGGTGGTCAGTACGAGCGTCACCGTGATGTAGGGATTGGCCCGCCAATAGGGATTGAGCAGGGCCGTGACCGCAAGAGCGGCGAGCGCGACGAGTGTCGCCGCGACGAGATAGCGAGCGCCGTAGCGGATACCGTTGCCGACCGTCACCCATAGCAGAACGGCGTAGACCGGCAGCAGAATCTGATCTCCGACCGCGAGCGAGGCCGTGATGATGAGGTAGTCGGCCGACATCGCGGCGACGCGGCGCGAAAAATTGTAGCCGGGCGCGCGGACAATCCAGACAAAGAGCCCGGGCGCCGCGGCCAGGTAGATGAAATACAGGGTCGTGAAGATCGGGCTGTCGTACAGCCCGAAGCCTTGAACGAACGTGACCCCGGCGAAATAGAGGCTGTAGAGCGGAACGAGGATCAGCCGAACGACGGCCTGGCCGTATTCGGCATCGTCATTCCCGGGCTTGCGGCGCAAGCGGTCGAAAAGCCGGCTGGGGGCGGTCATGATACGGCGCATCCTGCGGTTCTCCCGCATTTTTCTCAGGAAGTGAACTCGCACCGTCGGCACGCTTGCGTCCATGACAGGTCGAACGCCGTGGCGCCAAACCCTTGCTCGAGCGAAGACCCGTCGTCCCCACGCCATAAGCGCCCCCGTGCGAGCCACCCGCATGCCGGCCGACATCGTCAAAATGCTGAAAATCAGCCGCGGCCTCCCTTTCCAGATACGGGCCAGCGCAACGAGCGACTAGCACACCTGTCCTATGGTTCGATGCGGTGCCCACGCGTAATTTGGCCCCGGGCAACATAGGGGGATAGCTGCATGGCTAGACTGAATCCTGGTGTCGTGCAGCTTGGCACCGCCATCATCGCAACATTGCTTCTCACCGGCTGCGTGACGACGGCTCAGCAATCGAACCCGGTCCAGAAGGCCGCAAGCACGATGATCGGCAAGCCGATCTCCGTGGCGATCAATGCCTTTGGCCCGCCAACGCTGAACCTGCCGCCATGCTCCTATTGCACGGATGGCGGGACATATGCCTGGAACAACACGCGCATCTCAAGACAGTGGCAGAGCCGATGGGTGCAGACCGGCACATCGACCAGCCGGCAGGTCGTCGGCATGACACAGGGCGGAAACGGCCAGGCGGCGACGATCTACACGCAGGATGTCGAAACGCCGGTCGGCGAGAACCGCATGGTGCAGGTCGATAACGTCGATTACCTGTGCAACATCCAGGCCTTCACGGACATGAAGGACAACATCAAGTCGATCGATGTCGCCGGCTGCACGGCCGACAGCCGTTTTTAGGCGCGTCTCGTCATCAGCAGCGCCCAGCCCGCCGAACCGGGCTGGCCTATTTTTTCAAATGAATGCGACTCGAAAAAATAGCTGCGAGCGGACCCGAAATGGTCGGTCGGTGCCTGCCGCGAGTTCAGTCCGTGTCAACGATGCCTGCCGCAGGAAGTCTCGCTAATTTGTCGGCAAATGGCTTCTCACAAGCCTGTATTCGCGCCAGACAAGCATCATCACTACGATATCCAACATCGTGAGAATGATCAGCCCCGGGCCATGCGTATAAGAAAAGCGATAAAGTTGATAGGCAATGAAGAGCCCAAGCACCACCAGTGAAACTGGATATGACCAAAGCTTTCCTTTCAGAAGGCAGATGACCAGAGCAATTTTCACCAGACCGTGGCTCAACAGGTAGAACGCATAGAAGTGCTTTGTCTCGACGTTGAAATTCTGCGCAAAGGCGAGCATATGGGTGGCGATGAAGTCTCCAGGATTTTCGATCAGCTCTTCCTGCGTGAAATGGTTGACGAAAGCCGAGATTGAATTCGTACTGACCAGGGCAAGCCCGATGCCTCCGGCGCATTCCAATAATGCATGCGCACCCTTCAGCAAAACGCCGATCTGGAAAGCTTTATGTATGCGATTCTCGTTCATCGGCAGACGCCCCGCTTCCTCGCGCCCATGAGCCTGCGGGCCGGCTGGAGAAAAGACCCGAAGGCGGCACGCCAGCTTCAGTGGCGCCGTAGCGCTACAGCCGCAATTCCGGTCTCCGGATGATTTGTCCTATGTCATTGCGGCCCAGACGAAGCAATCCAGCAATACTGGCGACGATTGGCTGCGACTGGATTCGAGAGCGAACGAAATAGCTGCACCGCAATGAGTGAAAGCGCTTACAGCCGCTGCTCGTCCCGTCCAGGCGGCTGGCCGGCGAAGGACGGAGACCCGAGGCTCAGGGAGCATCATGCAATTGCAGACGGCTCATTTCCCTCCTATTTTACCCCTTCAAGGAAGAACTCGGCATGGTGCATATGGAAGACCTTTATCGCATTCTGCGCGCCGGCCACGTTCAGGCGCAGGGGATCGTCGATACCGTTCCAGATCCGTTGCTTGTGCTGGACGAAAGCCTCTGCGTGCAGACTGCCAGCCGTGCTTTTTTTGAAACATTCAAGGTGGATCGATACGAGACCATCGGCAAACCTCTCTATGAATTGGGCGGCGGCCAATGGAATATTCCGGCGCTGCGACAGCTGCTTGTAGAGGTGATCCCGAAAGCGACCGCCGTGATCGATTACCGAGTCGAGCATGACTTTCCCGGTCTCGGCCGGAAGATCATGCTCGTGACGGCCCGCAGGCTCCATCACCCTGACGATGTAAGTCACACCATGCTGGTATCTATCGTCGACGTAACCGATCGATACGACGAGGAGGCGGCAAAGGACCTGAAGTTCGGCGAACTGCGGCATCGCATGAAAAACCTGCTTGCCGTTGCCGAAGCAATCGCCCGCCAAACCACGACGGAGGGACGTTCGGCCGAAGAATACCGCGATGACTTTCTGGGCCGGTTCGGCGCCTTGGTGGAATCGCAAGATCTTGCCTTCACCGAGGAAGGGGACACCGGCCTGGGGGCGCTGATCGAACGGAATCTCAGACCTTATGCCACCGCCCCCGAATCCCTCGTCATCGTGCCGGGCGCCGATATTCAACTCGGTTCTCGCGCGCTGATGTCGCTGAGCCTCGTCCTTCACGAACTTGCGACAAATGCCGCCAAGTATGGCGCTTTGTCTCTCGCCGGCGGTCGCATAACGATCGCGTGGCAGGTCGAGGAAGGCGATAGCCGCCTCCGGCTGAAGTGGGTGGAGAGCGGCGGGCCGCCCGTTGCGCCGCCAACAACGACCGGCTACGGAACGCGACTGATCCAGTCCACGACAACCTACAGTCTCGGCGGTGAGGTGGAACAACAATATGCGGCAGGCGGTTTGAGGGTCGAGATCGTCATTCCGCTCGGGGGTGCCTTTCTCGCGAGCTGAAAGCCGATCGCTTGCAGAAGACCATTCTAATCGTCGAGGATGAGTTCCTGATCGCATTGGACCTGGAGCTCTTGCTCCAGCGCCACGGGTGGCGCGTTATGGGGCCCGTGGCCACCGTGCGAGATGCGCTACGCCTGTTGGAGGAAGAGTTGCCCTTGGTCGCGCTCCTCGACGTCAATCTTGGGCGCGAACTCGTCACGCCGGTTGCAGAAACCTTGAAAGCGCGAGGTATACCCTTCATCCTGGCGAGCGCATATGAAAGGCCCGAGAAAATCGGCGGGGATGTTCTGGCCGGGGTCCCCAATGTGGGCAAGCCGACACGCGAACATCGCCTCCTGGCCGTGCTGGCGCAACTGCAGCATTCACCGTCATTTCTCGAGTTGAAAGCGACTCGGCCGGATTAATTGCGACTCGCGGGACGAAATAGCTGCGACTCAATGGGAGAAGCGATCACACTCACTGCTGTTTGTCGAGGGTCCAGTAGAGCGCCCCGTTCGGCTAGTCCGGGGCGTTTACAGGAAGGGGGGCGAAATCGTACGCTAGCTGACAATCCGGTGAGCTATCAAAAAATGCGAGGGTTTGTGACCATTGATAAAGGAAGCGCAATCCATCGTCTAAACCCGCCGGACCTGGGGGCACCATCGGGCTATTCGCAGGTGGTAGATGTCAAGGCGAGCCGATTGATCTTCATAGCGGGTCAGACTGCGCTCGACCGAGACGGCGTATTGGTTGGCAAAGGCGACTTCATCGCCCAAGCTAATCAGGTTTTTCGCAATTTGAATGCGGCCCTTCAGGCTGTCGGCTGCGACGCAAGCCACCTTGTAAAAATGACAGTCTTTCTCCGCGACATGGGTAATCTCGGCGCATATCGCGAGAGCCGCAACCGTTTCTTCGCCACGACGACACCTCCGGCAGCGCCTGCTGTCACTCTGGTTGAGGTGTCAAAGCTCTACGGGGAAGACTTCTTGATCGAGATCGAAGGCATCGCCGTTGTGGTCTGATCTGCGGGCCATTTTCTCCGTGTCTCCCGTTCAGAGAGGTAGGGGTTTACGTTGAGGGTAATGGTCTGGCGCAATCTGGCTCTGTCAGATGAACTGACTATATTGCACCCAACAGGCCATCGGGGATAGGGCGTTCGTCTTCCTGTTAGCGCAGCGCTTTGCGACAATGTCCCGGCCGTCTGATCGGGGGAAGTATCGGCCGGGCCTGAAATGCTACCAGCTGTACCGGCGATATCCACCGTATCCGAGGTAAACTGGCCGCCGGTACGGATAATAGACTGGCGTATTGGGCACGCAGCGCCCCCAGATGTTCGGGCGCCAGCCTGGGCCGCAGCCTACGGGAGCGCCCACGACCATCGTTCGCGCGACTGGCGGGGCGCAGCTCGTCAGTAAAAGGCCGCTTAGGAAGGCGGCGGATATGGCTATCGTTCGGATCAACGCAACACTCCATGATCGTGTACACACGCGAGGGCAGCGGTTCGCTCCCTCAACTACCTTCAACGTGGTGTGCAGTCGAATCCGTCGCTGTCTCGTGAATTTATGTTCGGCGGTAGCGGTCTCCCCGCCAGCCGGCGGGAGCGTCAGCTATGCGATCAGAACTTGTAGTTGACCCCGAGGCGCACAATCTGCCCGGTAACATCCTGAGAATACCGCTGAGAAAATGGTGGGTTGGCGGGGGAAGGGAGGGCGATACTCTTCACCTCACCGAGGTCAAAATAGAGATACTCGGCCTTGACCGTCCAGGCGTCCGTTACCGCATATTCAAGGCCCGCGCCAAGAGTCCAGCCTGCTTTTGTCGTGCTGGCAGAGCCCGCGTAGCGCGTGCCGAAGAATTGCTCGTCGTGTGCGACGTCGACTTTGCCGTAAGATAGACCGCCGGTGACGTATGGCAGGAAGCGATCGAACGCATAACCGACACGTGTGCGGACGGTTCCAAACCACTTGATGGAGGACGACTGACGATAGGTGTAGGCACCGGCACGTCCGTTTGGATTCCGCATCGTGGATTTATCCGTCATGTCGGAATAGTTGAAGTCTGCTTCGACGCCGACGACAAACTGGCCAATCTGGCGATTGTATCCGACTTGAGCGCCGCCAACAAAGCCGTCTACTGACAGGTCTTTCTTGCCGAGCGCATCCGAATAGTAAGGGTCCCACTCGGGACCGCCGAGGCCATCCAGGGTAGCGTCATCGTTATTCCAGCCATACCCGGCATTGGCGCCCACATAAAATCCCGTCCAACTGAACGGAACTGCTACCGGTGCAAGCGGCTCAACAGCAGCCGGGGCAAGATCGGCGGCCATAGCTGCGCCAGTGAGACAAAAAAACGAGGAAGAGGCAATGAGAAACTTACGCATAGCAAGATTCCAAATATGAACTTTCCTTATCAATAGCCTCGATTTCATAGGAATCATGTTGCCAACGAGCAACAGTTCGAAAAAATTCTCTGTAACAAAACTTGAACAGCCGAAGTCCTCAGAGAAAAGCGCCTTCACATAAGAGGATATTCAGAAAAACTTCAATTAATCTGCAATTGAACAATATAATTTCAGTATGTCGCGCCTCACTCATGAGGAGAGCCCCCGGCCAAGAATGAAGAGCCCGGATAGGGCCTCGTGATTTTTTTCCACATCCATTGAGAGGTACGAATGGCGAAAGCCGGGAACCGTCCCGTTGCGGCCAACGACAATAATCCAGATGTCATTTCTCGAAATAGATGCGACTCGATCGAATAAATTGCGACTCGCCGATCGAAGTAGCTGCGACTGAATGTGGAGCAGCGCGGCGGACCGCTCCGAAAGCTGCGGCTGCAGAATTGACCGCAACAATGCGCCAACAGCACACAGAGCTGCACGATCCCGTTTGTCGTCTTTCGACCCAATGGCGCGTTCGCCATCGTAAAGCGATGATGCCAGCTCGAAAAGCGAGTTGTGATAGGCGCGCCGCCTGTTCTATCCTGAGGTGCTGGCAAGGAGAAACAGATGCCCAGCAATCTTCCTCAAACTCATGCGAACTACCTCGAACGCGTCCGCAATGCGGTAGCGTCCGACAATCGACTAAGCGCCCTTCTGATAGGAGGATCGTACATTCATGGCGGCCTCGATGAGCATTCCGACCTGGACTTCGTCATTGTAGTCAACGACGAAAGCTATGCGGACGTCATGGCGACGCGACTGGCCTTCGCCAACGCCCTGCCTGATCTGGTCAACGCCTTCACGGGCGAGCACGTCGGCGAGCCGCGTCTTCTCATCTGCCTCTACGGCCCCCCGCTTCTGCATGTCGACCTGAAATTTGTTTTGAAATCTGACCTCGATCATCAGATCGAGAGGCGGGCAATCTTGTTTGCCAGGGAACCGGCGGGCATCGAGGCCCGTGTTCAAGCCGGGACGGTAGCATGGCCCAATCATCCCTCGGAGTGGTTCGAGACGCGGACCTGGATCTGGCTGCACTATGCGGCCACCAAACTTGCTCGCGGCGAACTTTACGAGGCAATTGGTATGCTTGCCTTCTTCCGCGAGCAGGTTCTGGGGCCGTTATTGTATCGCCGCGCAGGCAAAAACCAGCGGGGTGTGAGACGCCTCGAAGCGCTCGGATTGGACGAGCACGGGCGACTTCCTGCAACCATCGCCGAGAACAACCCCTCGTCCGTTCAGAGGGCCATTGAGGCATCCATCGACATCTATATGGACCTGAGGTCCGATGATCCGCCGTCGCAGCCAACAAAAGCAATGCCTGAACTTCTTCGCGACTTCATCCGGAACGTAACCTGCAAAACCCGCGTTGAACTGCATGACACGAGACGAGACAATAGCGCCGACGTTTGTCCGTAGTTTCGCTGCTGGTGCGCGAATTGCGCCTCGCCGATCGCAGCAGCTGTGCACGCGATCCGGACCATTCCATCCAAGAGCATCGTCGCACGACTGCCGCCCCGTGACGATTGCCCCGGGCGTTTGGTGAGAGCGGTTCCGCAGACAAAAATGGCCGCCCGATTCCCCGCCGGGCGGCTGCCGCGATCGCCATGGGGCTACGCGTCCCCAGAATCACGCTTTGTTCTCATTTCCGCTTGGCGATGCCGCGCTTCCTCGCTATCGTCGGGCAGGCTGACGGGGAAACGAGATGGTATCGCGCGTCGCGACGGTGGCATTCGAGGGCGTGGAAGCGCGCCAGGTCGACGTGCAGGTCCAGATCATGACCGGTTCGGTGGTGTTCACCATCGTCGGCCTGCCGGACAAGGCGGTGTCGGAGGCGCGCGAAAGGGTGCGCGCCGCCCTGACCGCGGCCGGCCTGGCCCTGCCGGCCAAGCGCATCACCGTCAATCTCGCCCCGGCCGACCTGCCCAAGGAAGGCTCGCATTTCGACCTGCCCATCGCCCTCGGGGTGATGGCGGCCATCGGCGCCATTCCGCATGACGCGCTGGAAGGCTATTGCGTGCTGGGCGAGCTCGGCCTCGACGGCACCATCACCAAGGTCGCCGGCGTGCTGCCATCGGCCGTCGCGGCCAACGGCCGCGGGCTCGGCCTGATCTGCCCGGCCGCCTGCGGGCCGGAAGCGGCCTGGGCGAGCCCCGAGATGGACATTCTCGCGCCGCGCTCGCTGATCCAGCTCGTCAATCATTTCAAGGGCACGCAATTGCTCTCCCGCCCGCAGCCGCGCATCGCCGCCGCGCCGGCCGCCCTGCCCGACCTCAAGGACATCAAGGGCCAGGAGACCGCCAAGCGTGCGCTGGAGGTGGCGGCGGCCGGCGCGCATAATCTCCTGATGATCGGTCCGGCCGGCTCCGGCAAATCGATGCTGGCGGCCAGGCTCCCCTCGATCCTGCCGCCGCTGATGCCGGCCGAGCTCCTGGAGATCTCGATGATCCATTCGGTGGCCGGCCAGCTCGCCGGCGGCGAGCTCACCAGCCGGCGGCCCTTCCGCGCCCCGCACCATTCGGCCTCGATGGCAGCCTTGATCGGCGGCGGCATCCATGCCCGGCCGGGCGAAGTCTCGCTCTCCCATCACGGCGTGCTCTTCCTGGACGAGATGCCGGAATTCGCGCCGCAGACCCTCGATGCCCTGCGCCAGCCGCTGGAATCGGGCGAGGCGGTGATCGCCAGGGCCAATGCCCGCGTCGCCTATCCGGCGCGGATCCAGCTCGTGGCGGCAATGAACCCCTGCCGCTGCGGCAAGGCCAACGATCCCGGCTTCGCCTGCCGGCGCGGGCCGGTGGAGCGCTGCGCCGCCGACTACCAGGCCCGCATCTCCGGCCCGCTGCTCGACCGCATCGACATCGTCGTCGAGGTGCCGGCCGTCTCGGCCGCCG
Source organism: Labrys sp. LIt4 (assembly GCF_017813775.1). Taxonomy (NCBI): domain Bacteria; kingdom Pseudomonadati; phylum Pseudomonadota; class Alphaproteobacteria; order Hyphomicrobiales; family Xanthobacteraceae; genus Labrys; species Labrys sp. LIt4. The sequence goes on from NZ_JAGIPY010000004.1 coordinate 113,533, forward strand.
ACCTCATCCTGCCGCCGCCCGCCGAGGGTTCGGCCGAGGTCGCGGCCCGGGTGGCCGAGGCCCGGGACCGCGCCGCCCAGCGTTATCGTGCGCTCGGCCTGCCCGACGGCTCCACCAATGCCAGCGTGCCGGTCAGTGTGGTCGAGGAGGTCACCCGCCCCGATGCCGCGGCGACCAAACTCTTGCGCGACGCCTCGGAAGCCATGCGCCTGTCGGCCCGCGGCTTCCACCGCGTGCTCAGGGTCTCGCGTACTTTGGCCGATCTCGACGGCGAGGCCGATGTCGGCCGCATCCACATCGCCGAGGCGCTCAGCTACCGGGCGCGGACGGACAGGGCCACGGTGCTGGCATAGGTCCGACCTTCACCACCGCGGCATCGCGAGCAGCGACAGACTGGCGACGCGGCCGCGAAGCCGCTATCTGCAGGTACCCAGCCGAGTTCACCCGAGACATTTCATGCGCCATCCCGTCTTTCTCGCCTGCCTCGCCTTGCTCGCCGGCACCGTTGCCGCCCAGGCCGCTCCGCGCCCTCGCTGCGCCGATGCCGCCGTGAAGCAGGCCCAGAAACTGCTCGCCTTCCATTCCGACAATGACGACCGCGCCACGGTCGACCCCGGCAGCGTCAAGGCGGTCGGCACCGTGGGCGCCCTGGCCGGCAAGGGTCGGTTCGACGTGATCGAGGTCGAGGGCTCGATCTACAAGGGCAATTACCGCATGCGCCTGATCTATGCCCAGATCCCCGGCGACTGCGTGCTGATGGGCCAGGAGATCCTCGAGCGCAGCGATCCCTATTGATCGCAGCGGGCTGGCCAGCCTCGGCCGATGCGGCTTAGACTGAGCTGCCAGCCGCAGCAGCGATCGAGGTGATTCATGACGGGCAGCCAGGCAACCGGACGCCTTTTCGTGGCGCTGATCGCCATCACCGCCTGGCTCGCCGTGGCCCTGCGCGCCTGGATCGTGGTCGGAGCCGTGATGGCGAGGGGCCGCACGGCGCTGGACGGCCTCGTCACCGTGTTCAGCTATTTCACGTTGCAGACCAATGTGATCCTGGCCGTGGTCGCCACCGCCTGCGCCCTGTGCGGCGAGGCAGCAGGCTTCCTGACCAAACCGTCGACGCGGGCGGCGGTCACCGTCTACATCATCATCGTCGGCGTGATCTATGCCGTGCTTCTCGCCGGATTGCGGCAGCTGACGGGCCTTGCCGTCCCCGTCGACATCGCTCTGCACCGGGTGGTGCCGGTGCTCTTCACGCTTTATTGGCTTCTCTTCGTGCCGAAGGGTCATCTGGCGTGGCGCGATCCGTTGGCCTGGCTGATCTTCCCGGCACTCTACGTCGTCTACTCCCTGGTCTATGGCGCGCTGACGGGCCGCTATCTCTACCCCTTCTCCAACGTGCCGGTGCTCGGCTATCCCCGGGCCCTCGGCAATGCCGCCCTCATCCTCCTTGCCTTCTATCTCGTCGGATTGGTGCTGGTGGCGATCGATCGCGCCCTGGCGAGGTCTGCCGTCCAGTTGCGCTCCTGACCGTCAGAGGTATCATGATGGCACCTCTTTCTGCTGGAGTACCGGCCAAAAAAGGGGCGCCGGTTTTCGGGAAAAACGATGCGGCAACAGGAACCGACAGCACCGGCCCCGATTCCGGCTGGAAAGAGGTGCGGCGTGACAGGCAATCCAAGGCTCGGCCGTCTCTTCGCCGGGATGATCGCCCTCCTTGCCGGCGGCGCCGTAGTGCTGCAGGTGCTGCTGGGCGTCGAGAGCGTGCAGGCGCAGGGACGCAGCGCTCTCGATGGCGTCGTCCTCGTCTTCAGCTATTTCACCGTCCTCACCAACACGCTGGTGGCGATCGTGGCCGGCGCCAGTGCCCTTCTCGGGGAGCGGAACGGCTTGCTGACCCGGCCGGGGACCCGGGCCGCCGCGGCCATCTACATCTTCGTGGTCGGCGCGATCTTCGCTGCCCTCCTCACCGGGCTGCGCGAGACTCATGGCCTGGATCGCCTGGCGGACGACACCCTGCATCGCGTCGTGCCGGTGCTTTTCGTGCTCTATTGGCTCCTCTTCGTGCCGAAGGGGCAATTGCGCTGGCGCGATCCCGTGGCGTGGATGCTCTACCCTCTGCTTTATGTCGCCTATTCGCTGCTCTACGGCGCGCTGAGCGGCCGCTATCTCTATCCCTTCGGTGACGTCTCGGTTCTCGGCTATGGCGGCGCGCTTGCCAATGGCCTGCTCATCCTGGCGGGTTTCTTGGTGCTGGGAATGATCGTGGTGGCGATCGACCGCGCCATGGCGCCGGCAAGGAGCACGTGACCGGGTAAGACGATACTGCGGCCTGTTGTCACAAATCCGTACGAAAATTGTGATGATGCTTCTTGGATGGGGATTTGGGCAGGGGCGCCATATGCCGAGCACGACGCCGAAAGGCTTGTTTGCAATGATCAATCCGCGCGGCTGGGGCAGCAAGCTGCCGGCCGGCATCGTGCCCTTGGCGCCGCGCCGCCGGCTCAAGCCCGCCTTGCGCCAGCGCCGCATCGAGAATATCGGTTTGCCGATGACTCTCGGACGCATCGGTTCCCTGGAAGTGCGGCTGGCTGAGACCGCAAGGGACGTGAAGAAGGCGCAGAAGCTGCGCTATCAGGTGTTCTACGAGGAGATGGCGGCCATTCCCGATGCGCTGTCCCTGATCTCCAGGCGTGACCGCGACGACTATGACACGCTGTGCGACCACCTGCTGGTCATCGACCATGACGCTCCCACCAAGCTGGGCAAACCGGGCGGCCGCGTCGTCGGCACCTATCGCCTGCTGCGCCAGGACGTGGCTGAACGCCATGGCGGCTTCTATTCGGCGGCCGAATACGCCATCGAGCCGCTGATATCGGCCCACCCCGGCCGCCGCTTCCTCGAACTCGGCCGCTCCTGCGTGCTGCCGGCCTATCGCAACAAGCGCACGGTGGAACTGCTCTGGCACGGCATCTGGACCTATGTGCTGCACCACAAGATCGACGTGATGCTGGGTTGCGCCAGCCTGGAGGGCACCGACCCGAGCCGCCTTGCCCTGCCGCTGGCCTTCCTGCACCACCATGCTGCCGCTGAGGGCGAATGGCGCGTCAAGGCCGTGCCGGAGCGCTATGTCTCGATGAACCGCATCGCCAAGGAGGGCATCGACGTCAAGCGGGCCCTGCATGCCTTGCCGCCGCTGATCAAGGGCTATCTGCGCCTGGGCGCCACCTTCGGCGACGGTGCGGTGGTCGACCACCAGTTCGGCACCACCGATGTGCTGGTGGTCCTGCCGGTCGAGAAGATCAGCGCCCGCTATGTCGATCATTTCGGCGCCGGCGCCGAGCGCCACGCAGCGTAGTGGTGTGCCGGTCTTCAGGCCGGCATCTCCAAGACGATCGACAAAGGGGTAAAAGCCGGTCTGAAGACCGGCACACCACTACGCCGCCAGCCCGCGCTTCTTCAGCAAGGCCTCGGGCTTGGGATCATGGCCGCGGAAGTCGCGATAGGCCTGCGCCGCATCCTGCCGGTTGCCGGCGGCATAGACGAACTCTCTGAGCCGGCGGGCCGTCTCGCCATCAAAGATGTCGCCGCTTTCGACGAAGGCGTCGAAGCCGTCGGCATCGAGCACCTCCGACCAGAGATAGGAATAATAGGCCGAGGAGTAGCCTTCCCCTGAAAAGACATGCTGAAAATGCGGCGGGCGGTGGCGCATCACCATGGCCCGGGGCATGTCGATCTCGGCCAGCACCTTGGCTTCGAAGGCGCCGACGTCGAAACCCTCGGCTTCCGCCAAAAGATGCATTTCCAGATCGACCAAGGCGGAAGAGACATATTCCACGGTGGCGAAGCCCTGGTTGAAGGTGCGGCTGGCGATCAGGCGATCGAGCAGCGCCTTCGGCATCGGCTCGCCCGTCTTGTAGTGCACGGCATAGCGCTGCAGCACTTCGGGCTGTTCGAGCCAGTGCTCGTAGAGCTGGGAGGGAAATTCGACGAAATCGCGCGGCACGCTGGTGCCCGAGAGCAGAGGGTAGGTCACGTCCGACAACAGGCCGTGCAGGCCGTGGCCGAGCTCGTGGAACAGGGTACGGGCATCATCGAAGGACAGCAGGGTCGGCTGCCCATCCGCTCCGCGGGCAAAATTCATCACATTGACGATGATCGGGCTGATGGCGCCGTTCAGCCGCTCCTGGCTGCGGAAGGCGCTCATCCAGGCGCCGCTGCGCTTGGAGGGCCGGGCGAAATAGTCGCCATAGAACAGGCCGATGCTTGCGCCGCCCGCATCCGTCACCTCGAAGGCCCTGACGTCGGGATGATAGACCGGCACGTCCTTGCGCTCGGTGAAGGTGATGCCGAACAGGCGCCGGGCCGTGTCGAAGGCCGCTTCGATGATCTTGTCGAGCTGCAGATAGGGCTTGAGCTCGGCCTCGTCCAGGTCGAATTCCTGGCGGCGCTTCTTCTCGGCATAATAGCGCCAGTCCCAGGCCTGAAGCGCGATATTGTCGCCTTCACCGGCCGCAAGGGCTTCGAGGCCTGCGCGCTCGCGTTCGGCTTGGGCACGCGCCGGCTGCCACACCGAGCGCAGGAGATCGAGCGCCGCCTCGGGCGTGCGGGCCATCGAATCGTCGAGCCGATAATGGGCGAAGGTCGGGTAGCCCAAGAGCTTGGCACGCTCGGCCCTCAGCGCCACCATCTCGGCGATCAAGGCACGATTGTCCGTCTCGCCGCCGCCTTCGCCACGAGCCAGCCAGGCCTTGAACGCCGTCTCGCGCAGGTCGCGGCGGGCGGAGAACTGCAGGAAAGGCTCGATCAGCGAACGCGACAGCGTGACGGCATGGCCGCTCTCGCCGCGATCTGCGGCCGCGCTGGCGCTGGCGGCGCGCAGGAAATCGGGCAGGCCGGCAAGATCGGCCTCGCCGTCGAGCTTCATCGACCAGGCCTTCTCGTCCTTCAGCACGTTCTGCCCGAACTGGGTGCCGAGGCTGGCAAGGCGCTCGGAAATCGCGGCCAGGCGTTGCTTGACCGCTTCCGGCTTGCCGGCGCCGGCTCGGCGGAAGGCGGTGTGGTAGCGGTCGAGCACCCGGGCCTGCTCCGGCGACAGGCCGAGCTCGCCGCGCCTGGAGAAGACGGTGTCGATGCGGCGGAACAGGGCATCGTTCAGATAGATCGCGGTATGGTGGCGCGACAGGACCGGCGCCATCTCGCGCTCGATCGCCTGCAACTCGTCATTGGTATCGGAGCCCGCCAGGTTGAAGAACACCGAGGCGACCTGGTCGAGCGCCCGGCCCGATCGTTCCAGCGCCGCCAGCGTGTTGTCGAAGCTCGGCTCGGCGGCGTTGCCCGCGATCGCATCGATCTCGGCCCTGTTCTCGGCCAGCGCCGCCTCGAAGGCCGGGCGATAATGCTCGGTGCGGATCTCGGCGAAAGGCGGGGCGTCGAAGGCGGCGGACCAGCGGGCGAGCAGGGGATTGGTATCAGCGGACATGCAAGAGCCTCGATTCGGGTACGGCCCTTATAGCAGCCGACCTTCCCTCCATCGAAATATGCATTATCTTTTGATTTTGGAGGGCACCATGGCCGATGAAAACGACCCGGCGACGCCGGCCGATTCCAAGCTCACCCGCACCAAGCAGCTCTGGGCCCAGGCCGGCAAGTTCCTCACGGGCCGGCCTTCCCGGCCCGAGAGCGACCGCCTGCCGCCGGGCCAGCATCTGGTCAGGGACTGGCCGGTGCTCGATCTCGGCCTGCTGCCCAGCATCGACAAGGCGCGCTGGCAGCTCGACATCTTCGGGGCGGTCGAACATCCGGTCGTCTGGGACTTCGCCCAATTCTCGGCGCAGCCCCAGGTCACGCAAGTCTGCGACATCCACTGCGTCACCACCTGGTCGCGCTACGACAATCATTTCGAGGGCCTGCCTGCCTTGGCTCTCGCCGAAATCGTCCGTCCCAAGCCGGAGGCGAGCCATGTCGTGCTGCATTCGGCCGACGGCTACACCACCAACCTCTCGATGCAGGATTTTCTCGCCGAGGACGTCCTGATCGCCCATGCCTGGGAGGGCAAGCCGCTGACCTCGGACCATGGCGGCCCGGTGCGGCTCGTGGTGCCCCGGCTCTATTTCTGGAAGAGCGCCAAATGGTTGACCCGCATCGAATTCTCAAGCCACGACAAGCCGGGTTTCTGGGAAGTGCGCGGCTATCACAATCGCGGCGATCCCTGGCGGGAAGAGCGCTATAGCGAGTGAAAACGCCTGGGACCGCCGGCTTTCCAGCCGGCCCTTGAAAATGCGGGGTTTCACGAAGAAGGAACCGGCCGGAAAGCCGGCGGTCCTAGAGCAAAGCGCGTTTAGACGGAAACACTTATTTACTCTAACTTTTTGGTTGAACACGTCTTTGCGATTCTTGGCGATTCCGCCAAATCGCAAAACGCTCTGGAGTATCGCGCTATCTTAGCCGGCTGTATGGCCGATCATCCGGGCATGAGACGCACTTGACCACGGCCAGTTATGTGCTTGTTCGCATAGTCCCGCTTTCACGGGATTGTTCTCGATATAGAAACGCGCTGCCTCAAAATGCCGCTCATTACGAATTCGGCGGTCGAAATAGTCGCGGAACCAGACCGGTCCCGATCGACCGAGATACTGATTGACATGCCTTGCCGTGAACCCTTTCCATGACTGAGCCAAACCGGCGACCGAAGCGCCATCCAAAGGGGTGGCCAGGACATGTACATGATTGGGCATGATGCACCAGGCGTGGAGCCGGTAGCGCTCACCATCGAAGTGAAGCAAAGCATCCGACACTATTCGCCCGATCGAATGACCCGTCAGAAAGGCCTCACCATATCCCCGGTCCAGGGCCTCCTCCAAATGCTTGCGCCGCTCGAATTTTGCCTGATCATCCGGCAGGTCTGAAATATCCTGAAGACATTTCTCAACAACGTGCCGAGGCAGCGAATCGGCAAGGCGAAAGGTAATGGACTGCGGTGTTTCGCCCGCTTCCCAATGCGGCAGATAGCCTCGCGAATGCCACTCGGGCAAGGGTCTCATGCTTGTCCTTCAGGGCCGCCAGGCTTCCAGCCTGCCTTTCAGTCAGCGCGCACTTCGTTTCCAAGAGCCGGCTGGAAAGCCGGCGATCCCAGCACGCGCCCCCCTAGCCGTCCACCTTGAGCGCGGCGATGAAGGCTTCCTGCGGGATGTCGACCTTGCCGAACTGCCGCATCTTCTTCTTGCCTTCCTTCTGCTTCTCCAGAAGCTTGCGCTTGCGGGTGATGTCGCCGCCATAGCACTTGGCGGTGACGTCCTTGCGCAGGGCCCGGATGGTCTCTCGCGCAATGATCTTGGCGCCGATGGCCGCCTGGATCGGGATGACGAACATGTGCTGCGGGATCAGGTCCTTCAGCTTCTCGCACATGGCGCGGCCACGGCTTTCGGCCCGGTCGCGGTGCACTAGCATGGAGAGCGCATCCACCGGCTCAGCATTGACCAGGATCTGCATCTTGACGAGATCGCCCTCGCGATAGTCCGTAAGGTGATAATCGAAGGAGGCGTAGCCCTTCGACACCGACTTCAGGCGATCGTAGAAGTCGAACACCACCTCGTTCAGCGGCAGGTCGTACTGGACCATGGCACGCTTGCCGACATAGTTGAGATCGACCTGGATGCCCCGGCGCTCCTGGCAGAGCTTGAGGATGGAGCCGAGATAGTCGTCCGGCGTCAGGATGGTGGCGCGGATCCAGGGCTCCTCGATCGAGGCGATCTTCACCACATCCGGCATGTCGACGGGATTATGCAGCTCGATCTGCGAGCCGTCGGTCATGTTGATCTTGTAGATCACCGAGGGGGCGGTGGCGATCAGGTCGAGATTGAACTCGCGCTCCAGGCGCTCCTGGATGATTTCCAGATGGAGCAGGCCGAGGAAGCCGCAGCGGAAGCCGAAGCCCAGCGCGGCCGAGGATTCCATCTCGAAGGAGAAGCTGGCGTCATTGAGGCGCAGCTTGCCCATGGCGGCGCGCAGATCCTCGAAATTGGCGGCATCGACCGGGAAGAGGCCGCAGAAGACCACCGGCTGCGCCGGCTTGAAGCCCGGCAGCGGCTGTACGGAATTGTTCTTGCGGTCGTCGGTGATGGTATCGCCGACGCGGGTATCGGCGACTTCCTTGATCGAGGCGGTGATGAAGCCGATCTCGCCCGGGCCGAGTTCGGCGATGTTCTGCATCTTCGGCCTGAAGACACCGAGGCGGTCGACCTCATACTGGGCATTGGTGCCGATCATCTTGACGCGCTGGCCCTTCTTGAGGGTGCCGTCGAAGATGCGCACCAGCACGACCACGCCGAGATAGGCATCATACCAGCTATCGACCAGCAGCGCCTTGAGCGGGGCGTTGCGGTCGCCCTTGGGCGGCGGCAGGCGGGTGACGATGGCTTCCAGCACCTGATCGATATTGAGGCCCGTCTTGGCCGAGATCGGCACGGCTTCGGAGGCGTCGATGCCGATCACGTCCTCGATCTGCTGCTTGATGCGGTCGGGCTCGGCCGCCGGCAGGTCGATCTTGTTGAGCACCGGCACCAGTTCGTGATTGGCGTCGATGGCATGATAGACATTGGCGAGCGTCTGCGCCTCGACCCCCTGGGAGGCGTCGACCACCAGGAGCGAGCCTTCGCAGGCCGCGAGCGAGCGCGAGACCTCATAGGCGAAGTCGACATGGCCGGGCGTGTCCATCAGATTGAGAACGTAGTCCTTGCCGTCCTGGGCGCGGTAGTTCAGGCGCACGGTCTGCGCCTTGATGGTGATGCCGCGCTCACGCTCGATATCCATGGAATCGAGCACCTGCTCGACCATTTCGCGGTCGGTCAGCGTGCCCGTGGCCTGGATCAGACGATCGGCAAGGGTGGACTTGCCGTGGTCGATATGGGCCACGATGGAGAAATTCCGGATATTTTCGATCAGTTCTTCGCTCATCCGCGCGCAATAGCAGGAAGGGATGAGCGCGCCAAGGGCAAATGGGGCATCAGGCCGCTGGAGGCCCCGTTTGCGGGGCCTGCCGGCTCTGTTGGCCTGCCAAACCCTGTTCTAGAACGGGCCGTGCGACGCGATGTTGCGGATGACCTCGTCCAGCGCGCCGATCCTCTCGCCATAGACCTTGTCGAGGCAGGCGGTATCGGCGCCGCAGGCTTCACGCGTCTTGATCCAGGCCTGCTGGGCCTCTCCGATATTGCCGCGCTGCCCCATGGCCACCAGGGACATCGAGATGCCATAGAGCGTGGCCATGCGGGCCTCGGCCTGGCCCAGGGCATAGTTGCCGCAGACGGCCTTTTCGGCGGGGGAAGCCGCCTTGGCGCAGTCGAGAGGTGCGTAGTCCCCCGCCTGCGCAACGCAGGGGAACAGCAGCGCGACCGTGGCGATGATGAGGAATCTGCCTTTCAAGGGTCATCCTTTCCGGTTTTGATGGCGGCGGGGCGCCGGCTGGAACCCCATGGCCTGCCATCGGTTTGAACCAAACAGATTAGGGAAACGCTCATGCTGCTGAAAGGATCCTGCCATTGCCGCGCCGTGACGTTCAGCGTCGAGGCGATGAGCCCCGCCCCCTTCATGCACTGCCATTGCTCGATCTGCCGCAAGACGGCGGGGTCGGGCGGCTATGCCATCAATCTCGGTGCCCATGCCAAGAGCCTGAAGGTCGAGGGCCGCGAACATCTGCGCATCTATCACGCCGTCCTGCGCGAGGAAGGACAGCCCGACCAGCGTTCGCCGGCCGAACGCAATTTCTGCGGGGAATGCGGCAGCGCGCTCTGGCTGTGGGATCCGCGCTGGCCGGAGCTGATCCATCCGCATGCCTCGGCGATCGACACCCCGTTGCCCAGGCCGCCCGAGGTGGTCGAGGCAGCCCTCGCCTATGCGCCTGACTGGGTCGACGTCCCCAGCGGCGCCGGCCATATCCATTGCCAGACCTGGCCAGCCGAATCGCTGGAGGAATGGCACAGGCGCCACGGCCTGCTGAGTGAATGAGGCCTCAGGACGGCAGGGAGCCGCCTTTCGGCGCCCTGTGCGGCAGCGACCAGCCGAAATAGACCTCTGCCTCGACCACCTGTCCGCCGCGCACCGTGAGGACTTCGGTATTACGGAAGCCTCCCTGGTTTCCACGGCCCTCATAGGTGACGAAGACCCGATCCCCGTCGGCGAGCAGATGGACGAAATCGAAACCGGTGATGGCCTGGCTATTTGGCCAGCAGCGCTGGAAATAGGTGTCACGATCGAGCCGGTTGTCGCGTGGGCTGGAGAAATGGAAATCGGGCGCGATCAACGGCTCGATGGCAGCGCGGTTGCCGTCGACATAGGCCTTGTAGACCTTCCGCACGACCGTGATCGGATCGTACTCGGCGGGCTTATGAGCAGAGAGGCTGGACATCATCGTCTCCCTGGTTAGAGTGATTGCGCTTCACAAGCAGTGCATCTTAGCCATCTGCTTTCATATTGCAATCAGATTTTGGGTCTGGCGGGAGCAAGGCATATGGAAGACGACGATCTCAGCCATTTTCACGCCCATGGCGCGCCACCCTTGCCAAAGGGTGACATCGAGGGATGGCTGGATCATGACGGTGTCCGCATCTGGCATGCTTCCTATGGTGACGGGCCGCCGGTGATCCTCCTACATGGCGGCCTCGGCCATTCTGGCAATTGGGGCTACCAGCTGCGGGACCTGCGAGCCGCCGGCTATCGCGTCGTGCTGGCCGACAGCCGCGGCCATGGCCGCAGCACGCGTGACGACCGGCCCTATTCGTACGAGCTGATGGCCTCGGACGTGCTGGCCGTGATGGATCGGCTCGGCCTCGGCCAGGCCCGCTTCGTCGGCTGGAGCGATGGCGCCTGCATCGCCCTGGTCCTGGCCTCCGAGCATCCGGAGCGTGCGGCAGGCGTGTTCTTCTTCGCCTGTAACATGGACCCCAGCGGCACCAAGGAGATGGAGCCGAGCCAAGCGCTTGATCGCTGCTTTGCCCGGCACCGCCATGACTATGCCGCGCTCTCGGCCACGCCCGACAGTTTCGAGCCTTTCGTCGCCGCCGTCAGCGAGATGATGGCCAGCCAGCCGAATTATAGCGCGAACGATCTAGCCGCGATCGATGTGCCGGTCGAAATCGTGCTGGGCGAGCATGACGAGTTCATCCGCCCCGAGCATGCCGCCTATCTCGCCCGCACCATTCCCGGCGCGAGGCTGACCATTCTGCCGGGCGTGAGCCACTTCGCACCGCTGCAGCGGCCGGCGCTTTTCAACCGGGCGGTGCTCGACTTCCTCGGCAAGCTCCCTTCCTGACCGGCCCGATCAGGCGTTAAGGCGCGAAGCCCAGGCCGAAACGGCCGCCGCCAGGGTCGCAAGATGGTCGGCGGCCGAAAAGCCGGAGACCGCCTTGCGCGGCTTGAGGTCGTGGTCGCCATCCTCCAGCCAGAGAATTTCGATACGGGGCGACAGGGCATAGGTCGCGACCTCCTCCCGCGTGCCGAAAAGATCGCGCGTTCCCTGGGCGATCAAGGCCGGTGTGCGCATTTCCGCCAGATGAGCGGTGCGCAATTGCGCGGGCTTGCCGATGGGATGAAAGGGATAGCCGAGGCAGAGCAGGCCGGCGATGCGGCCCTTGGCATGGAGATCGTCGGCGATCATGCTGGCCACGCGGCCGCCCATCGATTTGCCGCCGATGACGAGAGGCCCCGCCGTCCCCAAGGCCTCGATGGCGGCGTGGTATTCGCCTTCCAACGTCTCGGCCCGCGGCGGCGGCTTGCGCGCGCCCGATTGGCGCCGGGCTGCCATATAGTCGAATTCAAACCGGGCAACCCGCAATCCGGCTGCAGCGAGCGCTCCGGCGCTGGCAGACATTGCGGCCGAGTCCATCGGTGCGCCGGCACCGTGCGCGAGCAGGAGGGTGATCCCCGCATCCTCGGGTCCATCCATGAGGAAGCGATGTGCCATGTCGATACCTGGAGGCTGTTCGGGTGACGGCACACCGACGGCGCGCCCTGCCACCATCAAAGGCAGGCGCGGTGATTCATGCAATTGCCGTGGAGATGGGCTGGCTTGTGCCTTCGAGAAGGAAAGAAAACTTTGAATGCTCTTGCATTCAGGACACGCGTTCCTCCCGCAGCAATTGCCCGAGCAAGGAAGCCATGATCAAGGAAGATGAACAGTATAGGAGGATGCAAACCAACCAGGACATTATTTCCTCCAATTCCGCCTGGCACCGGCTTGCCCAGTTACCAATACGCCGCTTGTTCGATCGAGACGGTTGACACTTTGATCGATCCCGCCCGGGCCGTCGACACGCAACTACCTTCCGTCACTCATACCTTCATATTATCGAGACTGAAGGTCATGGCAATCAACAATAGGCTTAGGGGCTCGATTTGTAGCCATAATTATTATTCAAATTGTTTGAATTGCATATTTGTCGGCTGGAAGGGCAGGCCAGGACGCTTCGAAATCCTGGCGAGACCGCGGCCCTGCGGACAGGACGTCGTCTTCGGGCCGCCGGCCCGCCGCTCCCTGGCTGGGCGAGACTTCCATCCGGGCTGGAAAAATCCTAAGCTCCGCTTCGGCGCTGCGAGACGCCACCGGACCCGCGGGAAGGGCTCAGCCCCCTCACCATCATCGACATCAGACGACCTGCCCCTGTGCAGCCGATTGCGGGTCTTCGGCCCTGCGCACATGGAGGCACCATGAAGACCCTTCCGGCTTCGCCGGCCCTTTCGCATCTCAAGAACCGGGCCAAGCAGCTCCTGCGCGCGGCCCGTAATGGCGAGGCCGAGGCCCTTCGCCATTTCGCCGCGATCCTGCCTTCGGCGCGCGGCGTCGACCCGGCAACGCTCGCCGTCCAGGAACTCACCTTGCACGACGCGCAGTCCGTGGTCGCGCGCGACTACGGCTTCCGGTCCTGGAGCGAGCTCAAGCATTATGTCGAGTGGACGCGCAGCGCCACGGCGGAAAGGCTGCGAACCTGGCTCGCCTGGGTGCTGGAGGGCCATGCCGTCCAGCGTCAGCTGGCGCGCCGCACCCTCGCCGAACAGCCGGCCCTGTTCGCGCAGGATCCCTGGCTCGCCTGCATTACCGGCGACGAGGTCCGGCTCAGGGCCTCGATCGCCGAAGACCCGGCCTTCGTGAACCGCAGCGGCGGCCCCCTCGCCATGCCGCCGCTGATCGGCGTCACCCACTCCGGCCTGATCCGGGAACCCGGCTTCAGGGAGCCGCTACTCGCCTGCGCCCGCCTGCTGCTCGCCCATGGCGCCGACGTCAACGCCAGCTGGACGGATCCGCGCTGGCCGGATTCACCGCTTTCGGTGCTCTATGGCGCAGCCGGCCGCACCCATGACGAGGCGATGACCCGGCTGCTGCTCAAGGCCGGCGCCAATCCCGACGACAATGAATCGCTCTATCATTCTGTCGAAGGCCCGAGCGACACCTGCACGCGCCTGCTGCTCGCGGCCGGGGCGCGCGTCACCGGCACCAATGCGCTGGGCCGCGTGCTCGATTTCGACAAGCTCGACACGCTCCGGCTGCTGCTCGCCCATGGCGGCGACGCCAACGAACGGGCCTGGATCCACCATGCCATCCTGCGCGGACGCTCCAGCGCCCATGTCCGGGCCTTGCTGGACGCGGGCGCCGACCCGCGCGCGACCAACGATGACGGCATGAGCCTCTATCGCTTTGCCCAGGAGCAGGGCCGCACTGACGTGGTCGAGATGCTGGAGGCGCTGGGTGTTCACGAGGACCTCACGCAGGAAGAGGCCTTCGTCGCGGCCTGCACGAGGGCAGACCGGGCGGCAGCCGCCAAAATCCTCGCCAGAGAGCCCGACATTCTTGCCCGCCTCAGCGAGAGGCAGTTACGGACCCTGCCCTTGCTGGCCGGCAATGGTGCGATCGAGGCCGTTCGCGTCATGCTCGCTTTGGGCTGGCCCCGCGAGGTGAAGGAGCATGAATGGTCGGCGACGGCCCTGAACAAGGCGATGTTCCAGGGCGATGCCGCCATGCTGCGCCTGCTCCTGGAGGAGGGAGCCGACTGGCGCACCGAGCATGGCTTCGGCGCCAACGTCATCGGCACGCTCTCCTATGCCAGCCAGGCGGAGGATATCGCCGGCACCGTACCGCAGGACTATGTCGGCTGCGCACGGGCCCTGATCGAGCACGGCGTGCCGCTTCCCGCCTTCGACGGCTATGGTTTTTCAGACGCCGTCACTGCTTTTCTCAAGGACCAGGCCTCGCCGGCGGCTTGACGGCGTTACTCCAGATTGGTGTGACGCGCCCGCATCGTCTCGGCGGTTTCGCCGAGACGATCACGAAGCTTCAGCACGATGATCTCGAACACCAGCATCTGCGCCGTCTCGAACAGCGAGCCCATCGGCAGCACCGAAACCCCGCCGCCCCGGTCATCCGCCATGGTCTGGGCTGGAATGGTGAAGACGATGTCGGCGAGCTTGGGCGTGCGCGCCTCGGGCTGGGCCGTGACCACCGCAACCTGGGCGCCGGCCGTGCGGGCTACGCCGATCAAGGCATCGCCGACATTGGAAGCGCCGGGCCCGGACGACACGAAGAGGAGGTCACCCGGACCGATCGGCGGCACGGTCATGTCGGCGACGACATGGACGTCGAGCCCGAGATGGAACAGGCGCATGGCGAGGCCGCGCATCTGCAGTCCCTCGCGGCCCGCGCCGTAGATGGCGATGCGGCCCGCCGTGGCGAGTGCTTCGATCAGGCCGTCGGCAGCCTCGGCAGGAAGGGCCTTCACAACGGCGGCAAGATCATCGAGCGCGCGCAGGCTGAGGGCGGGAATGGTCTCCGTCATGGCAGGCATGGCAGGTCCAATTTGTTGCTTAAGAAAACGAACGAAGGTTTAGGCGCGTCCCGGACGATCCGCAACAGGCTCTTCCGCCTTGACTCCACTATACTGGATAAATAATCTCACATTATGGAATCGACCGATACCGCCATCGACAGGGAGCTGGGCGGCCGCATCAAGGCGTTGCGTGGCCGGATGCACCTGACCATCGATCAGCTCGCCGCGGCCAGCGGCGTCAGCCGTGCCATGATCTCGCGCATCGAGCGCGGCGAGTCGAGTGCCACCGCCCAATTGCTGGCCCGCCTCGCCGGCGGCCTCGGCGTGAGCCTGTCGACCCTGTTCGCGACAGCCCAGCCTGCCGCCTCGCCGCTGGCGCGCCGGGCCGAGCAGCCGCTCTGGCGCGATCCGGCCACCGGCTATCTGCGCCGCTCCGTTTCACCCGCCACGGCCAATGGCATCCTCGACCTTGTCGAGGTCGAGCTCCCCGCCGGTGCCCTGATTCCCTTCGAACCGCAGGCGACGCCCTTCGATCAGCTGGTCTGGCTGCAATCGGGCAGCCTCACCATGACGGTCGATGGCGAAACCTTTCCGCTCCAGACGGGCGACTGTCTGCATATGCGCCTCGACAAGCTCGTGATGTTCCACAATCCGGGCGATGGGCCGGCGCATTACTGCGTCATGCTCTGCCCCTCGCGACAGGTTTCCCGATGACCGCCCTTCATATCGCCATCGCAACCCCCGAACAGGCCGAGGCGCTCGTTCCCGCCTTGGCGGAGATCCTGATCGACTGCGTCGAGGGGGATGCCTCCATCGGCTTCATGCTGCCGCTCCCCCGTGAGGAAGCCGAGGCCTTCTGGCGCGGCGTCGCCGCACGGGTGGCCGAGGGCAGCACGCTGCTGCATGTCGCCTATCTTGACGGCCAGCCGGTCGGCACCGTGCTGCTGAGCCCGGAAAACCGCCCGAACCAGCCCCATCGCGCCGACGTGCAGAAACTGATGGTGCATCGGCGCGGCCGCAATCTCGGCATCGCCGGCGCACTGATGGCTGCCCTGGAGGAGAGCGCCCGGGCGAAAGGACGCATCGTGCTCTGCCTCGACACCGCCACCGGCTCTTCGGCCGAGCGGCTCTATCACAGGCTCGGCTGGCAGAAGGCCGGCGTCATCCCGCGCTATGCGCTCTGGCCGCAGGGCGGCTATTGCGACACCACCCTGTTCTGGAAAGATTTGGATCGATGATCATCCGCCCCGCCACCCCGGACGACCTGCCCGATATCCTCGCCATCTATAATGACGCCGTACTGAACTCGACGGCGATCTGGAACTGGAACACCGTCGACCTCGACAACCGCCGGGCCTGGTTCGAGATGCGCAGGAGCCAGGGCTATCCCATCCTCGTCGCCGACGCCGAGGGGACAGCGATCGGCTATGCCAGCTATGGCGACTGGCGACCTTTCGACGGCTATTGCCACACGGTCGAGCACTCGATCTATGTCGCCGGGGCGGCACGCCGCCAGGGCGCCGGAGCCGCCCTGCTGGACGCCCTGATCGGCACGGCCCGCGATGCCGGCAAGCATGTCATGCTGGGCGGCATCGAGGCCGGGAACGAGCCCTCGCTCGCCCTGCACCGGCGCTTCGGCTTCGCCGAAACGGCGCGCATGCCCGAAGTCGGCCAGAAATTCGGGCGCTGGCTCGACCTCGTCTTCATGCAGAAGACGCTGAACGGCTGATGCCGGCAGACCTTGACAATCACGGCTCCAGCTTCATCTCCAAGGGCTGCGGCCGGGTGAGGTTCTCCGGCCGCAGCACGGCATCGAGCCGTTCGCGCGGCATCAGCCCTTTCTCCAGCACGAGCTCGTAGACACCGCGCCCGGTGGCATGCGCCTCCATCGCCACTTCGGTGGCATGGCGGTAGCCGATATAGGGATTGAGGGCCGTGACGATGCCGATCGACTGCTCGACGCCGGCACGCAGGCGCTCGCGATTGGCGGTGATGCCGGTAATGCAATTCTTTTCCAGCGTCAGGCAGGCGGCACGCAGATGTTCGACACTGCGGAACAGGCTGTAGGCGATGATCGGCTCGAAGGCGTTGAGCTGGAGCTGCCCGGCCTCGGCCGCGAAGGAAATGGTGACGTCGTTGCCGATCACCTCGAAGGCGACCTGGTTGACCACTTCCGGAATCACCGGATTGACCTTGCCCGGCATGATCGAGGAGCCGGCCTGGCGCGCCGGCAGGTTGATCTCGTTGAGCCCGGCCCGGGGTCCGCTGGAGAGCAGGCGCAGATCGTTGCAGGTCTTGGAGAGCTTCACGGCGACGCGCTTGAGCACGCCCGAAAGCTGCACGAAGGCACCGCAGTCCTGCGTGGCCTCGACCAGATTGGGCGCGGTGATCAGGTCGATGCCGGTGATCTCGGCCAGGCGCCTGCAGACGATACCGGCATAGAGCGGGTGGGCGGTGATGCCGGTGCCGATCGCGGTGGCGCCCATGTTGATCTCGCGAATCAGGCCGGCCGCCTCGGCGAGCCGCGCCTCGTCCTCGGCCAGCATCAGCCCATAGGTGCCGAATTCCTGGCCCAGCGTCATCGGCACGGCGTCCTGTAGCTGCGTGCGGCCCATCTTGATGATGTCGGCGAATTCCTCCGCCTTGGCCTCGAAGGCGCGGCGCAGAACTCCCATCGCCTCGATCAGCCGGCCGATGCCGAACCAGGCCGCGATCTTCAGCGAGGTCGGATAGACGTCATTGGTGCTCTGCCCCATATTGACGTGCTCGTTGGGGTGCAGCCGGCCATAATCGCCGCGCCGATGGCCGAGGAGTTCGAGCGCCCGGTTGGCGATCACCTCATTGGCATTCATGTTGGTGGAAGTACCGGCACCGCCCTGGATGAGATCGACCACGAACTGGTCGTGCAGCGCCCCGGCCCTGATCTCCTCGCAGGCCGCCACGATGGCGGCGGTGCGCTTGTCGTCGAGCAGGCCGAGTTCGCGATTGGCCAGCGCCGCCGCCTGCTTGATCGAGGCCAGGGCCCGGATCAGGTCCGGGCAGGTCGCGAGCGTCTGGCCGCTGATCGGGAAATTCTCGACGGCCCGCAGGGTATGAACGCCATAATAGGCGTGCGCGGGCACTTCGCGGTCTCCCAGCAGATCGTGCTCGAGGCGGAATGCGGTCTCGGACAAGGCAGGTTTCCTCCGGCCATGCGCCAGGGTCTCCCCAGGCCATGGCGAGTTGCAGCGCGGCGCGCAGGCGCGCGTCAGTGAATGGTGAAAGAGCGGAGCGGAACGAGGCAGATCTTGTTTTGCCGGCTCCGTTCCGCCGGGCTGGAAAGGCTCATACGCCTGAGCGGGACTCCCCGCCAATGCTATCGCGGCAAAGCCTATTCCAAATCTGCATAACCTTCAGCCGGAAGCCCCCGTTGCCGCACTCCAGACACGGTCGACGAACGGCCGGGAGCGGTCCGCGCTTCGGTAGAGCCGGATATCCATCGGCATTTCCGGCGCGATCACCGTCAGGGAACCCTCGGCGATCTCGTCGGCAACCAGGCTGCGCGGCAGCCAGGCCACACCATGGCCGTCCAGCGCCATGAACTTCAAGGCCTCGGCCATCGAGCCCTCATTGGTATGGGCGAGATAGGTCGCCGGTGCGCCCTCGCGGGCCTGCGCGATGGCGGCGAGCAGGCCCAGAAAAGAACCGCGCGAGTAGTGCAGGAGCGGCACCCGGTCGTCGCCGGCCGGCCAGCTGCGGCGTTCCGGGCGCGCCGCCACCGCGACCAGGCTGTCGCGCCCCACCGTGAGAAAGGCGAAGCGCTCCGGATCGAGCGGCACCGAGATATTGGGATGATGGAAGGTGAGCAGGACATCATAGCCCCCTTCCACCAGGGCCTGGATGCAGGTGTGGAAATTCTCCGGCAGCACCCGGCTCCTCAACGGGCCGACCTTGCGCCGGATTTCGGTGAGCCAGCCCGGCAGGAAGGTCAGGCAGAGGGCATGCAGCGCCGTGACGGCCAGAACCGGCAGGTTGCTGCCCTCCTGGCGGCTGCGGAACTGCGAACGGCTGAGGGTGAGCAGGCGCACCGTTTCCTCCGCCGTCTCGCGGAACTGCCTGCCGTCGGCGGTCAGAGTGATCGGAAAGGTACTGCGGTCCAAGAGCTCTGTGCCGAGCCAGACCTCGAGCGCCCTTATGCGCCGGCTGAAGGCCGATTGGGTGATGTTGCGGTCCGCCGCCGAGCGCGAAAAGCTGCGCGTCTCAGCCAAGCTCAGGAAATCCTCAAGCCATTTCAGTTCCAAGGCCGTTCCTTCCTGTGTGACCAGTCGGGCAAGCGCCGAGGAGCCGGATGTTTGCCATGTTTGGCTTCCTCATGGCCCTGCCGCATTCCCGCTCTGGCATGCAGCGCGGAGTGATGCAATCATGCCGCCCTTTCGTCCAGCTGCGTGGCTCCGTTGTCGCTGTTTTCCGAACTGATCCTCGCCACGGTCCTCGCCGCCGTGATCATCCTCAACTGGCGGATCGGCTGGCAGCCAGCCTGGCTGCGTATCGGCGTCGCCGCGGGGCTGTTCTGCCTGTTCACCCTGCTGATCCTGCGGGTCGGCGGCATGCCGGCCGCACCGGTGCTCGACGCCGACACGCGCATCGCCACCTGGCAGCGTGGCCTGATCGCCCTGTGGTGGCTGCTGGGCGCGCGGCTGACAGTCGGCATCCTGCCGCTGATCCTCTGGCAAAAGCGCGAATCGAGCCAGCCCAAGATCGCTTCCGACCTGCTGGCCGGCCTCACTTATGTCGCGGCCGTGCTGGCCACCGTCAATTTCGTGTTCGACCTGCCGGTCCGCGCCCTCCTGGCCACCTCCGGCATCATCGCCGTGGTGCTCGCCCTGGCGCTGCAGAACACCTTGGCCGATGTCTTCGCCGGCATCGCTGTCGGCATCGAGCACCCCTATGTGGTCGGCGACCGCATCACCATAGACGGCTCCTTCGAGGGCGTGATCGTCCAGATCAACTGGCGCTCCATCCATGTACGCACCGACGGCAACGACATCGTCACCATCCCCAACAGCCTGATCTCCAAGTCGCGCGTGATCAATCGCAGCCGGCCGAGCACCCGGCGCGACGATTCGATCCAGGTTGCCTGCGATTCCACGGCCCGGCCGGACCTCGTGCTGGAATATCTGCGCCATGCGGCCCTGCTGACGGCGCAGGTGCTCGCCAGTCCCGCTCCGGGAACTTCGCTGGCGCGGATCGGCGCCCGCACCAACAGCTACGACATCAGCTTTTCGGTGGCGCATACCGACCATCTCGGCAAGGTCAAGAGTGCCCTGCTCGGCCAGGTGCTGCGGCAATTTCATTATCACGGCATCCGGCTGGTCAATCCAGGCGCGATGTCGACCCCGATCGGGCCGGTCCAGGTCAATCTCGGTCCACTGGAGACCTTGCCGCCCGAACAGCTCCTTGGCGACATTCCGCTCTTCCGCGAACTCTCGCCGAAGCAGCGGACAGATCTGTCCACGAAAATGATCAAGCGCAATCTCGAAGCGATGGCGACGCTGGCATCGCAAGGCGGGTCCCTATCCTCCCTGATCGTGGTTGCCTCCGGCGTGCTGGAAGCGAGCCGCACCATCCGCGACCATTCGCATGTGGTGGGACGTCTGGGGCCGGGCGATCACTTCGGCGAGCTCGGCGTGATTACCGGCGCCCCCAATCCGGGCACGATTCTGGCGCTGACCCGCTGCATCGTCTTCGAACTTCGCAAGGAGGATCTCGATCCCGTTCTCGCCGCCGAACCCGGCCTGGCGGAGGCATTCGAGGCCGCCGTTCGCCGGGGCCAGGCCTTCCTCGCCCGCGACGAAGCGGCAGCCGTCTATGCGCAGCCGGGCCCGCCGGCGCAGTTCCTGGCGCAGATCCGCGCCTTCTTCAAGACGTGACGGAAGAGCGGACTGGAAGTCCGCACTCCGATCATAGTATGGCCTTCCCGATCCCTCGGATTTGTCAGATGAATCCCGATTCGCGCCGCCTGCGCTTCGTTTATTTCCTGGTCGCCGGATCGGGCCTCGTCAATGTCGCCCGGGCGATGAGTCTGTCCTTCCTGGCGGTGAAACTGCAGCAATCCTTTGGGCTTGGACCGGCCGCCATCGGCGTCCTGCTCGGCACCGGCCCGCTCCTCGGCGCCATCGCCGCTCCGGTCGCCGGATCGCTGTCGGATCGCGTCGGTCGGCAATTCATGCTGGTCCTGATGCTGGTGCTGACGGCCCTTTCGCTGATCGGCATGGGATTTGCGCAATCCGTCACCGCCTTCTGCGCCGCCCAGATCGTCGCCGCCATTTCCATCGCGGTCTATGAGCCGATCTCGCGCGCCTTGATGAGCGACATCTGCCCGCCGGAGCTGCGCCTCAAATATTTCTCCTGGCGCTATATGGCGGTGAATGCCGGCTGGGCCGTCGGCCCGCTGATCGGAGTGGCCGCCGGCACCGCCTTCAGCCTGCTGTTCACGCTGGCCGGCTGCATCTACGCCGCCTTCGCCTTCGCGCTGCATCTGGTCGGTGTGCCGGCGGAACCGAAAGCCGCCGGGAGCGAGGCAACGGAGGAACGCGTCTCCATCATCGCCAGCATCCGCGCCGCGATCCGCGATCCGCGCCTGACCTTCTTCGTCGGCGGCGGCACGCTGCTGATCGCCGTCTACGGCCAATGGTCAGCCACCCTGGCGCCCTATCTCAGCGCCACGCTGGAAGGCGGCGTGGATCTCTTCGCCTATCTCCTTTCGATCAACGGAATGGTGGTGCTCGCCGGCAATCTGTTCGCCCGCCGGTTGATAGAAAAGGTCGGCGCCCTCCACGCCATGGTGCTGGGCTGCGTCCTCATCCTGGCCAGCGAACTCGGCTTCCTGGCCTCCACCGGCTTCAGCGGTTTCGCGCTCTTCATGGTGCTGTTCACCATCGGCGAGATCCTGGTGGTGCCGTCCGAATATCTGCTGGTCGACGGTATCTGCAATGCCCGCAACCGGGGCAGCTATTTCGGCGCCCATTCCTTCTCGACCATCGGCAATTTCTTCGGTCCGGCGATCGGCGGCGTGATGCTCGGCGCCTTCGGGGGCGCCGGCATGTTCCTGACCTTCGCCGCCTTCGCCGCGGCCAGCGCCGTGATGTTCACCATCGGCACGCGCATGCCGCCGCCTCGGCCCCGCGCCGAGGGGGCCGTGGCGGCCACCGTCATCGAGATTTCAGGCCTCAGCTCGCGCCTGCGCCATGCTTGAGGGGTAAGCCGTCGCCAGCCGGTTTTCCCCGGGAGCGCGGACGTCCTCGTCCGCTCCCTCTGATCCCCAAGCGCGGCGTTTCCAAGAGCGGACGAGGACGTCCGCGCTCCCTGGAACCTATGCATAGCCGAGGCAGCACAGAGCCACCGGCCCGGTCATCACGGCGTACCCGTCCGGCAGCAGTTCGACGGAGAGGGCTCCGCCCGCCAGATGCACGGTGATGCTGTTGCCGTCGACGAGCCCACGCAGGCGCGCGGCATAAGCGGCGACGCAGGCGCCGGTGCCGCAGGCTTTCGTCAGGATGCCCGGCCGCTCCCAGACTTTCAGGCGCAGCGTGGCTGAATCCACCACCTCGGCCACGCCGACATTGACCCCCTCCGGAAATAGCGGATCGTTCTGGATCACCGGCGCCACCGCCCTGACATCGACGGCATCGAGGTCCCTAACGAAGAACACCGCGTGCGGATTGCCGATATTCAGGGCAAGGCCATCGCGGAGCGGCCCGCTGGCGAGCGGCAGATGGGCGGTGTTGGCCTCGCGGGCGAGCGGAATCTGCTCCCATCCCATCACGATCGGCCCGAACGTCACGGCCACGGCCATGGGGCCGGCCCGGCGACAAGCCAGCAGGCCCCCGCCCCTCTCCAGCACCAGTTCATCCCTCCCGCTTTCTTCCAGCAGGATATGGGCGACGCAGCGGGTGGCGTTGCCGCAAGCCCCGGCCTCACGCCCGTCTATGTTGAAGATGCGCATGCGGGCATAGCTTCCCCCCGCCGTACCCGCCGGCGTCGGCGCCTCGATGGTGAGCACCTGCTCGGCCCCAACCCCGGCCTCGACGTCGCACAGCCGCACGATATCGGCCACCGGCAAGGCGCGTGGATGCACGCGCTGGTCGAAAATGACGAAATGGTTCCTGAGGCCATGCATCTTGATGAAGGGTTTCAATCCCGGCAGGCCGGGCGGCACCGCTTGGGCGAGATAGTCGGACAGCAGCATCGGACGAGCCTCATGGCGGGGGCGTTCACGGCCGGATTTGATTGTCCGGCAATTGACACATGCCTAGAGAAGATCCACCCTGAACGAAACAAATATTACTTCCAGGGAACAGCGTGGGGACATGATGGCAGGCCAGCAGCTTTCTGCACGCGACCGGCTGCGCCCCTGGTATCTGCTCTCCCCGGCCCTGATCGTCCTCACCGTGCTGATGGTGGTCCCCATCGTCATCATGACGGTGTACAGCTTCTATGAG
Organism: Labrys sp. LIt4; assembly: GCF_017813775.1. Classification (NCBI taxonomy): domain Bacteria; kingdom Pseudomonadati; phylum Pseudomonadota; class Alphaproteobacteria; order Hyphomicrobiales; family Xanthobacteraceae; genus Labrys; species Labrys sp. LIt4. The sequence goes on from NZ_JAGIPY010000004.1 coordinate 136,817, forward strand.
TTTGTCACGGCCGGGGTGGAGAAACAGGTCTTCACCACCGCGAACTGGCACGAATTCTTCACCGACAGCTTCTATCACCTCTTCCTGTGGAAGACGGTGAAGGTGGCGGCGATCACCGCCATCCTCTGCGCACTGCTCGGCTATCCGCCGGCCTATTTCATCGCGATGACGCGCACGCGGCACAAATGGCTGCTGCTGCTCCTGTTGATCGTGCCCTTCTGGATCAGCTTCACCATCCGGACCTTCTCCTGGATCCACATCCTGGGCGAACAGGGCATCATCAACGTGGTGCTGATGAAGCTCGGCCTGATCTCCGAGCCGCTGCGCATGCTCTACACCCAGGGCTCAGTGATCATGGGCATGATCCATTTCCTGCTGCCCTATATGATCCTCAACATCTATGTCAGCCTCGAGGGCATCGACCGCAATCTGATCTCGGCGGCGCGCACGCTCGGCTGCACCCAGGGCCAGGCCTTCCGGGAGGTGGTGCTGCCGCTGTCCCTGCCTGGCCTGATGGCCGGCCTCCTGCTCTGCTTCGTGCTGGCGGCGGGCAGCTACGTCACCCCGCAAGTTCTGGGTTCGACCCGCGACGCCCTGTTCGGCAATCTGATCTACGACACCATCATGACGCAGCTGAACTGGCCGCTCGGCTCGACGCTCTCCCTCGTGCTGCTGGTGCTGCTCGGCATCGTGGCCGCGATCTACAGCCGCTATATGGGCCTGTCGCGCATCTTCAAGGGGTTGAGCCAATGAGCGACCTGCCCGGCGCGGAAAAGGACTGGTCCTGGCGGGCGGTGAAAGTGTTCACCGTCCTGGTCTACATCTTCATGTTCGCGCCGATCCTGGTGGTGGTGATCCTTTCCTTCAACGATTCGCAGTTCGGCGGCTTCCCGATGACCGGCTTCAGCCTGCGCTGGTACGGCAAGCTGATGGAGAACGAGGCGGTGATCCGCGCCTTCAAGACCTCGCTCTGGGTCGCCCTGATCACCGCGGTGATCTGCACGGTGCTCGGCATCATGGGGGCGATGGCACTGGTGCGCTACGACTTTCCGGGCAAACAGTTCATCAACACGCTGCTGATCGCCCCGGCCCTGGTGCCGGAGACGGTGCTCGGCGTCGGCCTGCTGCTCCTGATGCGCTGGGCCCAGCAGCCGCGCACGCTTGTGCTGCTGGTGCTCGGCCACATCATGCTGGCGCTGCCCTATGTCATCCTGGTGGTGCAGTCGCGGCTGGTGGGTATCAGGCGGGTCTATGAGGAGGCGGCCCTGTCGCTCGGCGCCAACCGCTTTCACACCTTCCGCGAGATCACCCTGCCGCTCTTGATGCCGGCGGTGATCGCCAGCCTGCTGCTCGTCTTCACCATTTCCTTCGACAACGTCACCGCCAGCCTGTTCTGGCGCCCCTCGGGCGTCGAGACCATGCCGACTCAGATCCTGTCGATGCTGAAAGTGTCCATCAGCCCGGAGATCAACGCCCTTGGCGCGTTGATGATCCTGCTGACCGTGGGCGTGCCGCTGATCGGCGGCGGCCTTGCCCGCTATCTCGCCCGCGGCATCCGTTGAAACCACCATGAGGAGGGGAACCGAACCAATGAAAATGTCGCAGACCAGGCGCCTGGAGCGCCTTAAGGAGCGCTATCTCGATGGCGGCATGAGCCGGCGCACCTTCCTCGGCCTCACCGCGGCGGCGGCCGCCGCTGCCGGCATCAATCTGAAATGGGGCGGCTCGGCACTCGCCGCCGCCAAGGACGTGCGCTTCGACGGCTGGGGCGGCAGCGTGCAGGAGGCGATGGATAAATACGCCTTCAAGCCCTACACGGCCAAGACCGGCAACAATGTGGTGCAGGGCACCTTCGGCGACGAGAACGAGATCATCACCAAGGTCAAGACCGCTTCGCCCGGCGAGTTCCAGGTGATCCATTCCTCCGGGGTCGAATATTACAAGCGCTATGTCGATGCCGGGCTGACCACCAAGCTCAACGAAGCCAACATCCCCAACATGGCCAACATCATGCAGGTGATGTACGAGCCGTTCCGCAAGATCTCGCCGGACCTGTCCTGCGTCCCCTACGACTACGGCACCACCGGCATCGCCTACAACACCAAGGTGATCTCCGAGGCCGAAGCCAAGGAGAAGGGCGTTCAGCTGCTGTTCGATCCCAAATACAAGGACAAGATCGGCGGCTATGGCAACATGATCACCCGCGTCTGGTATGCGGCGCTCGCCCTGGGGCAGGACCCCAATGCCATCAAGGACATCGATGCCGTCTGGGACAAGGTCCGCGAGCAGCGCGACCTCGCCAAGAAATACTGGTCGTCGGGCGCCGAGCTGATGGACCTGCTTTCCAAGGGCGAGGTGGTGGTCACCGACGCCTGGTCGGGACGCGTCGCCGCCCTGCAGGCCCAGGGCGCGCCGATCGGCTATCTCGATCCGCCCGGCTCCTATGCCTGGATGGAGGACCTCTTGGTGCTCAAGGGCGCCCCGATGGCCGAATGCGAGGAACTGCTCAACTTCATGCTGCAGCCCGAGGTGATGATCGCCGTGGCGGAAGGACAGAGCTATCCGCCCGCGCTCGATCCCACCAAGGTGAAGCTGACCGACAAGGTCAAGGCTCTGCCGGCCTTCGACCCCACCGGCAAGATGGCCTCGCTGACCTTCGCCGACGCCGCCTATTGGGACAAGCACACCGACGAGTGGACCAAGACCTGGGACCGCATCGCCAAGGGTGCTTGATCGCCCTTTGAACTCCGGGCCGGCGAGCTTCGCCGGCCCGGCTGCATTCGCAGCCGGTGTCAAGAACGAGAGCGTAACTGATGACCAAGCCGACGGCCGTGGAACTCACCAATGTCAATCTGGCCTATGGCGATTTCGTTGCCGTCAAGAACGTCAACCTCTCCATTCGCAAGGGCGACTTCGTCACCCTGCTCGGCCCGTCCGGCTGCGGCAAGACCACGATCCTGCGCTCGATCGCCGGCCTGGTGCAGCCGACGGCCGGCGAGATCGTGGTGGCGGGCAAGCGCATCGACACCATGCCGATCCATAAGCGCAATATCGGCCTGGTGTTCCAGAACTACGCCCTGTTTCCGCACAAGAACGTGTACGACAATATCGCCTTCGGCTTGAAATATCGCGGTGCCGACAAGGCCACCATCGCCGCCAAGGTCAAGCGCGCCCTCGACATGGTCCGCCTGCCCGGCGTCGAGCGCAAGCTGCCCTCCGAACTCTCCGGCGGCCAGCAGCAGCGTATCGCACTCGCCCGTGCCATCGTGATCGAGCCGGACGTGCTCCTGCTCGACGAACCGCTTTCGGCACTCGACGCCCATCTGCGCGAGGAAATGCGCACCGAACTCAAGATCATCCAGCGCGAGATCGGCATCACCTCGATCTTCGTCACCCACGACCAGGAAGAAGCCCTGGCGATGTCCGACCACATCGTGGTGATGAACAAGGGCGTGGTCGAGCAGCAGGGCACGCCCGAGCAGGTCTACAAGCTTCCCGATACCCGTTTTGTCGCCAGCTTCCTCGGTCAGTCGAACCTGATCGAGGGCAGGATCATGGGCGTATCCGAGGGCCGCCTTGCCCTGCACCTCGACAATGGCGTGCAACTGGTCGCCATCGCGCCGGCGACGGCACGCGCCGGCGCGACGGCGACCGGCGTGGTGCGCGCCCAGCGCATCCGGCTCGGCCCGCCCGGCGGCCATGCCGGCGAATTGCGCGCCACCATCGTCGCCGCTTCCTATCTCGGCGGCACGGCCGCCTATATCCTCGACCTCGATGGCCTGAGGCTGCAAGCCAATGCGACCATCGAGGACAGGGTCTGGCATGACGGCGAGACCGTCGCGCTGACCATCGCGCCCCAGGACATCTTGCTGCTGGACGAGAACGGGCGCAGGCTCGGCTGACGGCGGGCCGCTCCAACCGAACCGCATGCGATACCAAAGTTCTTTTCAGCACAAACGGGGTTTTCCATGCGCCACGACGTCGTGGTTCTCGGCGCCGGCATCGTCGGCACTTCGATCGCCGCGCATCTGCAACAGCGCGGCCGCTCCGTCGTGCTGGTCGACCGGCGCGGCCCGGGCGAGGAAACCTCCTACGGCAATAGCGGTGTGGTCGAGCGCTCCGCCCTGCTACCCGTCGCCTTCCCGCGCAGCCTTTCCGCCCTCGCTGATGTCGTGCTCAAGCGCTATCCCGGCGCCAACTATCATTGGTCGGCCCTGCCGGCCCTGGCACCCTGGCTGCTCGCCTATTGGCGCAACTCCGCACCCGACCGCCTCCTCGCCACCGCCCGGCTCATGCAGCCTCTGCTCAGCGCCACCCTGGCCGAGCACCGCGCCCTGGCGGCCAAGGCCGGCGCCGATGGCCTGTTCCGCGACACGGGCTGGCTCAAAGTCTATCGGAGCGAGAAGGCTTTTGAAGCCGAGAAACGGGAATTTCCCCTCGCCGCCGAGTTCGGCTACCAGGTGAAGGCGCTGACACCTGGTGAAGCTTCGGCGCTTGAACCCAATCTTCGGGCCGATTTCACCGCGGCGGTGCATTGGCAGGATCCGCACAGCGTCTCCGATCCCGGCGGCGTCACCAAGGCCTATGCCGGCTATTTCGAGGCGCTCGGGGGGCAGGTCCTGACCGGGGACGCCCGAAGCCTGCGTCCGGGGCCTTCCGGCTGGAGCCTCGCCACGGCAGACGGTCCGGTCGAGGCGCGCGAGGCCGTCGTCGCGCTCGGTCCCTGGTCGATGGACCTGCTTTCCCCGCTCGGCTATCGCCTCCCGCTCGCGGTGAAGCGCGGCTACCACATGCATTACCGCACCGAGGGCAATGCCGGCCTCAGCCGCCCGGTGCTGGACGAACAGGGCGGCTTCGTCATCACCCCGATGGCGCGCGGCATCCGCCTGACCACCGGCGCCGAATTCGCGCGGCGCGATGCCCCGCGCACGCCCGTGCAGGTCGAGCGCACGGAAAAACTCGCCCGCAAGCTCTTCCCGCTCGGCGAACGCGCCGAGGCCGAGCCCTGGATGGGCTCGCGGCCGATCTTCCCCGATTCGCGCCCGATCATCGGCAAGGCACCACGCCACGACAACCTCTGGCTGGCCTTCGGCCACCAGCATCTCGGCTTCACCCTCGGGCCCGTCACGGGCCGGCTCCTGGCCGAGATCATGACTGGCGAAGAACCCTTCATCGATCCGTCGCCCTACCGCGCGGAACGCTTCGGTGCTTAGCGCCATAGCGTTTTGCGATCTGGCGGAATCGCCAGGAAACGCAAAGACGCGTCGAGCCAAGGAGTGAGGGCAAACCAGTGTTTCCGTCTCAACGCGCTTTGCTCCAGGGGCCGTCCTTCATCCAGAAAGGCGACTCTTTGCACCAAAAGGACATGGCCATTTCCCTTTGCAGCGCCACGATTTGGTGGTTAGACGGTGCATGATAAGATTGCGGAGCCCCCGATGAACCCCTCTTTTGCTGCCGATCTGATGGAACGTGCCCGCGACAAGGGCCCCGTTACCATCGGCCTGGTCGGGGCCGGCCAGATGGGCACCGACCTCATCGTGCAGATCGCGCTGATGCAGGGCATCCGCATCGGCGCCGTCGCCGTGCGTTCGCGCCCGCAGAACGCCATCGCGGCCGCCCTGAGCGCCGGCCACCGGCCCGACGAGCTCGTCGAGGTCGCCAATGCCTCGGCGATCGACCGGGCCATCGAGACCGGGCGCATCGCCATCACCACCGATTTGGAGGCACTGGCTGCCGCCGGCCGCATCGAGGTGATCATCGACGCCACCGGCCATCCCGAATCCGGGGCGATCGTGGCGGAGGCCGCCATCCGACACGGCAAACATATCGTCATGCTCAATGTCGAGGCCGACATCACCATCGGCCGCTATTTCAAGGCCGAGGCGGAGAAGGCCGGCGTGATCTATACCGGTGCCGCAGGGGACGAACCTGCCGCCGCGCTCGAACTGGTCTGTTTCGCCCGCACCCTCGGCATGACGGTGGTCGCCGCCGGCAAGGGCAAGAACAACGCCCTGAATTTCGATGCGGTGCCCGACGACTATGTCGCCGAGGCCACGGCGCGCGACATGAACCCGCGCGTGCTGGTGGAATTCGTCGACGGCTCCAAGACCATGGTGGAAATGGTGGCCCTCGCCAATGCCACCGGCCTCGAGCCGGACAAGCCCGGCCTGCATGGGCCGCGGGCCAGCAAGGAAGAACTCGCCGAGGTGCTGATCCCGGTCAGCCATGGCGGCGTGCTCTCCAAGCGCGGCTGCGTCGACTACACCATCGGCAAGGGCGTGGCACCGGGTGTGTTCTGCGTGGTCGAGCCCAATCATCCGCGCGTGCTCGAGCGCATGACCGACCTGCATGTCGGCAAGGGCCCCTTCTTCACCCTGCACCGGCCCTACCATCTCACCAGCCTGGAGACACCGCTCACCGCCGCCCGCGCCGTGCTCTACGGCACCGCCGACCTGCAGCCGCTCGACCATCCCGTGGCCGAGACCGCGGCGGTGGCTAAGCGCGACCTCGCTCCCGGCACTGTGCTCGGCCGCATCGGCGAATATGATTATCGCGGCTGGTCGATGCGCTGGGCCGATGCCAGGCGGGAGCGGCTGCTGCCGCTGGGCCTGGCCGAGCGGGCCCGCGTCACCAAGCCGATCCGCAAGGGCGAACTGCTCAGCCATGACAATTGCGCCGTCGACGACAGCCTCACCATCGTGCGCCTGCGCCGTCAGCTCGATCTCGCCGACCAGCGCTTCCTGAAGGCCGATGCGGCGTAAGGGAGCGCAAGCCTGCCACCCTGACATCGCTTCCCATGTTCTATTATCTCGCCAAGACCCTGGGCTTCCTGATCCTGCCCTCAAACGCGGCCCTGGTGCTCGGCCTTCTCGGTCTGCTCCTGAGCTTCATCCGCCGCGCACAGCGCTTCGGCCGCTTCCTGATGGGCTTTGCGCTTATCGCCTTTGCAGTGATGGGCTGGTCTCCCCTCGGCAATTGGCTGATCCAGCCGCTGGAGGAGCGTTTCCCGCAGGCTGCGGTCGCGCCGCAGACCAGGATCGCCGGCATCATCGTGCTGGGCGGCGCGGTCGACACCCACATCTCCACCACGCGGCATGAGACCGCCCTCACCGATTCGGCCGAGCGGATGACCGCCGTTGCCAGCCTCTCGCGCCAGTTTCCCGATGCCCGCATCATCTTCACCGGCGGCGTCGGCTCGCTCGCCGGCCAGATCTGGGGCGACATCACCGAGGCGGACGCCTCACGGCAGCTTTTCCGCAGCTTCGGCATTCCAGACGAGCGCATGCTGTTCGAGAACCGTTCGCGCGACACCTATGAGAATGCCGTCTTCACCTACGACCTTCTCAAGCCCAGGCCTGGCGAGACCTATCTGCTGGTCACCTCCGGCTACCACATGCCGCGCTCGATGGCCTTGTTTCGCAAGGCCGGCTTCGATGTAATGGCCTATCCCGTCAATTATCGCACGGCGGGCCCGCAGGATGGCCTGCGGCCCTTCTATGCGATGAGCGACGGGCTGCGCCAGGTGAACCTCGCCGTGCGCGAGTGGATCGGCCTCCTCTCCTACCGGCTGAGCGGGCGCATCGACGAGATCTTCCCCGAACCGTGAAAGTTCCATCATGTCCGAGCATCTGGTTGCCGCCGCCGAAGAGGCTGTTCCGATCTGGTTCGCCACCAAGGAGACCGCCGGCGCGGTGCTGGAGCGCCTGCCGCAGGCACAGCGGGACTGGATCGCCGCCAATGGCTTCGAGGCAAGCCCCGGCCGCCACCTCGTTCTGCCGGGGCCTGACGGCAGCCTCTCCGGGGTGATCTTCGGCCTCGAGGGCGAATCGACCCGCCATCGCGACGGCTTCCTGCCCGGCAAGCTCGCCACTGTGCTGCCGGTCGGCACCTATCGATTCGCCAATGCCAGCCATGACGACCGGCTCGCCGCCCTCGGCTGGGTGTTGAGCCTCTACCGTTTCGCCCGCTACAAGCGCAACGATATCAAGGCTGTACGGCTGATCGCGCCCGATGGTATCGACCGCGAGGAGATCCTGTCGATCGCCGAGGCCGTGGCGCTCGGGCGCGATCTCGTCAACACGCCGGCCAATGATCTCGGGCCGGCGGAACTGGCCGAGGCGGCACGCGCCCTGGCCGAGCGGCATGGCGCGGCGTTCCGGGTCGTGATCGGCGAGGCACTGCTGGCCGAGAATTTCCCGATGATCCATGCCGTCGGCCGGGCCTCCTCCCGTGCGCCGAGGCTGATCGACCTGACGTGGGGCGACGCCGCCCATCCCAAGGTGACGCTGGTCGGCAAGGGCGTGATCTTCGACACCGGCGGCCTCGACATCAAGCCATCGGCCAGCATGCTCCTGATGAAGAAGGACATGGGCGGGGCGGCCTCGGTGCTCGCCTGCGCCAGCATGATCATGGCCGCCGGCCTCAAGCTGCGCCTACGCGTGCTGATCCCGGCCGTCGAGAATTCGATTTCCGGCGATGCCTTCCGACCCAGCGACATCCTGGCCTCGCGCAAGGGGCTGAGCGTGGAGATCGGCAATACCGACGCCGAGGGCCGCCTCGTGCTGGCCGATGCCCTTGCCTTGGCCGACGAGGAAGCACCGGAGCTGATCGTCGATATGGCCACACTGACGGGCGCCGCCCGCGTCGCCCTCGGCCCCGACCTGCCGCCCCTGTTCTGCCGCGACGAAAAGGTGGCAACCGATCTCCTGGCCCACGCCGCCAGCGAGAACGATCCGCTCTGGCGCCTGCCGCTCTGGCCGCCCTATGACGCCATGCTGGATTCGAAAGTGGCCGATCTCAACAACGCCCCCGGGGGCGGCTTTGCCGGCGCGATCACCGCCGCCCTCTTCCTCAACCGCTTCGTCGAGAAGGCCGGGGCCTATGTGCATCTCGACATCTTCGCCTGGACGCCCTCCGCCAAGCCCGGCCGACCCGAGGGAGCCGAGGTGATGGGCGCCCGCGCGCTTTATGCCTATCTCAAGGCGCGGTTCGGCTGAAGCCAGCCGACAGACCGACCGGAGCCGGCAGCATAGCCGGCTCGAACCAAAGCCAGTCCAGCCCTTCGGGAACTTGTGCCATGAGCAATGCCGACGACCTGATTCGCCTCACCGCCTGCGAGGTCGTCGAGCGCCTCAAGCGGCGCGAAGTCAGCCCGCTCGATCTCGTCGAGGCCTCGCTCGCCCGCATCGAGGCGGTGGACGGCAAGGTCAACGCCATGGTCACGCTCTGCCCCGAGCGGGCGCGTGACCAGGCCCGCCGCCTGATGGCCACCCCGGCCAGCGAAGACCCGCACTGGCTCGGCGGCCTGCCGCTCGCCGTCAAGGATCTCAACGACGTCGCCGGCGTGCGCACGACCTATGGCTCGCAGATCTACAGGGATCACATACCCGAGCGTTCCGACATCATGGTCGAGCGCCTGGAGGCTCGCGGCGCCATCACCATCGGCAAGAGCAACACGCCCGAATTCGGCGCCGGCGCCAATACGTTCAATGCCGTGTTCGGCGATACCCTCAACCCCTGGAACACCAGTCTCAACGCGGGCGGCTCCTCGGGCGGATCGGCGGTAGCACTCGCCACCGGGCAGGTCTGGCTGGCGACCGGCTCGGATCTCGGCGGCTCGCTGCGCACCCCCGCCAGCTTCTGCTCGGTGGTCGGGCTGCGCCCCTCGCCCGGCCGGGTTGCCAGCGGCCCGGACGGCATCAAGTTCGAGACCCTGCCGGTCAACGGCCCGATGGCGCGCACGGTCGAGGATGTCGGCCTGATGCTCGACGCCATGGCCGGCTGGCACATCGGGGACCCGCTGTCGCTGGAGGAACCGGCCGTCGGCTTTCGCGAGAGCGCCCGCCGCCGGCAGGCGCCCAGGCGCGTCGCCTTCTCGCCCGATCTCGGCGTCACCCCGGTGCATCGCGAGGCGCGGGCGATCGCCGAGGCTGCTGCAAGACGCCTGGAGGAAGCCGGCTCGATCGTCGAGGAGGCCTGTCCCGACTTTGCCGGCGTGCCGGAAGCCTTCCAGACGCTGCGCGCCCTCTCCTACGCCGCCGGCATGCGCGACCTGCTCGAGACCCGCCGCAGCGAGCTCAAGCCCGACGTGATCTGGAACATCGAAAAGGGCCGCTCCCTCGATGCCGATACGATCGGCGACGCCATGCTCCGCCGCAGCAGGCTCTATGACGATATCGCCGCCTTCTTCTCACGCTATGACGTGCTGATCGCTCCGGCCGCCTGCACCCCGCCGCTCGCCATCGAGCAGCGCTGGGTCCGCGAAGTGGAAGGCACGGTGTTCGAGAACTATGTCGACTGGCTCAAGATCGCCAGTGTCGTCACCATGACCTCCTGCCCCTCCCTCGCTTTGCCTGCCGGCTTCACCACTGACGGCCGCCCCGTGGGCGTCCAGCTCATCGGCCGGCCACGGGGCGAGGCAGCGCTGCTGGGTGCAGGAGCGGTGCTGGAGGATCTGCTGGGGTTGAGCAGGCTGGTGCCGATTGAGCCGCGTTAATACCCTGTACCGCTCTTACCCGCTGCATAGCAGGCAAGAGCGGTACAGGGTTGATGATCGCGTCTTCAAGGGAAATTTATCGCGACGCTCGACAGCAACATGATACTCATATCCCCACAAGGTTCGAACAACCTCTCTGGAATGTGGCTTCGCGCCGTTTCATCATTCGTCGGCTATGCCTAATATATAGGAAGCGTCGTAGAGGCTATATCGCCCGCCACAGGATGGAATTTCAAAGTGGATCTGACTCACACTTCCTCTACGACCTTAGTGGCTGCGTTCAAGCGCCAGCGGCGCGTCATGGCAGCGGTCATTCTCAGAAATATCAGGACGCGTTTTTTCGGGCACGGCCTTGGATACATCGTGGCGGTGGGCTGGCCAATCTCCCACATCCTGCTTCTTATCGCCATTTTTTCCATCACAGGGCGTGCAGCTCCCTATGGAGAAAGCGTTGTCTTGTTCATTGCTACTGGCACGATACCGTTTATGGTATTTTCATACCTTTCTCGCTTCATGATGGTGAATCTCGTATCAACCAGGCCGCTATTGAGCCTCCCCGGTGTGAGAACGCTTGACGTTCTTATCGCGGGCGCAATTCTTGAAATACTGTCGTCAGCTTTCGTAATAATATTTATGATTTTTCTCGGAATAACTTTCGATGTTCCTATCGTGCCGCAAGATTTTACTACAGCTTTCTGTGCTTTAGGAGCAGCTATTCTACTCGGCTGTGGTATGGGCGTGATCAACAGCGTCATCGTCGCCGCCGTGCCAATGTGGATGACGGGCTATTCTCTGCTCATTATCGGAGTCTGGGCCTCATCGGGTGTCGTCTTCGTTGCCGATACGGTCCCAGAACCATATCGTTCAATGCTGGCCTATAATCCCGCGCTTCAGACAGTGGAATGGATGCGCTCAGCTTATTATACAGGCTATGGTCAACTCGTTTTGGACAAGCCCTATACGATTGCAGTCGGGCTCATTTCCTTGGTAGGAGGACTCGTTCTCGAGCGAGTATTGAGGAATTATGTTCTGGCCTCTCGCTGATGGCCACCACAGGCACAAAGTCCGAATTGGCTCACGATATTCGAAAAACGCCAAAAGGTGAAGTAAATTCTGGAGCTCCGATCAACTAACACACGGAGGTTGCCATTTTTGGAAAAACAACCTAGTTATGGCATGTATGGATTAAATAAGAGTTTCATTATGCTTCAAGATTTCTCATTTAACTTCAGTTATCTTACAGATAACGCGGAAGATCTACGACTACGGATGCCGTACAAGAAAACTTAGCCTTTCCCGGGAAAATTCATCAACGGCTATCATTCCTGGCTAATCGATGCAATAGGCATACATATCATTTAATTGATATCGGGATTGAAGGCTGGTTATTTCCCGCCGATGCACTTAAGCTTTATGAGCTTGCATATTTTGCTGACAAAATTCTTGAAATTGGAACTTATGAGGGACTTTCTACAACAATAACGGCGAATGCCATTTTCAATAGCGGACGGTTGAGATCTATAGCGATGTGCGACCTGAACCCGTTGAGTGTCGCAGAGGCAAAGATCGGATTTAAGCTTAGACAAGTCCCGGATCGAGAAATCCATCAGTTTTTTGTAGAAGAAGGAACGCAATTCGTTAAAAACTTCGCAGGTGCAGATAAGCGTTTTTCATTTGTATTTATCAATCATTCCCACAATTACGAGCATGTACTGGGCGTTTGTTAGAACTTGGCGAGCATGACACTTCCGGGAGCATTTTGTCTATTTCACGACTGCAACGATCCACGCAATTTGCCCGGAATTGAGTGGATATAGCGCCTATCAAAGCGTTCGAGACGACCTGCCCAAAGAGGAATTCGATTTCTTTGGAATTTTCGGGTACACAGGTTTGTTTAGAGGAAAACCATAATTATCCAGTGCCATTAGGCTTACGGACGATCCAGGTTTGGATCGTCCGTAAGCAAAGAGCTGTTGGGTACGAGCTTAGCGACGAAGCCGCCGTCCTTCATTTCTACCATAATGAAGCCAGTGATGAAGCCCGGATGGTATTGTCTTTGCCTCCACAGAAGCTTTTACATCTGGATGATCAGAGAGGTATTTCTCTTCCGAAAACCATTCCGGGACAGCTGATCGACGAGTTGCAGCAAAATTAAAATTGGTCGTAAAATTTTCATACGCATATGAATATTTTTTTATTATCTGCGCAGCGCCATTTTTGATAAAATATAGATCATAATTTAGATCATTCAAATACTCATAGAAATCAATAAAGAAATGCCGGCTTTCAACCTGATGCATTCCGAATTCCCAAAATAAACAATCAATTTTTTGATTTTTGAGTGCTTGAATAGATCCGGTAAGAATGTCAAATTCATGCCCCTCTGTATCCATCTTCATTATATCGACATGTGAGATGCCTTGCTCAGCAATAAAATCATCTACCGTCTTGACTGCTGTTGAAATCTTCGTGTCCAGGATAACTCCCATATTAGCGCCCGCTTGGCCGCTGACTTTATGAGGATAGAGTGATCCTAACGGGGAGCCATCCTCATTGGTATAAAGCGTCGCAGCGCCATTAGTTGCACCAGCGGCGAAATTATGTGCCGACAGCAACCGAAAATCTTCGGGCGAGAATATTAGATTGTCTTTTTTGTTCTCCAGCTCACTGACATTTTCGGGACTCGGGTCAATCATGTAGATGTGACTGACAGCTCCTGGAAAGCTCTTCAAAAACGCCTTGGACCAGAAGCCCTTGTTTGCCCCAATGTCCAATGCCACGAGCTTTGCAGCACGAGGGATGAGTGGCACCAAAGGCGCGACCTCAGCACGCATATACCCTGGCACATCGGCTGTTGCCCATCTTTGCCTAATCGATTCCCGGCTCTCTTTGTCCCTATACATCCCACGCATATCAATTACCTCGTTCCACGATCACGCTCGAATATCATTGGATTACCGTTCGATAACACCTTTCTAAAGCTATACATGCTCCTTTGCATATAGTTCCAATATGCATTGATCATGACCCTGCTGATTCACTCGTGTCTTTCCTTCGCATTATGAATTCCTATGGGCTTTTCCTGAGCGCCGTGAGGCTCGCATCCCGCAACCGCATAATGCGTTGATGAATATATCGATATATTCGAAAGAGCAATACGGCAATTCTTTGAATTGATATACCATCTAGTTTACTTTTAAAACAAACAAGCTCCCTTGCCGGCATAAATTTTCAAACGGCTTAATTTTGATTACTAATCCTGATTAGGATATCTATTGAGGGATCTTTAATTTTGGAGACGATAGGCGTACTTCTAAAGGCCAAGGACAGTCTCGGCGTTGAATTTAAACGGCATAAAATTTCAAGCCAACTCCTGCCCTCGCATGGAATTAACCCAATCTGCGTGATTGTACCGCTATCCTGATCCCTCCAATTTCCAGCAGCGGGGAGGCACAGAGGGCGATGGCGGTGGAGATGCGGCCGGCGCAGGCGTTGCGGCTCTGGCATGACGTCATGCTGACTTTGGTGCGCGATGCCCAGCCCGATCTGTCGAGCCGGCAGCTCGCCATCCTGCTCACCGTCTATCTCGAGGCGCCGCCGCACACCGTGCGCGGTCTCGCAGCCAAGCTCAATGTCACCAAGCCGGTGATCACCCGTGCCCTCGACAGCCTTGCCAAGCTCAAGCTCACCGCGCGGCGACGCGACGAGTTCGACCGGCGCAATGTCATCATCCAGCGCACGGTGGACGGCGCGCTCTATGTCGAGAAACTGGGTGATATTCTGGTTGCTCTCGGCCGGGACCTGCCGCGGTGAAGGAGGCGGCCCGCCCGGCGTGCCGGGTCGAATGATGGTGATCCGCGTTTTTGCCCGGCGCGAGACGGCTTGGGGGCAAGGCGTCGGCCCTCCAATTCGGCCCTATCCGATCTGAGACAACCGAGGAGCCGCGGCGAAGAGCTTGCAGCCCCCGCCGAGCTGTTCCATTGAAGACATACCCCAATTCAAGGACCGACCTCTTTGACTGCCCATGACCGTCGCATCACCCCGGCCCGGCCGGATCTCGCCGCCGCCTCGCTGCGCGGCATCGTCGCCGCGCCGCGCTATGTCCAGGGCAGCGAACGCCGCGTGATCGAGACGGCGGTGCCGCTGCGGCCCGAACCGGATTTTTCCGCCTCCATCGATACCGAACTGCTCTTCGGCGAGACCTTCACCGTCTATGACGAGATGGAGGGCTGGGCTTGGGGCCAGGCCGGCCGGGACGGTTATGTCGGTTGGCTGTCCGCCAATGCGCTGGCGGCCCCGCGCCCGGCTACCCATCGCATCAGCGCGCTGCGCAGCTTCGTCTACCCCGTGCCGTCGATCAAGGCACCGGTGATGCTGGCGCTGAGCCATGGTTCCGCGCTTTGCGCGGCCGCCAGCGAAGGGCAATTCCTCCGCCTCGCGGATTGGGGCTTCGTCTTCGCCGCCCATGCCAGGCCCATCGACGTCAATGACAGCGATCCGGTCGCGGTCGCCGAGCGTTTCCTCGGCGTGCCCTATCTGTGGGGCGGCAAATCGAGCCTCGGCCTCGATTGTTCGGCGCTGGTGCAGACGGCACGCCATGCCTGTGGTTTGGCCTGCCCGCGCGACAGCGACATGCAGGAACGCGAGCTGCCGGGCGTAAGGCTCGACCCCGCCGGCCCCCTCTCGCAGATGCGGCGCGGCGACCTCCTGTTCTGGAAGGGCCATGTCGCCATGGTCCGCGACGGCGAGACCATGATCCACGCCACCGGCCATACCATGACCGTGATGGTCGAGGGCCTGGCCGAAGGCGTCGCGCGCATCGCTGCGGCGGGCAGCCCCTTGCGCAGCATCGTCAGACCGGACTGAATCGGGGCGGGACGCTCGCAACTTCGGGAAGAGGAAACCAGCCGCCATGAGCTCGACGGACGTTCCGCCAAGAACCATCAACGGCAGGCTGACCATGTCGGGCAAGCTCGCCGCAGGCATCGCCTCCGGCCTCCTGCGCGACCTGCATGCGGTCCTCGCCAGCCATGCCGGCCGCATCGTTCTCGAACATTACCAGGCCGGGCTGGACGAAAGTTGGGGGCGGCCGCTCGGGGAGGTCGCTTTCGGGCCGGAGACGCTGCACGATCTGCGCTCGGTCACCAAGAGCGTCGTCGGCCTGCTCTATGGCGTCGCTCTCGATCGCAAGCTGGTGCCGCCGCCGGACGCACCCTTGCTGCCGCATTTTCCGGAATATCCCGACCTGCTTGCCGCACCCGATCGGCAAAAGCTGCGGATCGAGCATGCCCTCACCATGACGCTCGGCCTCGAATGGGACGAGGAGCGGCCCTATACCGATCCGCTGAACAGCGAGATCGCCATGGAAAGGGCGCTGGATCGCTACCGCTTCGTCCTCGACCGACCCGTGGTCGCGGAACCCGGCACGCGCTGGATCTATTCCGGCGGCAGCGTAGCCCTGGTCGGCGAGCTGATCCGGCGGGGAACCGGCAAGACCCTGCCTGAATTCGCCAGGGAAGCGTTGTTCGATCCGCTCGGCATTGGCAGCTTCGAATGGATTTGCGGTGACGACGGCGTCGCCTCGGCCGCCTCGGGCCTGCGCTTGCGCGCTTCCGACCTGCTGCGGATCGGCGAGCTCCTCCTCGCCAAAGGCCTCTGGAACGGCAGCAGGGTCGTATCGCAGGACTGGATCGAGGCTTCCTTCAAGCCGGTCATACCAACCGGCGACGGGCTGGCCTATGGCCGGCTGTGGTTCATCGGTGCGGCGATGACGAGCGCCCTGCCCGGCGGCGAGCATCCCTGGATCGCCGGATTCGGCAATGGCGGCCAACGGCTGTGGCTGATGCCCGACGCCGGCATCGCCGCCGTGATCTATTCGGGCAAATACAACGCAGCCGACGCCTGGGTGACCCCGACCCGCATCTGGCGCGAGATCATCCTCGCCAATGCCGACAGGAACTGAGCCCCAGGCGCACCTCTCGGCAGCAAAGCACCATCGAATCTATTTCGGGGTCGTGCCGTTGAAGGCCAGGATCTCGCCGGCGAGATAGAGCGAGCCGGTGAGCACCACGCGGGGCGCCACAGGGAAGGCTTCGCTGGCAATCGCCTCGAGGGCGGCCCGAAGGCTGCCATGGGCGCGGGCGGCGAGCCCGGCCTGGCGGGCGGCTTCGGCCACGGCCTCGGGTGAACGGGCGGCCGCGCTGTGCTCGATCGGCACCGTGTGCACCTCGCGGGCGAGGCCGGCGAAATTGTGCAGAAAGCCGTCGGAATCCTTGGTGGTCAGCATGCCCGTCACCAGCACCAAGGGCCGGGAATGGCGCTCCTCCAGCTCGGCGAGGGCCTCGGCCAGCACGCGGCCGCCATCGACATTGTGGCTGCCGTCGAGCCAGATCTCGGAGCCCACCGGCAGCAGGGCCGGAATGGCACCCTGGGCGATGCGCTGCAGGCGGGCGGGCCATTCCACCGCCTGCATCGCCTTTTCGAAATGGGCGTCCTCGACGGTGAACAAGCCCTGGTTGCGCAGCGCGGCGATGGCAAGACCGGCATTGCGATGCTGGTGCCGCCCGGCAAGACGCGGCAAGGGCAGATCGAGCAGGCCCCGCTCGTCCTGGTAGACCAGGCGGCCGTTCTCTTCATGTATGTCGAAATCCTGGCCGCCGATCACCAGCGGTGCGCCGACTTTGGCCGCCACGCTCTCGATCACGGCCCTGACAGCGTCGATCTGCGGATAGATCACGCCCGGCGCACCGCGCTTGAGGATGCCGGCCTTCTCGCGGGCGATGCCCTCGATATCGTTGCCGAGAAAATCGGCATGGTCATGCGAGATCGAGGTGATCACGCTGAGGAGCGGCTTGTCGATGACGTTGGTGGTGTCCATGCGCCCCCCCAGCCCCACCTCCAGCAAGAGAACATCGGCCGGATTCTCGGCGAAGAGCTTGAAGGCGGCCGCCGTGGTGATTTCGAAGAAGGTGATCGGCGCGCCGTCATTGGCCTGCTCGCAGGCTTCGAAAGCCTCGATGAGCTTGTCCTCGCTCACCAGCGTGCCGCCACCGGCTTCCCCCGTGGGCCGGGCCAGGCGGATGCGCTCGTGGAAATGCACGAGGTGCGGCGAGGTATAGACATGCACGCCATAGCCGGCCGCTTCCAGCGCCGCGCGCAGGAAGGCGATGGTCGAGCCCTTGCCATTCGTGCCGGCGACATGGATCACCGGCGGCACCCGCCGCTCGGGATGGCCGAGCTTGGCCAGCAGCCTCTCGATCCGGTCGAGCGAGAGATCGATCTTTTTCGGATGCAGCGCCATGAAGCGGGAGAGATAGGCGTCGGACTGCGTCATGACGGCGGTAGGGCCTCGAATTGACCTGGTTCGGATAGAACCGGGAGGAAATGGCGAATTGTCAGCCTTACCTTTTCCCCCGGCAGCGGGCCAGACCCTTTTTTCGCACGCCATTATGTCACCCAGGAGGTACGCCAGCGACAGATCGAAGCAACCACCGCACCGGTAAACGCGAAGGCGGTGAGAAACACCGCGTCTCCAACGCCGATACAGGCAGCGGGGCCTGCGGCAGCGAACGCCCCCGTCAACGCCCAGAATGCCGGGTGACGCAGCCCGATATTGTCCTGGCCGAGTCCCGACAGCGCCATCGCTCCCAGCATGGCGAGCGGGACGGCAATGATGCCGCCGACGATGACGGCGGCCAGCATCAACCCCATCAAGGCCGGCAGCAGATCCGGATCGAAATCGAGCGGAACGGTCCGTTCGGGCCGCCAGCTCAATGCGCCCAGGCCCAATCCGAGGAGGAAAGCGGGGCCCGCGGCAACCGCGCCGAGCGCGATACCGGGGAAGTAGGGGCGCCTGCTACCAGGGCGCTTCAGCAGGAAGATGGCGGCGCAAACCAGGCAGAGGAGGACAAGTGCGGCAAGCATGGCGACCATCCTTTCCGATCAGACTGCAATGGGGATCTCGGATCTGCCCGTTGTGGAGCAGGCATTGTTTCATCATTGGCCGCCGACCTCGGCCCGCTTGGCTCCAAGCCAGCCACGCCCCTTGCTGCCCAAGCGGGATTTCTCGCGGCTCCTGCCATTCGACGCCCCGGCGGAGATGCGCGCGACGACTGCGCAGGCAAAGGCGAGAGCCAGATAAAGGGCCGGCTCCTCTCCGGCCGCGATGAAGGCGGGAACCCCTGCCATCACCGCTCCTGTCACCGTCCAGACGAGCGGCCGGCGAACGAGCGCATGGCGCTGGCCTAGTTCCATCAGTGCCGTGGTTCCGAGCAATGCGAATGGGAACGCAGTGAGGGGTCCGACAACGAAGGCGAGCAATACCAAGAACGTCAAGGTGGACCGGGCCTCCGGCGTAAAGGCCAGTTCCCTGAGATTATCGGACCCCAGGACCACGAAGACGATGAACGCCAGCGGACCTGCGGCAAAGCACCCAAGACTTACCCCGCCATAGCGGTTCTGCTCGGGTCTGTGGCGCATCGCCGCCTCCTTTCAAGGCAGGGGTGCCGCTTCGGCGGCGGACGGCGCAGCCCGAGCAGCCGGCCGCTGTGCTTCTCCGAGCCAGCCATTCACCTTGCGGCCGAACTGGGCGATCGCGCCCATGTTGAAGAAATGCATGGCGCCGAGCACCAGCACGGCGAGGCCCACCTTGCCGCTCAGGAAGCGCATCGCGCCGGTGACGGTGGTCGGTTCATCGCCCAGGCTGAGGGTCAGGGTGATGAAGCCAATATTGACCAGATAGAAGCCGACGATCAGCAGGTGATTGGTGGAACGGGCCAGGGTCTCGTTCTGGCCGAAGCATTGGATCAGGAAGACCAGCCCGCTGCGCGACAAGGTGCGCGCCACCCAGACGGTGATGCCGATGGTGATGACGAGGTAGAGCAGGTAGACGATCTCGGTCATGTCGTTTCCTATCGTTATATCCGTTATTTCTGAATTTTCAGAAATATTATGGCGAACAAGAATTGGAGCCGGTTTCCCGTCTTGCCGATCTACTCCTTGGCTCTTCCGGGAATGAAGCGGGCGACCTTGCCGCCCAGTTTCATCAGCGTGACCAGCGTCGGCTTGGGCAGGACACGGACCTGCTCGTACCAGCCGCTCAGGGTGGACATGAATTCGTGCAGGCGTGTCACGCGCTCGCGGATATGGGCGGGGGCGTTGCCGTCGCGCTGCAGCTTTTGCGAAAGCTCGCCGAGCAATTGGATGGTAGGGTCGATCTCGCGCCGCTTGCGTTCGATGGCGATGCGCATCAGCATCTCCCAAAGATCGGTCTCCGCGACGAAATGATCGCGCCGGTCACCCTCGACATGCACGCGGCGGACGATGTTGTAGCCCTGCAATTCCTTGAGGGCTGTGGAAACGTTGGAGCGGGCGAGGCCGAGTTCCCCGACGATGGTTTCCGCGTCGACAGGCCTGTCGGACAGATAGAGCAGCGCATGCACCTGCGCCACCGAGCGGTTGACCCCCCAATAGGTGCCCATCTCGCCCCAATGGAGCACGAAGGTCTTGGCTTCGGGGTAGTCGAGCAGGCGCATGATTTATCCTATTTCTGTAAAAACAGAAATAACAGTCATGGGCGAGGGAGTCAATCCAGCAACCTGCTCCGGGTGCACGGGCATCTTGCCCGTTCTTCCGATCCTGCAAACGCCGCATGTCCAGGGCACGGGCAAGATGCCGTGCACCCGGAAACGCGCCTGAGGAAAGGCTTGGCCTTCCTGGAAGATCAGGCGGCTTCCGCCGGGATCTCCTTGGGCGGGGTTTTGGTCAGCAGGCGGCAGATGCGCGCCACCGTGGCTTTCATCTCGTTGCGGTGCACGACCATGTCGACCATGCCGTGCTCCTGGAGATATTCGGAGCGCTGGAAGCCCTCGGGCAGTTTTTCGCGGATGGTCTGTTCGATGACGCGCGGGCCGGCGAAGCCGATCAGGGCGCCGGGCTCGGCCAGCTGCACGTCGCCGAGCATGGCATAGGAGGCGGTGACGCCGCCGGTGGTCGGGTTGGTCAGCACCACGATATAGGGCTTCTTGGTTTCCCGGAAACGCTGGATCGCCACCGTGGCGCGCGCCATCTGCATGAGAGACAGAATGCCTTCCTGCATGCGGGCGCCGCCGGACGAGGCGAACATGATGAAGGGGACGCCGCGGTCGGCCGCCGTGAGCAGGCCCTTGACCACCGCCTCGCCCGCCGCCATGCCGAGCGAGCCACCCATGAAGTCGAAATCCTGCACGGCAATCACGGCCGGCAGGCCGTCGATCGTACCGGCGCCGAGCTTCACCGCATCCTGCATGCCGGTCTTGGTGCGGGCATCCTTCAGGCGGTCGACATAGCGCTTCTCGTCCTTGAACTTGAGCGGATCGGGTACGACCTCGGGAAGCGCGATGTCTTCCCACTTGCCATCGTCGAACATCAGCTTGAGACGCTGCGTCGCCGTCATGCGCATGTGATAATTCGAGGCTGGAATGACGTAGTTGTTCTGCTCCAGGTCCTTGTGAAAGACCATCTGTCCCGTCTCGGGATCCTTGATCCAGAGATTCTCGGGCGTGTCGCGACGCGAGAAGAAGTCCTTGATGCGTGGCGGAACAACGTTGGCGATCCAGTTCATGGGATACCTTTGAGCACGGGCGCCCGGCCTGGGGCGCCGGGGCTGCAGATCTATCATTGATGCCCTACTTAACCGTTCCAAACGCCTTTGTCAGCGTCCCCGGCGCAAGACCGCCTCTGCACCGGGGCCGTGACTTTCGACATGCGCTGGACGGCGCACGCGAACCGCGCAATATGTAGGACGAATCCACGTTCAGACCGAGAAGCATCAGGGAGTCCCAGGGATGGCGAATGCCATTTATCCAGATTTGAAAGGCCGCACTGTCGTCATCACCGGCGGCGGGCAGGGCATCGGCGCCGCCACCGTCAGGCTGTTCGCCGACCAGGGCGCCAAGGTAGGCTTCATCGATATTGCCGAAAAGCCGTCCCAGGCGCTGGCGGACGAACTCAACCAAGGCGGCGCCACCGTCCTGTTCAAAAAGGCCGACATCACTGACATCGAGGCCTTGAAGGACGCCATCGCCGATATCAGCGCCACGCTCGGCCCGGTCACCGTGCTGGTCAACAATGCCGCCCATGACCAGCGCCACAAATTCTTCGAGGTGACGCCGGACTATTTCGACGACCGTATCGCCGTCAACCTCAAGCACGCCTTCTTCGCCGCCCAGGCCGCGATCCCCGACATGATCGCCGCCGGCGGCGGCACCATCGTCAATCTCGGTTCCGGTTCCTGGCTGATGGGCTCGGAGGATCTGAGCGCCTATGCCACCGCCAAATCGGCGGCCTACGGCTTGACCCGCGTGCTGGCCCGTGAATTCGGCAAGGACAATATCCGCGTCAATTGCGTCATTCCCGGCTGGATCATGACGGAACGCCAGCTCGCGCTCTGGGTCGACGAGGCGGGCGAGGAAGCGATCGCGCGCAACCAGGTGCTCAAGCGCAAGCTGGTGCCCGACGACATCGCCAAGGCGGTGCTCTTCCTCGCCTCGGAGCAATCCTCGGGCATGACCAACCAGCAGATCATCGTGGATGGTGGCTGGCATTGAGCCGAGACTTGCGCGGCGGCCGGTGGACGCGCATGTAAGCGCAATGCGGTTCGCCTGTGCGTCAGCCGAGTTTGCACGACCTTTGTCATGGCCGGGCCTGACCCGGCTATCCCTCTATCATGCCCTCACCTGGTGGGGGCGGGATTGCCGGGTCGAGCCCGGCCATGACAAATCGGAGTGCTTTCGGCTCAGATGAACTGCATTTCGCCACCTGGCGCTCAACCGGATTGGACCAGCATGACTTCTGAACTCATTGCCGTGGATTGGGGTACCAGCCGTTTCCGGGCCTATCGCCTCGATAGTGCCGGCAAGGTGCTCGACCGCGTCTCGGCGGAGGACGGCATGTCGACCGTCCCGGCCGGGGGTTTCGCGGGCGTGCTGGAGCGCCATTGCGGCGCCTGGATGAAGGCGAGCCCCGATGCTCCGGTGCTGATGGCCGGCATGGTCGGCGCCCGCAATGGCTGGGCGGAGGCTGCCTATGCTCCCTGTCCCGCTTCGCCCAAGAGCCTGGCCGAGGCGCTGCTGCGGATCGACGACCGGATTTCGATCGTTCCCGGTGTGATCGCACACGATGAAACGGGTCCGGATGTGATGCGCGGCGAGGAAACGCTGATCTTCGGCACCGATGTCCGCAACGGCCTGGTCTGCCTGCCCGGCACCCACTCCAAATGGGCGCGGGTGGAGGACGGCGTCATCACCGGCTTTGCCACTTTCATGACCGGCGAGACCTATGCCCTCTATCGCCAGCACAGCCTGCTCGCCCGCCTCGCCGCCGAGCCCGAGGATCTCACCGGCTTCGACGACGGCCTGGAGGCGGCCACCGACGAGCGTGGCCTGCTGAACCGCCTGTTCCAGGCCCGTACCCGCGTGCTCGCCGGAGAGATGAGCGGCGAGAAAGTTGGCCCCTATCTCTCCGGCCTGCTGATCAATGCCGAGATCGAGGGCGCCTTCAAGCGCTATGGCGCCGACCATCTCGTGACTCTGGTCGCTGACGGCGTGCTGGCCAAGCGCTATGTTTCGGCGCTGAGAGCCCGCGGCAGCGCCATCGAGATCATCGCGCCCGAACGTGCTTTCCTCGATGGTCTTTCCACCCTGGCCGCGGCTCGCTGATAGCCGGCCTCCTGAACCAACGACAAGGACAAACCATGAGCCTCACACTCGCCTCCGCCCTGGCGCAGATGCCGCTGGTCGCCATTCTGCGCGGGGTCAAGCCGGATGAGGTGGAAGCCATCGCCGAGGCGATCGTCGCCGCCGGCATCCGTATCCTGGAAGTGCCGCTCAACTCGCCCGATCCCCTCACCTCCATCGGCCTACTCGCCCGCAGCCTCGCAGGGCGCGCCTTGGTGGGTGCGGGCACCGTGCTCACCGTCGAGGATGTCGCCGGGGTCGCCGAGGCGGGCGGCACGGTAATCGTCTCGCCCAACACCAATGTCGAGGTGATCCGGGCCAGCAAGGCGCGCGGCCTGCTGTCCCTTCCTGGCTTCTTCACACCGACAGAGGCTTTCGCCGCGTTGGATGCGGGAGCCGACGCGTTGAAGCTGTTCCCGGCCGAGATGGCTTCGCCGGCAGCCGTCAAGGCCATGCGCGCCGTGCTGCCGCGCAGCACCAAGCTGCTGGTGGTCGGCGGCGTCTCGCCCCAGACCATTCCGCCCTATCTCGCCGTCGGCGTCGACGGTTTCGGCGTGGGTTCGGACCTCTATGCCGCCGGCCGCGGCGCCGCCGAAGTCGGCGAGCGCGCAGCTGCCCTCACGGCCGCGATCCGGGCGCTCAACGGCGAGCGCACGGCCTGAACCTCTCCCGTCAAGGCCGAGTTGCGCGCCCCGCCTTTCACGTTATGCTTTCCAAAACAATCGAGGAAACCGCCCTATGATCGTCGTGTTCGGTTCGCTTGGCGTGGACCTGGTCACCAATGTCAGCCACATCCCTCACCCCGGCGAAACCGTCCTGTGCGAAGGCTATTTCATGGTGCCCGGCGGCAAGGGTGCCAATCAGGCGGTGTCGGCGGCACGCGCCGGTTCGAAGACGGCCATCATCGGCTCCCGGGGCAATGATGGTTTTGCCGATCTAGCCCTTTCGGTGATGCGCGAAGCCGGTGTCGATGTCGCGCCGGTGCTGCCGGTCGACAAACCGACCTGCGTCGCCCTGATCACGGTGGACGAGAAGGCCGAGAACGCCATCGTCGTCGCCTCCGGCGCCAACCAGGCCACGCGCGCCGAACAGCTGGAAGCTTTCGACCTCGCCGAGGGCGACATCGTGCTGCTGCAGCGCGAGATCCGCGACTCCGAGAATTTCGCCGCGATCAAGCATGCCAAGTCGCGCGGCGCCCGCATTGTCTTCAACGTGGCGCCGGCCGGCCCGCTCCCCGAGGAGATTCTCCGGCTGGTCGACGATCTCGTCGTCAACGAGCACGAAGCCCTGGTGGTCGCCAAGGCTGCCGGCATCGAAGCGACCGATCCGGTCGAGGCCACCCGTGTGATCAGCGAGCGTTTCGGCTGCGCCGGCATCGTCACGCTGGGCGCCGAAGGCGTGGTCGGCTGGAGCAAGGGCGCGCGCCACGCGGCGCCGGCCCTCAAGGTGACGCCCGTCGACACCACCGCCGCCGGCGACAGTTTCACAGGCGCCTATGCCGCCGCGCTCGACCAGGGCCTCGGCTTCGAGATCGCCCTGGCACGCGGCGCCGCCAGCGGTTCCCTGGCCTGCACCCGGCCTGGCGCCCAGTCGTCGATCCCGACCAAAGCCGAGATCGACGACGCCCTGCGCCAATCGTGACCTGAAAACGGGCAGGCGCGACGCGTTCCTCCAGGAACGCAAGTGCAGGGCTCCCCTTGTCGCCACGGCGCTGGCGTGGTACCCGCGCGCTGGCTCAGCGGCCAGTCACGATCGGGCTGACGCTGGATTGTGATTCCTAGAGTATGGTGTGTCCGAGCCGGAATGCGCCTTGCCCTAGCCCTTTGTTCCGATGCGTCGTTGCCCGGCTCGGCGGCCTTGCCGAGCCACGAGATGCCCCGGAACGCTTTTTCCTTCGGCCCAAGGGCTGCACACCCATAAGGAACCTGACATGGCGAACGAACAGCAGAACGGCCCCGAAGAGGCGCAGGAAATCCAGCCCTCCCTCAACGTGCTGGCGCAATATATCAAGGACCTCTCCTTCGAGAATCCCAACGCGCCGCGCTCGCTCGGCAACCTGCAGAACTCGCCGCAGATCCAGCTCACCGTCAACGTCAACGGCAAGCCGCTGGGCGGCGCCGACTATGAAGTCGAGCTGTCGATCGAAGGAGGCGCCGGCGAAGGCGCCAACACCCTGTTCAAGTTCGAGCTGCTCTATGGCGCGGTGATCCGCCTCGGCGGCATCCCCGAAGAGAACATCCACGCGATGGTGATGATCGAAGGTCCGCGCCTGCTCTTCCCCTTTGCGCGCCAGATCATTGCCGACTGCACCCGCAATGGCGGCTTCCCGCCCCTTATGATCGACCCGATCGATTTCGTGGCGCTCTATCGCAACCGCCTCGCCCAGAGCCAGCCGACCGTCGGTCAGGCCTGATCGCCGCCGGACCGAGAAACTCTCCTGGACAGGACCGGCGGCGCACACTCGAAGCGCCGCCCGGTATCTTGTGAAACAAGCGCCAATCCCGAAGCGGCGCTATGATCGGATATCGATCGTCCGGCCTCGCTCCGCGGCAAGGACCGGATACAGGAGGAATTGGCTTGGGAATGCGGCGACTGATCGTCGGATGCCTTGCCGCGGCCGTGCTTCTTGGCGGCGGCATTTACCTCATCGGCCAGCAATTGCGCGGCTGCGGTCTGCTCGATGTCTGGCTCCGCCGCAGCGGCTGCATCGTCGCCCATGAATTTCCGCATCTGTTCGATGGCGCAAGCCTCAACAATCCGGCCATGGCGTTCGAGGGCGATACCGATCGCCTGGCCCTGGCGATGACCGAAACCCAGCCGGCCACTGCCGCCGGCGTCATTCCCCAGCGCTACACTTTGCTTGAAGTGTCCGCCGAATCGGGTTCGGTCCTCAACCGCACCCCGCTCGGCGAATTCGAGGAAGGCCGCCTCAGCGGCGCCATTCTGCTCTCCTGGAATGGCCGCCACGCCGCGATGGCCGCGCCGCGGCCGGGCAAGGCGGCCGCCGCGGACCAGGTCGCGGCGACCCTCAAGCTCATGCCTCTGGCGGGTGGCGATCCCGGCTGGGAAAAACCGATGGACGACATTCCCGTAAGCCGATCCGGTTTCGGCCAGTTCGACCCGGACAACCAGCGCTTCCGGCTTTTCACCGGCGCATGGTCGATCGGGGGAGAAAAGATCGGCCGGAGCCAGGTGAATTGGAACAGGGCTTTCGGCTCCGGCGACATGCCGGTGAATACGCCCGACGGCACCACGGCGGTGGTCCGCCCCGACAAGGGCTTGATCGAATTCGTGCAGGCGGACGGCCACAGATCGAGCCATGATCTCGGCATCGCCAAGCAACAGATTTCGACCAACTGGCTGCTGCTGTCGCCGGACGGGCGCCGTTTGTCCCTGATCCTGCATCCGGTCGCGGAGGATGGCATCCTGCAGGTTTGGGATATCCGGACAGGTCGTCGCCTGATCGGCACCCCCGTCCCGGGGCTCGCTACGGAAGCGGCATGGTCGGCCGACAGCGGGCGCCTGGCCGTCCGCCGCAATGGTCGCGAGGGCTCGGGCTACGCGCTGTTTGCCGTCGAGGGTCGATGACAGGCCGCTCTTTGGATCGATTTTCCCGCGGCCCTGCTAATCGGCATATTTCTTCCACAGGGCGTTCTCGCCCAGGCTGGCAATGAAGGCCTCGTGGGCGGCCAGTTCCTCGGCCCGGATGCGCGAGGGCAGCGCCTTGGGGCGGGGCCTGACCGTGATGCCGCCCGCGCGGGCGATGATGGCGGCGGAAGCCGAAGCAAGGCTGAGCGCCGTCTGGCGCCCGCCGGTCAACTCGATATAGACCTCGGCCAGGATCTCGGCGTCGAGCAAGGCGCCGTGCTTGACGCGCTTGGAATTATCGATGCCGTAGCGCTGGCAGAGCTCGTCGAGCGACGCCCGTGCTCCGGGATGCTTGCGCCGCGCCATGGCCAGGGTGTCGATGACCCGATCCATCGCCAGGGCCGCCAGGTTGACCCGCTTCAGCTCCGCATTGAGGAATCGCATGTCGAAGCCGGCATTGTGGATGACGAGATGGGCATCGCCGACGAAATCGATGAATTCCTGGGCAAGTTCGGCGAAGAGCGGCTTGTCGGAGAGGAATTCGGCGGAAAGCCCATGCACGTTGAAGGCTTCCACCGGCATGTCGCGCTCGGGGTTGAAATATTTGTGCCAGGTGGCGCCGGTGGGATTGCGGTCGATCATCTCCACACAGCCGATTTCGACCAGCCTGTGCCCCTCATTGGGATCGAGGCCGGTGGTTTCGGTATCGAGGATGATCTCACGCATTTAGGGTCCGTCGTCAGCTATGGTTTGGAATTTGATGAGGTCAAAAATGGTCAGATGGGAGGAGAGAGCGTAGCCAAGACTTTCGTCTTGGCAAGCGAAGCGACGCTGCAGATGACCATTTCTCACTCATCGCCTCAGGCGGTGGAGGACAGGGCCGCGATTATGGCATCCACCTGACTCTGGGCAAAGTCGAGACCCCTGCTCGAATCGATGATGAAATGGGCGCGGCGGCGCTTTTCCACATCCGGCACCTGGCGAGCCAGTATCATGGCGAAGCGCTCCTCGTCCATGCCGGGGCGCGCCATCACGCGCTCGCGCTGGATGCGGGCAGGCGCCGAAACCACCGCGACCGCCCTGCAGCGCCGTTCGCCGCCGGTTTCGAAGAGCAAGGGTATGTCGAGCACGGCGAGGTTCGCGCCCTTGGCGCGGGCCGCGGCGAGGAAATCCTGCTCGGCGGCATGCACGAGAGGATGCACGATGGTCTCGAGCGTTCGCATCGCCTCGGCATTGCCGAATACCTGCCGGCCGAGCTTGGCGCGGTCGATCGCGCCCTTCACCGTCACCCCCGGAAAGGCGGCCTCGACGGCTGCCACGGCGGGGCCGGCATAGAGGCGGTGGACCGTGGCATCGGCGTCATGCACGGGAATGCCGCGCGCCCGGAACATCGCCGCCGTCGCCGACTTGCCCATGCCGATCGAGCCGGTCAAGCCAAGGATGAAGGTCATCATCGCCTCCAGGGGGACGGGCGTCCACCCGCATCGTGATCACATTGGGGCACTGGCAGAGATCACCAGCAACGCCTACGCCCCAAAAATCCTACGCTTTCGCCTCGATGTCCGCCAGCACCAGCGCCCGCAATTGCGGAGTCACCTCGGGCCTGGCGCCGAACCAGCGCTCGAAGCCGGGAACGGCCTGGTGCAGGAGCATGCCGAGCCCGTCCACCGTGGCGAGCCCGGCCCGCCGGGCCGCGGCGAGCAGCGGCGTCTCCAGCGGCACATAAACGATGTCGGTCACCAGCGCCGATCGGGGCAGGCGCGAGAGGTCGAGCTCGAGCGGCGGCTGGCCCTTCATGCCGAGCGAAGTGGTGTTGACCAGGAGATCGGCCCCCTCGAGGGCAGCCTCGGCCTGATCCCAGGCCAGGGCCTTCACCTTCTGGCCGAAATGGCGAGCCAGGGCCTCGGCGCGCTCCACCGTGCGATTGATCAGCAGGATCTCGCCGGCGCCACGCTGGATGAGGCCATGGAGAATGGCTCGGGACGCGCCGCCGGCGCCGAGCACCACCGCCCGCCGCAGACTATCGCCCCAGCCCGGCGCTTCCTGGTCGAGATTGGCCAGAAAGCCCGCCACGTCGGTATTCATGCCCTTGAGCTTGCCGGCTTCGAACCAGAGCGTGTTGGCGGCTTCGAGATCGCGCGCGACAGGATCGTCCACGCTCGCGAGGCGGAAGGCCGCCTCCTTGTGCGGCACCGTCACGTTTCCGCCGACGAAGCCCCGGTCGGCCAGAGTCGTGACGAAGGTCTCGAAAGCCGCCGGTTCCACGGCGATGCGCTCATAGCTGCCCTGAATGCCGAGTTCTTTCAGCCAGAAGCCGTGAATCAGCGGCGAACGCGAATGGGCGATGGGATAGCCGACGACGAAGGCGCGTTTCATGGCATGTCCTGTAAAGATTCAGGCAGTCGCAAGGCCCCGCTCGCGCAGCGCGGCGAGCAAAGGCAGCAGGGGAAGGCCGAGAATGGTGAAATAATCGCCCTCGATCGCCTCGAACAGGGTCACGCCCAATCCTTCGAGCTGGTAGCAACCGACGCTGCCCAGGATGCCCTTGCCCGCGCGGTCCAGATAGTCGTCGAGAAAGGCATCGGAGAAGTTGCGCATGGTCAAGCGGGCGCTGGCAGCCCCGCTGGCGATGACTTCGCCGTCCCGTGCCAGCGCATAGGCGGCATGGAGTTCGTGGCGCCGTCCCCGCAAGGCGAGGAGCTTGTCGCGGGCCTGTGCCAACGTCGCCACCTTTGAAAAGCGCTGCTCGCCCATGGCCATGGTCTGATCGGCACCAATCACCACGGCACCCGGCTCGGCTCGGGAAACGGCGAGGGCCTTCTCGCGGGCAAGCGCCTCGGCGACCCGGTCGGGAGCCAGATTGTCCGCCTGCCACCGACGTTCGAAGCCGCGCTCGTCGATCGACGCCGGGATGGTCTCGATCGCGAGCCCGGCTGCTCGCAGCATATCGCCGCGAATGGCGGATTTGGAGGCCAGCACGAAGCGCGGCGGCGCTCCGGTGGCTTTATCCCGCAGCTGAGCGTCAACTTTTTTCATTCGTCTGAAAATCCCGTTTTCCGCCCTGCCTTAGCAGCCCATCCGGCATTTGCGTAGGGGAACGGTCAAAAATGCCGCGCGATCGCTGCTTTGCGCCGCAGGGATCGCCTAAAAATCCTGCATATCCTACCGTTGCAAACTGCCGGATATTGTGATCACATTATCAAAAGCCAAGAAAAATGAACCGAGACGAGCCTGGCCGCGAGCCATGGCAGATGAGGGGTTGTGCGTGCCGGACGGAACGGTTGTCAATTCAATCGAAGTTCGCGATGTGCGGAAGGTTTTCGGCGCTGGCGATAATGCCTTCGTCGCTCTGGATACGGTAAGCGTATCCATTCGCCAGAATGAGTTCTTCACCCTGCTCGGGCCGTCGGGCTGCGGCAAGACCACGCTGCTGCGCCTGATCGCCGGGTTCGACTTTCCCACATCCGGGCAGATCCTGCTCTATGGCGAGGATATTGCCGGTCTGCCGCCCTTCAAGCGGCCAGTGAACACAGTATTCCAGAGCTATGCGCTCTTCCCGCACATGTCGGTGGCCGAGAATATCGGCTTCGGTCTGGAGATGCTCGGCAAGCCTAAATCCGAAATCGGCGCCCGCGTCGCCCAGATGCTGCGCCTGGTGCGCATGGAGCACCTCGCCGACCGCAAGACCAGCCAGATCTCCGGCGGCCAGCAGCAGCGCGTCGCCCTCGCCCGCGCCCTGGCGCCCCAGCCCAAGGTGCTGCTGCTCGACGAACCCCTGTCGGCCCTCGACTACAAGCTGCGCAAGGAAATGCAGCTCGAATTGAAGCGCCTGCAGCACGAGACCGGCATCACCTTCATCTTCGTCACCCATGACCAGGAGGAAGCCCTGGCCATGTCGGACCGTATCGCGGTGATGTCGTCGGGGCGGATCCTGCAGGTGGGCGCCCCACGCGACATCTATGACACGCCGGCCGAGCGCTTCGTCGCCGAGTTCATCGGCGAGACCAATTTCATAGAGACCGATTTTCTCGGCCGCGACGGTGCCCAGGCCCGCGTCAAACTGCCCTCGGGACGTGAGATCCGCGCCGGCCTCAGCGACGGGCACCAGCCCGCCGACAAGACCTGGCTGGTGGTCCGCCCCGAACATGCCCAGCTCACCGGCGCCGAGGGCGCACTCCTGGCCGGCACGGTGGAGAATGTCGTCTATCTCGGTACCGATACGCATTTTCACCTGCGTCTCGACCACGGCCCCCGCTTCACCGTGCGCCGGCAGAATACCAGCGCCCAGGCCGCGGGCCATCACGCTTCCGCCGGCTCGAACGAGAACTTCCAGCCGGGCCAGCGCGCCGGCGTCACCTTCGCCGAAGGCACAGCCCGGGTGTTGAGGGACTGATGACAGAGGCCGCCGAAATCGCATCCAAGGCCCGGCGGAATGAAATCCGCAATCGCTGGCTGCTCTCCACCCCCGCTTTGCTGGTGATTCTGCTCGCGGCCACCGGCCCGCTCCTGATCGTGCTGGTCTATTCCTTCCTGGAACCCGGCCCCTATGGCGATGTGAAATGGAACTTCTCCACCGAGGCCTGGACCTCGGTGTTCTTCGAACGCGACATGTTCGACGACACGCTGTCGCTGGCCGGCGCCCATCTCACCATCTTCTGGCGTTCGGTGAAGCTGGCGCTGATGACCACGCTGGCCACATTGGCGCTCGGCTTTCCCACCGCCTATTTCATCTCGACGCGGCCGGCCCACCGGCGCGACCTCTGGCTGTTCCTGATCACCATTCCGTTCTGGACCAACCTTCTGATCCGCACTTTCGCCGTGCAGCAGATCATCCGCAACGAAGGCCTGTTCAACGCGGTGCTGATCAAGCTCGGCGTGATCTCGGCGCCGCTGCAGATCCTCTATACCGATACCGCCATCCTGGCCGGCATGATCAATGTCTATCTGCCGCTGATGGTGCTGCCGATCTATGCCAGCATGGAGAAATTCGACTTTCGCCTGGTCGAGGCGGGCTATGATCTCTATGCCAGCCGCTTCCAGGTGCTCCGCCGCATCATCATTCCACTGACCAAGCCCGGCATCGTCGCCGGCTCCATCCTGGTGTTCATCCCGGCGCTCGGTGCCTATGTCACGCCGAACCTGCTCGGCGGCGGCAAGAACATGATGCTGTCCAACCTGATCGAGCTGCAGTTTGGCCAGGGCCGCAACTGGCCGCTGGGCGCCTCGCTCTCCATCACGGTGATGGCGATCGTGATGGTGGCGCTGCTGGTCTATGTGCGCAACACCGGCGGCTCGGGGGTGAAACATGGCTGAGCCCTTCTCCATCCGCCGCCAGCCCGGCTTCACCACCATCGCGCTCGTCTGCTTCGTGCTGCTCTATCTGCCGATCGTGGTGATGGTGATCTATGCCTTCAATGAAGCGACGTCGGTCTCCACCTGGGGCGGCTTCTCGCTGAAATGGTTCGTGGCCGCCTGGAACAACGACCAGGTGGTCGACGCCACCTTGCGCTCCTTCCAGATCGCCACCATCGCCGCAGTGCTCTCCACCGTCTGCGCCACCATGGCAGCGCTCGCGACCACGCGCACCGAAGCCTATCCCGGCCTCACCTTCACCTATTCGGCCATCAACCAACCGCTGATGGTGCCCGAGATCGTCACGGGCGTGGCGCTGCTGATCTTCTTTTCGCGCATCAAGATCGTCACCGGTTATGATGGGCTGGCCTATCTGATCGCCGCCCACACCGCCTTCTGCGTGCCCTTTGCCTATCTGCCGATCCGGGCCCGCCTGGAGGGCATGGACCTCACGCTGGAGCGCGCCGCTGCCGATCTCTATGCCACGCCATGGCAGGCCTTCCGGAGGGTGACTCTGCCGTTGCTCTGGCCCGGCATCCTCGCAGGCCTGATGCTGGCCTTCGTCACCTCGCTCGACGACGTGGTGATCACCGAATTCGTCAAGTCCGGCGGCCAGGATACGCTGCCGACCTACATGCTCGGCCAGCTGCGCCGCGGCGTCACACCCGAAGTCAACGCGCTGTCGACGGTCTTCCTCCTCCTCTCCGTCGTCATCGTCACGATTTTCTTCTTCATCAGCAGGAAGAAAGACTGAGACGGCGGCGGGGCGGGGATCGAACCTCGTCCGCTGCCCTATCACCAACCAGGTTGGGGCAAAAGAGCTCAAGCCGGTGCCCCGGCTTTGCAACGGGAGACAGGAATGAACTGGAAATCGACGGCCACAGCTGCCGCCCTGGCGCTGCTCGCATCCACGAGCCTCGCCAGCGCGGAGGGCGCGCTCAACATCTTCAACTGGGGCAATTACACCAGCCCGGAGATGATCAAGAAGTTCGAGCAGAAATACAACGTCAAGGTCACCATCACCGACTACGATTCCAACGACACGGCGCTCGCAAAGGTGCGCCAGGGCGGCACCGGCTATGACATCGCCGTGCCCTCGCAGAACTTCATCCCGATCTGGATCTCCGAGGGCCTCGTCCAGGAAGTCGATCCGTCCAAGATGGAGAACTTCAAGAACGTCGCCAAGGAATGGGCCGATCCGCCCTTCGATCCCGGCCGCAAATATTCCGTGCCGTGGGCCTGGGGCACGGTCGGCGTCGCGGTCAATACCGACGTCTACAAGGGCGACATCAACACCTGGGGCATCATCTTCGACACGCCGCCCGAGCTGAAGGGCAAGACCAATGTCGTGCCGGAGATGAACGACGTCATCCACGCCGCCATCCGCTACAATGGCGGCAAGATGTGCGACGGCGACAAGACCTTGCTCAAAAAGGTGCGAGACACGCTGGTCAAGGCCAAGCCCAACTGGATCGCCATGGAATACAACACCATCGAAAAGATGGGCGCCGGCGATTTCAAGGCCACCAGCGACTGGAACGGCTCGGCCCTGCGCCAGCGCCTGGCCCATCCGCAGATCCACTACGGCTATCCCAAGGAGGGCGTGCAGCTCTGGAGCGACAATATCGTTGTGCTGAAGGAGGCCAAGAATGTCGAGAACGCCAAGCTGTTCATGAACTTCATGATGGACCCGGAAAACGCGGCGCTGAACTCGGCCTTCCACCGCTATGCCAACGGTATCGCGGGTTCGGAGAAGTTCATGCCGGCCGACATGAAGGATGCGCCTGAAGTCAACGTGCCCGAGGCGATCATGAAGACCGCCGAATTCTCGCATGCCTGCCCGCCCGAAGTAACCGAGCTCTACAGCAAGATCTGGACCGAGCTGCAGAAGTAAGGGCTCGACGTCTCGACCGAGCAAAATGAAGCGCTATTCCCTTCTCCCCTTGCGGGAGAAGGTGGACCGGCGCAGCCGGGCCGGATGAGGGGTCCGCACCGCCCTCTCGGCAAGGTTGCGTTTCTCCCCTCATCCGCCCCCAGGCTTCTTACCCGGACGCGTGCTCTGAAAGGAGCACGCTGCGGCACCTTCTCCCGCAAGGGGAGAAGGCTGGCTGCGCCGCACCCTGATCTCCCATCAATTATTGACGCCTCTTCAGCACCCATGCCTCATTCAGCTTTCGAATCCGCCTACGGTTTTTCCCGCAATGCCGTACAGCTCTCCAATTGGCGCCAGGCGCCCTGGAATGTCTGGGCCTTCCGCAACGTTTCCGAACTGGTCCCGTCGGCGCGGATCTCGGCCGGCATCGTTAAGCCCGAAACACCGGATGCCGATCCCTCCGGCCTGCTGCGCGAGAGCCTGACGATCGGCGGCGACAGCCGTTCCATCGCCGATTTCCTCACCATGACCTCCACCGATGCCCTTGTGGTGATGAAGGCGGGCCGTTTCGTGGCCGACTATCAAGCCGCGCATTTCACCAGCGCGAGCCGCCACATCGTCTTTTCGATTTCCAAATCGCTGACCGCGATCCTGGCCGGTGTCGCCGAGGACGAGGGCCTGCTCGATCCCGAAGCGCCCATCGTCGACTACGTGCCCGAGGTCGCCGGCTCGGCCTTTGCAGATGCCAGCGTGCGCCATTTGCTCGATATGCGCGTCAGCCTCGCTTTCGAGGAAGCCTATCTCGACCCAACCGGCGAATTCGCCCGTTATCGGCGCGCCACTTTGTGGAATCCCTCCGCGCCGGGTCAGGATCCCGGCACGCTGCTCGGCTTCATCGCTTCCATGCCCAAGGGTGCCGGCGCGCATGGCGGCCCCTTCCGCTACCGCTCGCCCAATTCCGACCTGCTCGGCCTTGTGGTCGAACGAGCCAGCGGCGAGCGCTATGCCGATTACGCCTCCTCGCGCCTGTGGCAAAAGCTCGGCGCCCGCCAGGACGGCAGCGTCACCGTCGATGCAGCGGGCACGGCGCGCGCCGCCGGCGGCGTGAGCATGAGTGCGCGGGACCTTGCGCGTGTCGGCGAAATGATGCGCCGGGGCGGCGATCTCGAAGGCAGCCGCATCGTCTCGCAGCGCTGGGTGGAGGATACCTGCCGGAGCGGCGGCAGCGCCGAGGCCTGGCAGCAGGGCGATTTCGTACATCTGCTCGGCCAGGGCCGCTACCGCAACAAATGGTACCAGACCGGCTACGCCAATGGCGCGTTCCTGGCCATCGGCATTCACGGCCAATGGCTCTA
This sequence comes from Labrys sp. LIt4, assembly GCF_017813775.1. Taxonomy (NCBI): domain Bacteria; kingdom Pseudomonadati; phylum Pseudomonadota; class Alphaproteobacteria; order Hyphomicrobiales; family Xanthobacteraceae; genus Labrys; species Labrys sp. LIt4. The sequence continues at coordinate 172,193 of NZ_JAGIPY010000004.1, forward strand.
TGTGAACCCGGCCGCCGAGGTGGTGATCGTCAAGATGTCGTCGCAGCCCGAACCGGTCGACGACGCCACCGACAAGCTCAATCTCCAGCTGTTCGAGGCCCTGGCCACCAGGGTTTGAGCGCGAGGCCGGCGGGGAGCCGCACCGCCACCAGCCAGAATACCAGGCCGCAGAGAGCACCCATCAAGCCGAACCCGCTGGCTACCCCGGCCAGTTCGGGGCTCACGTTGGAAATCCACTCGGTGCCGAACATCAGATAGACCGAGCTTACGGCCGCGACGATCGCAGCCGCCGCCATGTAAGGCCAGGCTGCCCGCCAGCCGAGCAGATGCATGAGGGCGCGCGTCAGCAGCGCCGGCAGGCCTGCGAGCAGCACGGTCATATAAGCCAGGAAGCCGACCAGGGTCGGGATATCGCCGGCATCGCCGAGGCTGGTGTCAGAGTGAACCATCATTGCGCCGATATAGATCAGGGCCGCGGTGAGCGAAGCCACGCCGATGCCGATGATGGTGAAGGCGAGGTGGACGAAGAAATTCAGAACCGGGCGGGGCTTCGGCGCCGCAGGGGTTGCATCGGCCATCATCGTCAATGTTCCTGACCCTATCAAACCGGCCCTTACCGCAATCGGACTACCCGGTCGCTGTTGGGAGCGAAGCAATCCACGGTCCGAAATCGAATCCCAGCGACCCCGCTAGTTCCTGTCGGCACAGACATAGCCGCCCCGTCTCCTCGACGTTGTATCCGGCGCAACAGCAAGAGGTGCATGCACCTGCCCTCACGTCTCCACGATGCGGGCGCGGCGATGGGCGCGCAGCAGGCCCTGGATGGCCGCCGCGGTTTCCTCGATCGAACGGCGGGTGACGTCGATCATCGGCCAGCCGCGCTGGGAAAACAGGCGGCGGGACTGGGCAATCTCCTCGGCCACGGCCATGCGGTCGGTGTAGGTATCGACATCGTGATGCGGACTGAGGGTCAGCACGCGGTTTTCGCGGATCTGCACGATGCGCTCGGGCGAAGCGAACAGGCCTACGATCAGCGGGTTCTTGAGATGCTCGACCTCCGGCGGCAACGGCACGCCCGGCACCAGCGGAATATTGGCGGTCTTGACGCCGCGATGGGCCAGATAGATCGAAGTCGGCGTCTTCGAGGTTCTGCTGACGCCGAGCAGCAGCACGTCGGCTTCCTCGTAATCGGTCGGCATCAGGCCGTCATCATGCATCATCGTGTAATTGAGAGCGTCGATGCGGCGGAAATAATCGGCGTTCAGCACATGCTGGGCACCGGGCTTCACCATCACCTCGGTGCCGAGATAGGACTTGAACAGATCGAAGATCGGCTGCAGCACCGACAGCACCGGCGCGCCCATCTCACGGCAGCTGCGCTCCAAGCGCTCGGCCAGTTCGGGTTCGACCAGCGTGTAGAGCACCACGCCGGGATTGGCTTCGATCTCGGCGATGGTGCGATCGAGATCCCGCTCGCTGCGCACCAGCGGATAGATGTGCTCGAGCGCCGAGACCGCCGGATATTGGGCAGCGACAGCCCGCCCGGCCATGATCAAAGTCTCGCCGGTGGAGTCCGAAACCAGGTGAAGATGGAAGAAGCTTCTTGTGGCCATGACAGGACGTAGCGCGGGATGGCGCTGTGGACAAGTGGGGACAGGAGAAGGGCCTTAACCCGATCTTAAGAAGGGCTGTGGAAGAACTCGATCTTTCATCAACAGGCTGATCGCTTGGGATGGGATTCCGCGCGCTCGGCTGCAAAAGACTCATAAGGCGCTAAGTGGGACTCTGCGCCCTCCCCCCGGCCTTGCCGCCAGCACCTTGATTCAATAGCCGGAATCCGCGTTGTTCTCTCCCGATTTTTCGCACCGAATTTCCGGCGTCACACCTGTGTCGCCTGTGAATAGATTGTGGACGGCAAGGAAGCACGGTAAACGAAGCGTTAAGAAGAAAGAGAATGAAGATTCATATCTCTCTCTTTTATTTTCTTTGGCGGTAGGTCGGATCGGGCGAACCCTTTCGCCGGGCTGAATTCCCGAGCGCCCCTATGAGTGGATCCGTACACGCCAGCCACGTTTCAATCTTTCAGCGGGGCCAACCGGCCGAAGCGTCGGTTCGATCCATTGGCCCTGTTTGGTGTTGCCGAGAAAGCCTGACCGACATGACCAAACCTCTCCTCGACGTTCTTGCCGGCAAGGCCCAGCCGGTGCCGCCAATCTGGCTGATGCGCCAGGCGGGCCGTTATCTGCCGGAATATCGAGCGATCAGGACCAAGGCCTCGGGCTTTCTGAACTTCTGCTACACGCCGGATCTCGCCGTCGAGGCGACCTTGCAGCCGATCCGGCGCTTCGGTTTCGATGCAGCCATCCTGTTCTCGGACATTCTGGTGGTGCCCGATGCCCTGGGGCAGACGGTCTGGTTCGAGGAAGGCGAAGGCCCGCGGCTGGAGCCGGTCACCAATCTCGCCGGCCTGGCCAGGCTCAAGACCCAGGTCGATCTCGACCATCTGGCGCCGGTGTTCGAGACGATCCGCCAGGTCAAGGCAGCGCTGCCGGCCAACGTGACCTTCCTCGGCTTTTGCGGAGCGCCCTGGACGGTGGCGACCTATATGATCGCCGGCCGCGGGGTGAAAGACCAGATGCCGGCGCGCCTCGCCGCCTATCAGGATCCGGCCTTCTTCGCCGCCCTGATCGATCGGCTGGTTGCGGCTTCCATCGATTATTTGTCGGCCCAGCTTGAAAATGGTGTCGACGCTGTCCAGATATTCGACAGCTGGGCCGGCATCCTGCCGCCGGATGAATTCGAGCGCTGGGTGATCGGACCTGCCAGGCGCATCGTCGAAGGCGTCAGGGCGCGCCATCCCGAGGCGCGCATCATCGGCTTTCCGCGCGGTGCCGGTTCCTTCTATCGTGATTATGCGCAGGCTGTGGCGGTGGATGCTGTCGGGCTCGACTGGGCAGCCGATCCGGCCTGGGCGGCGCGCGAGGTGCAGTCCGTTAAGCCGGTGCAGGGCAATCTCGATCCGCTGGCGCTGGTAGCGGGCGGCGATCCTCTGAGCCGGGCGCTCGACCGCATCCTCGACGGCCTCGCCGCCAAGCCCTTCATCTTCAACCTCGGGCACGGCATCGTGCCGCAGACGCCGATCGCCCATGTCGAACAGATGCTGAAGCGAATCAGGGGCTAGGGTTGCTAAGGTGCTGCCAGAGCCGCGAAGACGCTACCGCCTTCTCCCCTTGGGGGTGTCGTCAACTCCCTTGTCGACTAGAGGTGTCCCAAAGGGGCGGATCAGGGGAGAAACGCCTCGCTGGCACGGGATCGCACGACCTCTCATCCCCCTACCGGGACCCGAGGCACTTCCGTGGGAGTGCCAGGTCCCGCGAGGAGAGAAGGAAATCGATCCTTTCGGGTTGGTTCGAATAGCAGGAACGACGTGATGGAATATGGCAGCACGGCCTATGATCTCGTAAAGGCGGGGCACATCATCGCCGTGATCGCCTGGATGGCGGGCATGCTCTATCTGCCGCGGCTGTTCGTCTATCATGCCGAAGCTGCCAAGGGCTCGATCCAGAGCGAAACCTTCAAGGTGATGGAGCGCCGCCTGCTCAAGGCCATCATCAACCCAGCCATGGGCGCGACCTGGATTTTCGGCCTGCTGCTGGTGTGGTCTTCGGGCTTCTACCACCAGCCCTGGTTTCATGCGAAGTTCCTGCTCGTACTGGTGCTTTCGGGCGTGCATGGCTGGTTTTCGAAGCTGACGCGCGAATTCGCCGAAGACCGGAATGTGCGTCCTGCCAAGTTCTTCCGCATGATCAATGAAATTCCCACCGTGCTGATGATCCTGATCGTCATCCTGGTGGTGGTGAAGCCCTTCTGAGGATTTCGCGCTTTTTCGATATTTGGCCGGTCCGCCCGCTTGCCCAGGCGCGGGGCCGGCTGTATAAAGCGCTTCTCCTTCCATTGCAGGCTGGCGTCTTGAGGGTATGGGTGTCGAACCCGGCCACGGCGCTGACGCAAGACTAAGTCTGGCGATAACAAGACCTGTTCCCCCCGAAAATCCTTCTGACCGCGCTTTTCAATGCGCGTCATGAAACGAATCGATCCCCAACAAGGACCCCCATGCGGGAAATCAAACTTCAGGATCTCAAATCCAAAACCCCAATCGAAATGCTTGCCTTCGCGGAGGAACTCGAGGTCGAGAACGCCTCCTCGATGCGCAAGCAGGAACTCATGTTCGCCGTGCTCAAGCAGCTCGCCAATCGCGAGGTCGAGATCGTCGGCGAGGGTGTCGTCGAGGTGCTACAGGACGGCTTCGCCTTCCTGCGCTCGCCGGAAGCCAATTATCTGCCCGGCCCCGATGACATCTATGTGTCGCCCTCGCAGATCCGCAAATTCGGTCTGCGCACCGGCGATACGGTCGAGGGCATCATCCGCTCTCCCAAGGATGGCGAACGCTACTTCGCCCTGCTCAAGGTCAACACGATCAATTTCGAAGATCCGGACAAGACCAAGCACAAGATCAATTTCGACAATCTCACGCCGCTCTATCCCAACCAGCGGCTGAAGCTCGAAATCGGCGACGCCACCAAGAAGGACTATTCCTCGCGCGTCATCGATATCGTGGCCCCGATCGGCAAGGGTCAACGCGCCTTGATCGTGGCGCCGCCGCGTACCGGCAAAACGGTTCTCCTGCAGAACATCGCCCAATCGATCACCGCCAATCACCCCGAATGCTATCTGATCGTGCTGTTGATCGACGAGCGTCCGGAAGAAGTGACCGACATGCAGCGTTCGGTGAAGGGCGAGGTGATCTCCTCCACCTTCGACGAGCCGGCCGCCCGCCATGTGCAGGTTTCGGAAATGGTGATCGAGAAGGCCAAGCGCCTGGTCGAGCATGGACGCGACGTGGTGATCCTGCTTGATTCGATCACCCGCCTCGGCCGTGCCTACAACACCGTGGTGCCGTCTTCCGGCAAGGTGCTGACGGGTGGTGTCGACGCCAATGCCCTGCAGCGGCCCAAGCGCTTCTTCGGCGCGGCGCGCAACATCGAGGAAGGCGGCTCGCTGACCATTATCGCGACGGCCCTGATCGAGACCGGCTCGCGCATGGACGAAGTCATCTTCGAAGAGTTCAAGGGCACCGGCAACTCGGAAATCATCCTCGACCGCAAGGTCTCGGACAAGCGCGTCTTCCCGGCGATCGACATCACCCGCTCGGGTACCCGCAAGGAAGAGCTGCTGGTAGCGAACGACATCCTCAAGAAGATGTATGTGCTGCGCCGCATCCTCAATCCGATGGGCACGGTCGATGCCATCGAGTTCCTGCTCGACAAGCTCCGGCAGACCAAGCTCAATGCGGACTTCTTCGATTCGATGAATACCTGAGGCGTCCAACCCGGATGGCTTGCGAACGGCCCGGCAGCGAATGCCCGGGCCGTTTTGCTATGGGCATCGATTCGGACGCGGAACGGGAAATGACAGTGGAATGAGTCGTAGGCACCTTCCTCCCCTGCGGGGGAAAGTGCCAGGAAGGAGCGGATGAGGGGCGGTGGGCAACTCTCGAGATATGGGCCAACACCCTTATTCGTCATTGCCGAATGGGAGGAAGCAGCTGCGGCCTACCCTGACGATAAAAATGAGCTGTCCGCGATTAACCCTGTTTCACGTGAATCACCCTCACGGCCTGATTCACGTGAAACAGGCGCAAGATGATTCACGTGAAACAAGCCTCGATCGCACTCAGCCGCCCTCGGCTCGCATGGCTTTGATGGTTTCCGACAAGCCCGCCTCATCCCTGATGGGCAGTGAGCAGCGCTGGCCGGAGCAGACCAAGGCTGCGGGATGACCATCGATCCCGGCACTGCGCACGGCGTGTCCGGCCGGTAGCTCGTCGGCACTGGTCGCCCGCAAAATGATCCGGCCTGGGAAAGGCTGATCGAGGGCGGCCCGGTAAAGCTGATCCGCGGCCTGCCCAGTGCCCACCACCACGATTTCCAGACCGTGGAGCCTGAGGTCGAGGGCGTTGAGCAGGGAGGCATGCCCGAAGACATTGCCGGCCATGGCTGGCGACAGGGCCGTCAGCACCTCATCTGCGCGGCGGAGCCAGCGATCCTCGCCGGTCAGGGCGGCGAGACGGACAAGATTATCCGCCATGATGCCATTGGCGTTGGGAACGGCGTCGTCGAGCGTGGAACGCGGCCGGGTAACCAAGGCCGCGGCATCCGCCGCGGTGAGGAAATAGCCGCCCCCCTCGGCATCGGCGTAGTCATGCTCGATGGCCTGGGCCCAGCCGAGGGCGTGATTGAGATAGGCCGGCCCCGCCCCGCCTTCATACAGGGCGAGCGCTGCACGGATCATGGCGGCAAGATCGGTGGCCAGACCCGGCTTCAGCAATCGCCCCTCGCGCCAGGAATGGCCGAGTCGCGCTCCGTCGGCCATGGATTCGGCGACGAAACGAAAGGCATCGCGAGCGAGCGTGAGCCAGTCCCGCCTTTCGAATATCACGGAGGCGCGTGCAAGCCCCGCAATGGCGAGGCCATTCCAGTCGGCCAGGACCTTATCGTCGCGGGCGGGGGCAATACGCTTGGCCCGCTCGGCGATCAGCCTGGGCCGCAGATCCTGCCAGCCGATCGCGAGGGCCGGTTCGAGGTCGGGCTTGCCGAGGCGATTGGGGATCGACTGGCCCTCCCAGTTGCCGCCATCGGCGATGTCGAAGGCGTGGGCGACGAACTCGGCATCGTCCATGCCGAGGATCTCGATGAGTTCATGGGGCTTCCAGACATAGAAACGGCCTTCGTGGCCTTCCGAATCGGCATCGAGAGAGGCCGCGAAAGCGTGACCGTCACCCGCCATCATCTCGCGCTGCAGCCACTCGACCACCTCGATGGCCGCTTGGCGGTAGAGATCGCGTCCGGTCTCCAGCCATGCCAGGGCCAGCAGCTCGAGCAATTGGGCGTTGTCGTAGAGCATCTTCTCGAAATGGGGCACCAGCCACCGTTCATCGACGCTGTAGCGCGCAAAACCGCCGCCGACATGATCGCGGATGCCGCCCTGGCAGATGCGCTCCAGCGTCAGCAGCATCAGCTTGCGGGCCTCGCTGCCCGGCCCGCCGCGCCAAAGCAGTTCGAGATAGGAGGCATTCGGGAATTTCGGTGCCCCCTTGGTGCCGCCATCGACCGGATCGGTAATGCCGGCCAACGCGCTGATCGCCTGGGCGAGGCTATCGGCTCCGAAAGCGCGATCGCCGCGCTGGGGGATGCGGTTGAGCACGCCGAGCAGCGCCTCGCGATTGCGGCCGACCCGTTCGAAATCGGTGTGATAGGCCTTGGCGATGGCCCGGAGCACGTCGACGAAGCCGGGACGGCCATAGCGCGATTCAGGCGGAAAATAGGTGCCGCCCCAGAAAGGTTCGCCGCCAGGCGTGAGGAACATGGTGAGAGGCCAGCCGCCCTGCTCCCCGAGAGCATGAAGGGCCGTCATATAGATCTGGTCGATATCCGGCCGTTCCTCGCGATCCACCTTGATGTTGATGAAAAGCTCGTTCATGACAGCGGCGATGTCGGGATTCTCGAAACTCTCATGCGCCATGACATGGCACCAATGGCAGGCGGCGTAGCCGACGGAGAGCAGGATCGGTTTGTTCTGGGTCCGGGCCAGCGCCAGGGCCTCTTCCCCCCAGGGCTGCCAATGCACGGGATTGCCGGCGTGCTGGATCAGATAGGGGCTGGTTTCATGAGCGAGGTTGTTTTGCAGCGCGTTGGACATGAGGACAGCCTCCCTTTTCTGACTAGAGTATGGGGTCGCCAGCCGGGAAGTGAAAGCGCGGCGGCGTCGCCAGGGGCGGAATCCGCCGGGATCGGCGGAGGCTTTGGGCATGGCTGAGACCATTGTCGCGCTTGCGTCCGGGGTCGGCCGCGCCGGCATAGCCGTGATCCGGCTGTCGGGTCCCTCGGTTCGATTCGGACTGGAAACGATTGCGGGGGGTGTGCCGCAGCCGCGCCGCGCTGCATTGCGGCGCCTGAAGGATCCCGAAAGCGGAGAAGTGCTCGACGAGGCGCTGGTGTTGTTTTTTGCGGGGCCGGCCAGCTTCACGGGCGAGGATGTCGCCGAATTGCAGGTGCATGGCGGCCGGGCGATCATTTCCGGGGTGATCGCTGCCCTGACCGCCCTGCCCGGCTTTCGCCTGGCCGAGCGGGGCGAGTTTACCCGGCGGGCCGTTGCCAATGGCCGCATGGATCTCACCTCGGCAGAGGGCATTGCCAGCCTGGTCGAGGCCGAGACAGGGAGCCAGCGACGGCAGGCCCTGCGCCAGGCGGGCGGCGCGCTGGAACGGGCGGCGACGGCCTGGAGGCAGCGCCTTGCTGCCCTGCTGGCGCTGATGGAGGCCGAGATCGACTTTCCCGACGAAGAGGACGTCCCTGTCCTGTTCCAGTCGGTCCGGTCCGGCGCCGGGGGCTTGCTGGCGGAGATCGAGACGGCCTTGCAGGGCGCACGCAGTGGCGAGCGGCTGCGCGAGGGTGCAGTGATGGTGATTGCGGGCCCGCCCAATGCTGGCAAATCCACACTGCTCAATGCCCTCGCCCGACGCGATGTCGCCATTGTCTCGCCGATTGCCGGCACCACCCGCGATACGCTGGAGGTGCATCTCGACCTTGGCGGCTACCCGGTGACCCTGATCGACACCGCCGGCCTGCGCGAGACGGTGGATGTGGTGGAGGCGATCGGCGTGGAGCGGGCGCGGGCAAGCCTGGACCGCGCCGATCTGGTGATCTGGCTGGAGGCCGGCGATGCCCGCGCCGACCCACCCGATCTGCCTGTTCCTCTCCTGCGCGTTTTCACCAAGCAGGACGGCGGCCAAGCTCCCCTGCCCCAGACGCTGCCGGCAGCCTTTGAGCTTGGCTTGTCGGCCCGCAGCGGCGCCGGTATGCCGGCTTTGCTCAAGCGGCTCGAAGAGGCGGCGAGAGCAGCTCTGGAAAGCGGCGAGACGGCTTTGGTGACGCGGGAGCGGCATCGCCGGGAACTCGAGATCGTGAAGGCCCATCTGGCCTCGGTGCAGGCGGCTGATGAGACGACTCCGGTGGAATTCGTCGCCGAGGATCTGCGCCTGGCCGTGCGGGCCATCGGCCGTCTGACAGGTAGGGTCGATATCGACGAGATCTATGACGTGATCTTTCGCGAATTCTGCATCGGCAAGTGAGCGGAACGAAGCCGATCCAGCCGCCCCGCCCCGGCATTCCGATTTCCAGGATGTGATTGAAAGCGAAGCAATCCGGGGCAGAGAAACGCTGCATCCATGGCTTCAACATTGCTTCTCTTCGCTCGCAATGGCGGTGGAATAACAAAATTACCACCAGGGCTGGGGTTTTGACGCGGAGGCTGCTTCGGCGTAATAGCTGCAGCCGAAACACGGATATTTTGCGCGTCATTGCGAGCGCAGCCCCGGATGACGGGCGAATGGATTCGATGATGAACCGGCAATTCGATGTGATCGTGGTAGGTGGGGGTCATGCCGGCTGTGAGGCGGCGGCGGCGGCTGCGCGGCTTGGCGCGCGGACAGCGCTCATTACCCATCGGGCCGAGACCATCGGCACCATGTCCTGCAATCCGGCAATCGGCGGGCTCGGGAAGGGACATCTCGTGCGCGAGATAGACGCGCTCGACGGTTTGATGGGACGGGTCGCCGATCAGGGCGGCATCCAGTTCCGCGTCCTCAACCGGCGCAAGGGACCGGCCGTGCGCGGTCCGCGCGCGCAGGCGGACCGTGCGCTTTATGCCGCCGCCATGCAGGCGGCGATTGCCGGGCAGGCCAACTTGACCGTGATCGAAGCCGAGGTCGACGATCTCGAAATCGCGGAGGGCCAGGTCCGGGCCGTATCGACCACCAAGGGCGATCGATTCGGATGCGGATCGGTTGTTCTCACCACCGGGACCTTTCTGAGCGGTGTCATTCATATCGGGGATATCCGCATCGCGGCCGGCCGTGTCGACGAAGCCCCCGCGCTCGGCCTTTCCCGGACCCTCGCCCGCATCGGCTTCGAGTTGGGGCGACTGAAAACCGGCACCCCGGCCCGTCTCGACGGCCGAACCATCGACTGGGCCTCGCTCGAGATGCAGCCCGGCGATGAGCCACCGGAGCCGTTCTCGACCTTGACTACGCATCTGCCCAATCCGCAGGTTTCCTGTGGCATCACCCGTACCACGCCGCAGACCCACAAAGTCATCCAAGAGAATATCCATCGCGCTCCGATCTATTCGGGACAGATCGAAAGCCGCGGCCCACGATATTGCCCGTCGATCGAGGACAAGGTGGTGCGCTTCGGCGAGCGGGACGGCCATCAGATCTTCCTGGAACCGGAGGGCCTGAACGACCATACCGTCTATCCCAACGGCATCTCGACCTCCCTGCCCGAAGACGTGCAACAGGCCATGCTCGCGACCATTCCGGGCCTGGAAAAGGTCCGGATGATCCGTCCCGGCTACGCCATCGAATATGACCACATCGATCCGCGCGAGCTCGATGCCACGCTGGAGGCGCGGCGAGTGCGCGGGCTATTCCTGGCTGGCCAGATCAATGGCACCACCGGCTATGAAGAAGCGGGCGCTCAGGGTCTGGTCGCCGGTCTCAATGCGGCGCGCCGGGCGGGCGGTGGCGACGGCGTCGTTTTCCGTCGCGACGAATCCTATATCGGCGTTATGATCGACGACCTCGTCACCCGCGGCATCAGCGAGCCCTATCGCATGTTCACCTCGCGGGCCGAATATCGCCTGACCCTGCGGGCGGATAATGCCGACCGGCGTCTGACCGATCGCGGCCTTGGCCTCGGCTTGGTCGGTGCAGAGCGGGAGACGGCCTGGAAGGCCAAGCAGGCGGCTTTCGATACAGCCTCGGCCTGGAGTCGATCCGTTTCGGTGACGCCCAATCAGGCCGAGGTGGCCGGTATTCGTATCAATCGCGATGGCGTCAGGCGCTCCGCTTTCGATCTCCTTGCCTATCCCAATGTCGGTTTCTCCGATCTCGCCCGTCTGTGGCCGGAGGCGGCCCAGTTCGATGATGCCGTGCTGGAGCAGGTCGAGATCGAAGCCAAATATGCGGTCTATCTGGAGCGGCAGAGGGCGGACGTGGCCGCCTTTCGTCGTGATGAAGACATTGAAATTCCTAGCGATTTCGATTTTCAGTCCGTGGTCGGCTTCTCTAACGAAACCCGACAGAAATTCGCCAGCGTACAGCCGCGTACCATCGGTCAGGCAAGCCGGATCGACGGCATCACGCCTGCAGCCACCACTCTTTTGCTTGCCGCCCTTCGCAAACGCAAACAGAGGACGGCCTTGTGATCGATTCGGACTCGTATCGAATCCTGATCAACGGCGCTCGAACTGACAGTACAGTTAGATCCTATTTCAGGAGTGGACCGCCCGGCGGGGATCTACAGTCATTCGGCTGAAGCCGAATGGGGGTCAAGCTAGGGACTGACACCCGTATCCTGATTGCTGATGCCCGACAGCCGCAGCGTTGGATTACTCCAGGTCCTGCTTGCCTCAACGAGTGGTATCAGCCATGGTCCGGGGCATGACACTCGATCTCGATCGCCAAGAAGCGCTGCAATCGCTCCCTGTTTCACGTGAAACAGTTGGAGACTTGGATCTCTATGTCGAGGCACTGCAGCGCTGGCAGAAAATCAAGAACCTGGTGGCGCCATCGACCCTTTCTCAGATCTGGAGCCGGCATATCGCTGATAGCGCGCAATTGCTTCCCTTACTCGGCGATGCCAGGACGGTTGTCGATTTCGGCAGTGGCGCGGGGTTCCCTGGCATGGTTCTGGCGATTGCGAACAAGGCTGTTCCGGGTTTCCGCGTGCATCTGGTCGAGTCAAACGGCCGGAAGGCGTCCTTCTTGCGCGAGGTGGCGCGGATAACCCATGCGCCCGCGACCGTGCATGCGATACGGATCGAGGATTTCGTTTCGAACTGGCAGGGCCGGGTGGATCTAGTCACGGCCCGCGCCTTGGCGTCGTTACCCGAATTGCTCGATTACAGCGCGGAGCTGTTGAAAACGGGGGCCCGGGCTCTGTTTCTCAAGGGTCAAGATGTAGAGCAGGAATTGACCCAAGCAACCAAATATTGGAATATCCAGGCGCAATTGATACCGAGCCTTACTGACTCGGCCGGGCGAATTGTTTCGATCAACACCGCGACAAAGCGCCCGGGCGAGTGACATTTAGATACCGTTTCCACGCTTTAGGCTGCAGGAAAGATGGGTGCCATGACGTTGCCGCGTATTCTCGCTATTGCCAACCAGAAGGGTGGGGTGGGCAAGACCACGACGGCCATTAATCTCGGCACGGCGCTCGCCGCCATTGGCGAGGACGTGCTGATCATCGATCTGGATCCCCAGGGCAACGCTTCAACGGGCCTGGGCATCGGCATGAAGCAGCGGGTAAGAACCACTTACGACGTGATGGTAGGCGATTGCGATTTGCGGGCGGCGATCGTCGAAACTGTGGTGCCGCGCCTGCATATCGCACCGTCCAATATGGACCTGCTCGGTGTCGAACTTGAAATCGCCGGTGAGCGCGACCGCGCGTTCCGTCTGCGCAAGGCCATTCACGCCCTGGCTTCCTCAGGTGATGTCCCCTGCTCCTATGTCTTGGTGGACTGCCCACCCTCACTCAATCTTCTCACCGTGAATGCGATGGCAGCTGCCGATGCTGTACTGGTTCCCCTGCAATGCGAATTCTTCGCATTGGAAGGGCTGTCGCAGCTGCTGCGTACGGTGGAGCAGGTACGCAACTCGCTGAATCCGCATCTCAGCATTCACGGCGTCGTGCTGACCATGTATGACGCCCGTAACAATCTTTCCGGGCAGGTTATGGCAGATGTCCGCGACTTCCTTGGGGAAAAAGTTTACCAGACGGTGATTCCGCGCAATGTTCGCGTGTCGGAGGCCCCTTCCTACGGCAAGCCGTCGCTGCTCTACGATCTCAAATGCCCGGGCAGCCAGGCCTATGTTCGTCTCGCCTCCGAAGTGATTCAGCGCGAGAAATTGCTGCGTGCCGCGTAAGGAACGACCATGACGTCCGACGATAAAATGCGCCCAAGGCTTGGACGCGGCTTGGCCGCCCTGATCGGCGATGCAGGTGATGAAGGCGCGGCGATCGAGCGGGCACGCGGCCAGCGCCGGGTGCCGACGGGTTTCCTGCGGCCCAATCCCAAGAATCCGCGTCAGAATTTCAGCGAGGAAGAACTCGAAGATCTCGCCAATTCCGTTCGAGAGAAAGGTATCATCCAGCCCATCCTGGTTCGTGCCGTGGCAGGCAGCATGGATGCCTACGAGATCATCGCCGGGGAGCGGCGGTGGCGCGCCGCACAGCGCGCCGAACTTCATGATGTACCCGTAACGATCGTCGAGGCATCCGACAAGGAGGCGCTTGAACTTGCCATCATCGAGAACGTCCAGCGGGCTGACCTCAACGCCATCGAAGAAGCGATCGGTTATGACCGCCTGATCGAGGAATTCTCCTATTCTCAGAACGATCTCGCCAAGGTGATCGGTAAGAGCCGCAGCCATGTGGCCAACACGCTGCGTCTGCTCAAGCTTCCCGATACGATCAAAGCCAATGTGGTCAATGGCAAGTTGACGGCGGGGCATGCTCGCGCGCTCCTGTCAGTTTCGGATCCCGAAAGTGTCGCCCGGCTGATCATCGATGAGAACATGTCGGTGCGCGATGCCGAGAGCATCGTGCAGGATCAGTCACAAAGTGCCGGCAAGACGTTGAGGGCGCGCAGCCGTGTCGAGAAAGATCCCGATACCATCGCCCTGGAGCGAACGATCTCGGACGTTCTCGGTCTCAAGGTCGTGCTCGATCATCGTGGCGATGGCGGCGAGCTGAAGATTCGCTACAAATCGCTCGAGCAGCTCGACGATCTCTGCCGCCGGCTACGTGGCTAGAGGTTTTGCCATCCGGCGAGTCGAAAGGCGATAGCGGAGAACATGCGGGACCAGGCTGAACAGAGCCTGGGCGCGACCCTAGCACCCCAGAGGCCATGGGGCCGGCGAGAGCGGCTTCGCCTCTCGCCTCGAAATCACCGCCCGGCCACCTGTTATCACCGGCGAGACGCCTCATCTCAGGCGTCGCGCCACCCCATCGAGTGCCATTTTTCATGCAGATCACGCTGACAACCTGGAATATCAATTCGGTCCGCCTGCGCATGGGGCTGGTGGAGCGGTTCGTGAGGGAGAAGAACCCGGACATCCTGTGTCTGCAGGAAACCAAGGTCGAGGACGGCAAGTTTCCCCTCAACGATGTGCGCAAGCTGGGCTTCGAGCATATCGCCTTCAACGGCCAGAAGGGCTATCACGGCGTGGCGATCTTCTCGCGCCTGCCTTTCGAAACGGTCGACAAGCGCGAGTTCTGCCAGAAGGGAGATGCGCGTCATATCTCGATCCGCCTCGGGGCCGCGGCCGGACTGAAGCAGCCCCTCACCGTTCACAATTTCTACGTGCCGGCGGGCGGGGACATTCCCGATCGCGAGCTCAATCCGAAGTTCGGGCACAAGCTCGATTTTCTCGCGGAGATGCATGCCTGGTTTGCCGGCGACTTTCCCCAAGCCAATGGTCGTGCTCTGCTGGTGGGGGATTTGAACATCGCACCTTTCGAGCATGATGTCTGGAGCCACAAGCAGCTTCTCGACGTCGTCTCGCATACGCCGGTGGAAACCGAGGCGATGAAGGCGATGATCGCCGTCGGGGGCTGGATCGACCTGATGCGTGAATTCACGCCCGAACCGGCCAAGCTCTACACATGGTGGAGCTATCGCGCCGCCGACTGGATCGCCTCCAATCGCGGCCGGCGACTCGATCATATCTGGGCAAGCCCTGGCCTGGCCGGCACGGCCCGGTCAATCGAGATTCTCAGCGAAGCCCGTGGCTGGGAGAAGCCTTCCGATCACGTACCCGTCACCGGCGTCTTCGAAATCGACTGACAGCATTTGGGGAAGCACCTGATGAGCTCTTCTCGGACGCGCGGATGTTCTCGTCCGCCCTTCGAGGCGGGGGCTAATTGGCTGGCAGGAGCGGACAAGGACGTCCTGTGGCGCGGTTCTGTCCGCCTCGACATGGTTGACAGAAAACTAAGCCGGCAAGGTAACGTAGGGCGCCCGCCGTTAATCCCCGCGGAAAGTGCAGCCGAACCCTGAACGAATCACCGACGAATCGGCAAGGGCCCAGGCTTTTCCCAGTGGTCGCGCGATCGAGCGATACTGGCCCCGCGGACGTAAAGTAGCACACCGGAACGCGGCAAATGGGCATTCCCGCTTCGATTCCGTGCGGAATGTACCAAAAGCGCTACCTAGCGGGGGAGATGGCCGGTTCTCCGCCGAGTGGACACAAGCCAATCGATAGTCGGCTAAAAAGAGCGCGGACCTGGCCCCGCCGACGACCAAATCCCAACTGTGCCGGGATCGACGCACCCGAGCTTAACCTCGCTGTCCCGCTTCGGGACAGCCCTATACGTTTCAGTCTGCGTCGCCTCCAAAGCGGGAGGCGGTGAGGGTCAGACGGCCGATCTGGGTGCCGATGATGATCTTGAACGGAGCGAGCACATGGGTCTCGCCAATCGGCGCCAACCATAGTTCGATATCGCGATTATCGACCATGAACTTGGTCTGGGAGCGCGCAGGCCGGTGCCCTGCGATCGGCACATAGCGCGCCGAGCAGACGATGGCGGGGCCGGCATAGCCCTTGCCGCTGACCTGCTCGGTACGGGCATAGGAGAGCTTGATGTCGAAACGCTGCGCGCCGTCGAACACCGGAAGCGAGCGCCGGCATGCCGAGGCATCCAGGACCGCGCCGCCGTTGACGGGGACCAGCACGGCGGAAAGCGGGTCGATCACGCCATGCTTGTCGGCGTCCGTGAGCGGCACGCGATCCTTGCGCGGCGGCAGGTCCGGCTGCAGCTGGAGGGCGGTAACATTGCCGCCTGCGAGCGCCATCTGCACGGATTGCGGCTTCTTGCCCGCCACGGAGGTGAGGGTATAGGCCGTCGGCCGGACCTGGCTGGAACCGAGCTTTCCCGACGAGGAGGCCGAGCCGCGCCCGTCACTGATCAGCCGGATCAGACCGCCCACCTTCGCGGAGGCGTCGATCTTGTAGGGGCCGCCATCGCTCAGATTGATGGCGAGGTTCGCCGTGCCGATGGGGAAGCCCGCAAGGGTGACACCGTAGTTTATCGCTGTCCTGGTACTGGCTGCCACCGCCAGGGAAGGCGCCAGGCCGGCGGCGATCAAGAGGCTGGCGCCGAGCGCCGATCGAAAGAAATGCGATATCGTCACGCCGGTCTCCGGGAGCCGCTTATGGCGACGGATCCGAATTCGGGTTCGGGGCCCGGCGCCATAGGTTGTTGTCGTCGCGTCATTCTCGCCGAAAACGGCGTCCACTTTTCGGCACGAGGCTGCAGTCGGCGAGTCCGTCATGCGCATGGAATCTTCCACATACATTCTAACAAGGTAAACGTTGCGTAAATCTTGCCGATGCCATTGCTGCCGAAGCTATCTTGGCGCCCATTGGCTGAATGGCCGATGAATCAGAGATGGCGCAATTGTGTCATGAGGAGCGCGGGCATCCGGATCGCCCTCCTGCCGCCGCTCGGCCCGTTCCAAAATGCGGACATCGCGACATGCAATCATAGGCTGAGACGTACGCCGTTCGGTGAAACGCCCGCTGGCGCCGCCTACAAAGCCGTCGCCGTCAGCTCCCGGCCTTGGTGCGCCTCGATCCGCACACGCATGAAGCTGCCCGCGGCATCCGGCCTGTCGGGACGCACGGCCGCGAATTGCATGGTGCGGCCCATGCCGCCGCGTTCCATCAGGATCTCGCGGGTCTCGCCGATCTCGCCGGCAAGAAAGCGTGCCATCGCTCGGTCGCCAGCCTCCCGCAGGCGGGCGGCGCGCTGTTTCACTTCGGTCCCGTCGACGGGCGGCATGCGCGCCGCCGGCGTGCCGGGGCGGGGCGAGAAAGGGAAGGCATGCAGATAGGTGATGCCGCACTCCTCGATGAGATCGAGCGAACGGGTGAACATCGCCTCGTCCTCGGTGGGAAAGCCGGCGATCAAATCGGCTCCGAATACGATGTCGGGCCGAAGGCGCCGGGCCTCGGCGCAGAAGCGGATCGCATCCTGGCGCAAATGCCGGCGTTTCATGCGCTTGAGAATGAGATCGTCGCCGGCCTGCAGGGACAGATGCAGATGCGGCATCAGCCGGTCTTCCTCGGCCAGGGCCCGCATCAGATCGGAATCGGCCTCGATCGAATCGATGGAGGACAGGCGCAGGCGCGGCAGTTCCGGCACCTCGCGCAGAATGCGGCGCACCAGCGTGCCCAGGGGCAGGGGATCGGCGAGATCGGGGCCATAGCTGGTGAGGTCCACCCCGGTCAGCACGATCTCCTTGTAACCGGCCTCGACCAGGCGGCGGATCTGCGCGATCACCGTCTGCGGGGGCAGGGAGCGCGAATTGCCGCGGCCGAAGGGAATGATGCAGAAGGTGCAGCGGTGGTCGCAGCCATTCTGGATCTGCACGAAGCCGCGTGCCCGGCCCTCGAAGCGCTCGATCTCGGGTAGGGCGATGTCGTCGGCCGCCATGATGTCGGAGGTTACGAGCTTGCCCGAAATCTCGTTCAGGGATGCCCAGGTCCGGGCCTTCAGCTTTTCGGCATTGCCGACCACGAAGTCGACTTCCGGCATGGCGGTGAAGCGGCTGGCATCGGTCTGCGCCGCGCAGCCGGTGACGGCGATCCGCCGCTCCGGGTTCTCGCGCTTGAGCCGGCGGATGGTCTGCCTGGCTTGGCGCGCCGCCTCGGCCGTCACCGCACAGGAATTGACCACGGTCAGATCGTCACGCGAGCCGATGGCCGTCTTCATCGCCTCGGATTCGTGAATGTTGAGGCGGCAGCCGAAGGTGACGATCTCGGTCATGCCGCGTCGGCGAACCAGGAGGCCGCGAAGCGGCCTTCATGCTCGAGTGCCGCCGCACCGGTCATCAGCACGTGGCCATCGGCCTCGCGCCATTCGATCAGGAGGTCGCCACCCGGCAGGCTGATGCGGGTCTTTCGTCCGGTGAGACCAAGCCGCGCCGCAGCCACGCCGGTGGCGCACGCGGCCGAGCCGCAGGCGCGGGTGAGGCCGGCACCGCGCTCCCACACGCGCAACACGATCTGGCTGTTGTCGCGCACCTGGGCGATCGAGACATTCACCCGCTCGGGAAACAGGGGATCGTGCTCGATGGCCGGGCCGATGGCCGCGAGGTCGATCTCGGCGGGGTCCCGGTCGATCCAGAACACCGCATGGGGATTGCCCATGCTCACCACGCTCGGCGATTGCAGGAGGGGAGCCTCGGCCGCGCCATAGGCATAGTCGATCGCCCTGGTGTCGCCGGCGTCCCGGGCCAGGGGTATCGCCTGCCAGTCCAGGGCCGGCGGGCCCATATCGACGGTAAAGTAGTCGGCGGCGAAATCCGCTCCCGCGCGCCGGGCCTCGACCAGGCTGGTCGGCGTCCGCAGCATCAGGCGGTCCTTGCCGAGCACCGGCATCAGATACCAGGATACGCAGCGCGTGCCGTTGCCGCAGGCGCCGGACTGGGAACCGTCACTGTTGAAGATGCGCATGAAGGCGTCTGTTCCCGCCTGCTGCGGCGGATAGAGCACCATCAGCTGGTCGAACGGCTCATGCGCCGCAATGGCGCGGGCCTCCGCCGGCGTGACGGCATGCGACCCATCGGTGAGATCGAGCACGACGATTTCGTTGCCGATGCCGTTCATCTTCAGATAGGGGCGGTTGGCGAGGCCAGACATGGTGCTTCCGAGTGGTTGAAGGCCCTTGATATAGGGCAAAAGCCCCTGCGAACCAATGGGGTGCCGCTCAGCCCGTGGCATGCCCGAGTTCGAGACGCAGGATCGGCCGCTCCGGCGTCGGAGAGGGGACAGGCCGGAAACCGAGCCGTTCGAAGGTGGTCATGAAGCCCGTGGAGGATGAGGAAGGCGACATGCGTCGGTCGATCGGATAGGCCTCGATGATGGTGGCGCCGCCGCTGCGCCCGAAGTCGATCGCCTCCTTGACCAGGTGGGAAGCGACGCCCTGCCGCCGGACGTCCTTGGCGACGTAGAGACAGGAAATCGACCAGACCGGCTTGCGGTCCGGAGATCGCAGCCGCCAGAGGCGGTCGATATGGGGGATGGAACGGCGCGGCCCGATCTGGCACCAGCCGACAGGGTCCGCGGCGACAAAGGCCAGCAGGCCCGGCGGCGGTCCAGCCTCGACCACGGCCCGGAAGGCGTCGCGATTCTGGGCGCCTGCCTGCCGGCGATAGAGGCTCCCGATCCGCCAATACATGCACCAGCAGCCGGATTTTGCACCCTTCTCGCCGAAGAGGGTCTCGAAGGCGGGCCAAAGTCCGGCGGTAAGGGGGCGGGTGGTCAGCTCCATGCGCAGGTCTCCTTCCCGTGGCATCCAACCATGATCGTTCGAGGGCAGTCGGCTTGCGGCGCGCCCGTCCGGCTGCCGCCTTATTCTGCATTATGGTCGCGGCTCCCGATTCGGAGCGATTCGCCATGCCTTCGACCTTCTTCATCCGCGACCTGCTGCCGTCCCTGCCATCGGGAAAAGAATGGCTGGCGGTCAGCCACGGCGAGTCGGGCGACAGCGTCTATCGCCGCAGCGATGGCGCAGCCTTCGCCAAAATATCACAGGGCCGGGGCGCCTTGGCTCTGGAAGGGGAACGTCAACGGATCGAGTGGCTGAGCCGCTTCAATCTCGGCTCGCCGCAGATGCTCGATTGGCGCATAGGGGAGGAGGGTGCCTGCCTCATCACCAGTGCGGTGCCCGGCGTGCCGGCAAGCGACCTCGATGGCCGCCAACTGTTGCAGGCCTGGCCGTCGATCGCGGCGCGGATCGGCGCGCTGCATGCGCTGGCGGCGGAGGATTGTCCGTTCGAACGCGGCCTGTCGACCATGCTGGCGCGCGCGGCCGACGTGGTGTCGCGCGGCGCCGTCAATCCGGATTTCCTGCGGCCGGAGCAGCAGGAGACGGATCCGGCCGATCTCCTTCTTGCGCTGGAGGCAGAACGTGAAAAACGCCTGGCGGAAGAGGCCGGGGATCGCGTCGTCTGCCACGGCGATGCCTGCATGCCGAATTTCATGGTCGATCCCGCCACGCTGCGCTGCACCGGCATGATCGATCTCGGCCGTCTCGGCACGGCAGATCGCTATGTCGATCTTGCGCTGATGCTGGCCAACGCCGGCGAGAGCTGGTCCGGCCCGGATCAGGCGCAAGCGGCCTTCGCCAGCCTGTTCGAGGTACTCGGGCTGGAGCGGCCGGACCGGGAGAGGCTCGACTTCTATCTAAGCCTCGATCCGCTGACCTGGGGCTGAGACCTGCCTGGGGCTGAGGCCGGCAGGCATTCGCGATAGACCGCGAAGGTCTCCTCGACCACGCGGTCCAGGGTCATGCGCGCGGCATTGGCGCTTGCGCGGCTCTTGGCCTCCGCCAGGGCTCCCGGGATGGTGAGCAGGGAGACCAGGGCCTCGGCCAGGCGGGTGGGATCATCGGGCGGCACCAGCAGGCCGGCCTTGCCGCCATCCAGCATTTCCGGCACGCCGCCGACATCGGAGGCGACGATGGCGCAGCCCGCTTCGCTGGCTTCGGACAGGACCAGCCCGGCCGGCTCGGCCAGGGACGGCAGCACGAAGACATCAGCTCCCCTGAAGAAAGGCCGCGGGTCGTCCCAGCCACCATGGAAGGTGATCGCCGCCGCGCATGGCATGGCCGCTGCCATGGCTTCGTATTCGGCACGATGCGGTCCGTCGCCGACGAAATGGAGCGAGGCTTCGGGCACCGCCCTGGCGACGCGTTCGAAGGCCTGCAGGAGAACGGGGGCGCCCTTGCGCGGGTGCAGGCCGCCGACATAGAGGATCGACGGCGTACCCAGGGCCGCGGGCGGGCCGGCCGGTGCCGAGAGGCGCGGCGAGCCGATATTCCCGTTCAGCACGGTGCGGATGCGGGAAGCGGGGATACCGCGCCGGGCCATCGAACGGGCGACGGCATCGCTCACCGCAATGACCCGCCGGCCGACGCCCATCGCGACGGCGCTGCGCGCAAACTCGTTGTGAACGGTGGTGATCAGCGGCACGCCGGCCGCCTTGCAGGCCGGCCAGCACAGCACGGCGCTCGTCATCATATGGGCATGCACGATGTCGAAACGGCGGGAACGCAGCAGCCGGGTCAGCGCGGCGACCGCACGCAGCGCGACCAGGGGCTTCTGGCGCTGGTCGATCCTGATGACCTCCACGCCGTGGGCGGCCAGCAAGGCGTCGAAGTCACCGTCGCCGCTGGCGATGGCCACCTCATGCCCGAGCTGCGCCTGCATGCAGGCGAGATCGATGGTGAGGTGCACGTGCCCGTTGAGGCGACGCGTATGGTTCAGGACATGAAGGATGCGCAAGGCCGGCTCTCGTTGGAAGTGGCAAACGCCAAACGGTTCATTGTCGATGCGGCTTGCGAAGAGCTCGTCGCCATGGAGTGGTTGCGTCGCCGGGGCCGACCGCGATGGCAAGGTCCCTCCGTCAAGTTTCAACACGCGAAACAGGCGGCAGCATGGCCAAGACGATGCGAGAATAATCCACAAAAGCGCGGCGCAAGCCACTTGGCTAAAGGGATGGGGCTCCCTCCCTTTTTGATATCCGTCGAATGGGTATCTGTCGGCTGGAGGCGCCATTGTCTAGAAAAGCCCGCTGGACCGCCCTGCGGGGCCGGTGTCGCCGCGGCGTTGCCATGCTTCGGCGGGGCGCTCGAGCCGGAATCATCGCGCGCCATGATGTGATACTGTCCCCTCAGCGGAACCGGCCCGCATCTCTTGCGCGAGCGGGCCCATTCCGGAAGGTTTTCCCTCGGCCGGAAGACAGGTTCTCCCGCGGCGTGACGCGATTTCGAATGCCGCAGGGCCGGGCCGAGGCTAGGAGTGAGGGCAGGGTGCGTTTCCGCCGAAACGGGCCTGTGGGGCAGACAGAAAGGGCCTGGCGTGAGTTTGGAACCCATCGGCATCTTCTTCATTCTGCTCGGGATCATGGTCCTGAGGCGGGGCCCGGTTTTCGGCGTCTCCATGCTCATCCTGTCGATGATCTTCGGTTCTTCCGCCGCGCTGATTCTGGCGGGCACCACGATCCAACCGGCCCATTTGCTGCTGGGCTTCACGGCGGCATCCGTCCTGACGCGCCCGGGCATCTGGTCGGTCGTCACGGCGCGGCTCACCTTTCCGCGCGAGGGATTCTGGTTCGTCGCCACTGCGGCTGTCGGCATCGTCGGCGCCTTCATCCTGCCGCGCTTCTTCGCCGGTGCGGCCTATGTGGCCGCCATCGGCGCCACCGATGGCCCTTCTGCGCCAATTCTGGTGCCGCTTTCTCCCACCACCGGCAATCTGACGCAGAGCGTCTATTTCATCGGCGACATCGTCTGCTTTCTGGTCTGCTATATCGTCGCCCGGACCAGGGAAGGCCTGGAAGCCGTCACCAAGGCGGCCCTGGCCTATTGCGCCCTCAATATCTTCTTCGCGGTCGTCGATCTCGCGACCTTCTGGACGGGAACCGCCTTCCTGCTCGATTTCATGCGCAACGCCACCTACACCATTCACGACGATACGGTGGTCAACGGCCTCAAGCGCATCAATGGCTCCTTCACCGAGGCCGCGGCCTTCGCCTCCTCGTCGATGTGGGCCGGCAGCTTTGCCTTCCGGCTCTGGCTCGGCAATATCCGTCCCCAGCTCACCTTCTGGCTGGCACTGATCAACATGCTGCTGGTGATCTTCTGCACCTCTACCAGCGGCTATGTCGCCTTGCCGGTGGTGCTGGCGATCATCTATGCCGAATCCCTGCTGCGCCTGGTGCGCGGCGGGCCACTGCCCCGCAGCGTCTATGCCTATCTCGCCTTCGCACCCCTGTTGCTTGCCGTGATCACCGCAGCCGTACTGCTTACGCCCTCCTTGGCGGAAACGATCTACGGCATGATGCAGGACTTCGTGCTGAACAAGGGCACGAGCCAGTCGGCGGCGGAGCGCGGCATGTGGAACCAGACGGCGCTCGAAACATTCTTCGCGACCTATGGGCTGGGAGCCGGCATCGGCACGGTGCGCGCCTCCAGCTTCCCGCTGGCGGTTCTGGCCAATCTCGGCGCCATCGGTGCGCTCACCTACGGCATCTTCATCCTGATGGTGCTGTTCAAGCCGGCGATCCGCCCTCTCGACTGGGCGACGATCCAGGTGCGTGCCGCCGTGCGGATCGGCTGCCTCGTCGGCCTGATCATGGCGACGATCTCGGGTACCCTGATCGATCTCGGACTGCCCTTCTACATGCTGGCCGGCATTGCCTGCGCCACCTGCGATCTCGAAACGGGGGCCAGGAAGCAGACGGCGGAGACCGTTCGGCCGGCCAGAGCCGAGGTCATGGGTTAGAGATCACCGGTTAGAGATCAGGGGTTGATGGCAACCGCGTCCGAATCCTTGGAATAGATGCGGATATAGTCGATCAGCATGTCATAGTGGCCGCTTTCCGGAACAGTGATCGGCCACCCGCCGCCCATGGCCAGATTGAACATCCAGAAGAAGCGGTCGACGCTGTCGGCCCGCAACAGCGAAACCGTCTGGACCAGCTTGCCGTCGAGAAAAGCGGAAACCTTGTCGTCTTCCACCAGATAGCCATAGGTGTGGAAGTCGGCGCTCAGGTCGGGAAGCTTCCGCGACATAGCGGGGGAGGAGGTCTTGTTCCCCCAATTGTGGACGATGGTGTGGAAGATGGTCATGTCGACGCCATAGGCTTCCAGCCCGTCGATCTCGATGGAACCGAGCGGATCGCCCTCAGGGGTCTGCGATTTCAGATTAAGGGCCCAGTTGGCCGGCCACACGCCCTTTCCGGCCGGGAATTTCTGGCGGATCTCGACATAGCCGCGCCGAAACGCGGCGCTGGGCGGTTTTCCGTTCGGAAAAGCCGTGCTGATCATGCCGGAATACCATTTGCGCTTCCAGCCGGTGGGATCGGCAAAGTCGGCCTTGTGGTTGGCCCGGATCCGCAGCTTGCCGTCCGCCACCTGGTAGACCTGGCCGAACAGTTCGGCGTCCGCCTGGCTGGCCGTGACGAAATAGCTGTCGGAACCCCATTGCTCGCCCTTGGGATTGGTGCCGATATGCCATTTGTCGCGGTCGAGTTCGGTACCGTCGAACTCGTCCTTGAAGATGAGCTTGTAGCCGCTGAGATCCGGTACGGCCTGCCCCCATGCCGGTGCGGCGAACAGGCCCAGGGCGGGAAGAGCCAGGAACAGGCGCCGGGTGATGGGGCTCATGGGTACGAATTCCTTTCAGGCTCGCGGATGCCCCATCGACGGAGCGTTGCAACGGGCTGCGGATGTGTGATGATTGGGAGCCGCCGGTCTTTGCCGGGCTGCGCGAGGATAGCCCAGAGGCCGTGGCGCGGGCCACCTCCCAAAAGGGGGGGAGTCACTCCCTTTTGGCGATCCTTCGAATGGATAGCTGTCAGCCTGCGAGGCCTTTGCATAAAATGGCTGTCGCTGGTAGCAGCCGTCATGATCGGCGGTCATCCGCGGCTTGACCGGCCGCAGCTTGTTTTGATGCTCGACCTGGGAGATGCACGTCCAGGTCGAGATTTTTTTAACTCAGTGATGAAAGGCCTCGGTCGTCGCGCCGTGACATTCACGTTCCATATAATCCAACCTCGATGATGATCCCGATCGCACACCCTCACTGGCGGCGCGGTGCCTTGAGCGCCGGCTTTGAAACTGCCCGGCCCCCACGAGGGCGGGGAGCAGGAGACCTTCGTCGTCATGAACGGTAAGATCGGGGCTCTCTCCAAGCAGACGGCCAAGGCCGGTGCCTGGACGGCCGGAGCGCGGCTTGCCGGCAAGTCGGTGGATTTCGTTGCGCTGATCGTGCTGGCCCGTTTCCTCGGGCCCAGCGATTTCGGCCTGGTCGCGATGGCGATGACCTTGATCTTCATCGTCGAGGCCGTGATGGAGCTGCCGCTCGGCGCCGCCATGCTGCGCGTCCCCGAGCCGGCGGAGGAGGTCTACAGCACCGCCTTCACGCTGGGAGCCCTGCGCGGGCTGATCATTGCCGCCTTCTTCATTCTCTGTGCCTGGCCGATATCGATCTTCTACGGCGAGCCCCGGCTGGTGCCACTGGTGATGTGCCTGGCCCTGGCGCCCGCCATGCGCGGCTGCGTCAGCCCCAAACTGGTGGAATTCAACCGGCGCATGGATTTCCGCCGCCAGGCAGGGCTCGACATCGCCAGCAAGACCATTGCCGTGACCACCGCGATCATCGTGGCGATCCTGACGCGGAGCTATTGGGCGATCGCGCTCGGAACCATCCTGGTGGCATTCGTCGCCCTGGCCGGTTCCTATTGGCTCGCCCCGATGCGCCCGCGCCTGACGCTGAAGGCCTGGCCGGTCTTTGCCGACATTCTGACCTGGAACCTGATGTCGCAGATCCTCTCGGCCATCAACTGGCAGGCGGACCGGTTCATTCTGCCCCGTTTCATTCCACCCGCCGCCTTCGGCCGCTATGTCATGGCCAATGATCTTTCCTCGCTGCCGTTCCAGGTCCTGGCTGCCCCGCTCGGGACGCCGCTGAACGTGGCCTTCGTCAATGCGCATCAGAATGGCAGCCTTCGCAACAGCTATCTCAAGGCGAGCGTCGGCATCTTCCTCTTGATGGCGCCGATCCTGTGCTTCGGCGCCATCATGGCCGAGCACCTGATTCATGTCTTTCTCGGCGCGCAATGGGCCGAGGCCGCCCCCATCCTCACCGGCATCGCGCTGGCCTGCATCGGCTCCATCCCGGCGCTGCCGATGGCGCCCCTGGCCGTCAGCCTCAACAAGTCGCGGCAGATCACGTTCAGGAACCTGGTGGAGTTTGCCGTGCGCGTGCCCCTCACCATCGCCGGTATCCTGTCCTTCGGGGTGATGGGAGCGATCGCCGCCAAGGCGCTCGCCACGCTTGCGGTGCTGGTCTCGACCATGATGGCGGTGAAATCGATGATCGGGCTGGGCTATCGCGCCCAGCTTGCCGCTTTTGTCGGGCCTTGTGCAGCCCTGGTGATCAGTGCGCTTTTCCTGGTCTATGTTTCGACCCTGTTTCAAGACAGTACGGACATCGTCATGAATCTGGTCCGGATCGGCGCTGCCGGCGCGGTCTATGTCGTGACTTATGTTTGCAGTGTCTATCTGATGTCGCGCTGGTTCGGCGACGCACTTGGGCTGACCGGGCTGGTCGACCAGCTCATGTCCCGGGCACGGCTTCGGTTCAGGACGTGACGACATGCGTGGCGATGGCAAGGAAGACCTGCATCATGGAGAGACCGGCGTGAAGGCGCATGACAACATGCGGATTGCCGTCGCGATCGCGACGGCGGGCCGGCGGGATGTGCTGACCGAAACCGTGCGGGTGATGATGGGCCAGGAGCGCCGGCCCGACGATTTCCTGATCTGCCCGGCCAAGCCTGCCGATGCCGACGAGGCCGCCCTCCGCGAGCTCGTGCCGGGCCTGAAGATGATCGCGGGCCCGGTGGGCCTTCCGCATCAGCGCAATGCCTTGATGGCCGCCACCGATGCGGACATCGTGATGTTCTTCGACGACGATTTTCTGCCTGCTCCCGATTTCCTGGCCGAGACGGTGAGGCTGTTCGCCGAGAATCCCGACGTGGTCATGGTGACCGGCACGGTGCTGGCCGATGGCGCGCCGGGCGCGGGCCTCGGCATGCGCGAGGGCCTCGACAGGCTGGAGGCGGCCGGTCCCAATCGGGGGGCGGAGACGCTGGAGCCGGTCTATAACGGCTATGGCTGCAACATGGCGGTGCGGCTCGAGCCGGTGCGTCGGCACGGGCTTGCCTTCGACGAGAAGCTGCCGCTCTATGCCTGGCTTGAGGACGTCGACTTCTCCCGGCAGCTCGCGCCCTTCGGCCGCATCGTCAAGAGCGGCCGCCTGCGCGGCGTGCATCTGGGCACCAAGTCCGGCGGCCGCAGCCCCGGCCGGCGGCTCGGCTATTCGCAGATCGCCAATCGCGTCTACATCATGCGCAAGGGCAATATGAGCCTGCGCGGCGTGCTGGAGGGCAGCATGGAGAACCTGGCTTCCAATCTGGTCAAGAGCGCCTTTCCGGAGCCTTGGACCGACCGGCGCGGGCGGCTCGCCGGCAATCTTCTGGCTTTGTGGGATCTGGTACGGGGGCGTCTCGATCCTGCGCGGATTCTCAAATTGTAGGTCAAGGCGCAGACGATGACCGTACATTTCTCACTGGTGATGGCGACGCTCGGACGCTCCGAGGAGATCGCATTGATGCTCGACAGCCTGGAAACCCAAACTTTCAAGGATTTCGAGGTGATCATCGTCGACCAGAATCGCGACGAACGGGTCACCGAGGTGCTGGCGCGCAAGACGCGTCCCTTCCCGATCCGCCATCTGCGCACGCCGGGCGTGCCGGGTGCGAGCCGGGCGCGCAACAACGGCGCCAAGGTCGCCCATGGCGAACTGCTCGGCTTTCCGGACGATGATTGCACCTACCCCTCCTGGCTGTTGGAAAAGGTGCTGAAGACCTTCGCGGAAACGGGGGCCGACATCGTCAACGGCCGGGCCGCGGACGAGACGGGGCGCTCGATCAATGGCCGCTTCGCCGAGGGCGCCCGCTGGACCGGCGCCCGCGACGTCTTCGACACGCTGATCGAATGGGTGTCCTTCTGTAGGCGCGAGGCCTTCGAGGCCGTCGGCGGCTATGACGAGGATGTCGGTGTCGGCGCCACCTCGCCATGGCAGGCCTGCGAAGCGCCGGATATCGTGCTGCGCATGCTGGAGCGCGGCTATCGCTCCTATTACGACGACGCCATCTATGGCCATCATCCCGAGATCCGCATCGACATGATGGATGTTCGCATGCAGCAGAAGGCGCGCGGCTATGGCCGCGGCATGGGCTATGTGCTGGCCAAGCACCGCATGGGCGCGCTCTATTCCTTCAACTACATGCTGCGCTCCTTCGGCGGCTATGTGCTCAGTCGGGCGCGGGGCCAGCGCGGCCGGGCGATCTATTACCTCAACACACTGAAGGGCCGGCTGGAGGGCTATCGCGACGGCCGCCGGGCGGCCTGACGCCTCCTCGCCGGCGCGGCTTGGGATTTGGCGGAATTGCCGGGAATCGCAAGAACGCGTCGCACCAAAGATGTTTGCGGACATGAATTGTCCGGGCCGGAGGCCTTCAATGCCGCGGATTTTCGCCGGATCGTCCGTGGACGAAGGCGGGAATTCTGCTTAGGGTCGGTTCCCCTGATAATGGAAACGCCCCTGCAATGACGGATAAGAAACCGCCGCGCCAAGTCGGCTCGACCCCGGTCCGCTCCAATCAAGCCCGCCCCAGCTTCACCGACCAGGAGGCTCTGGCGTTCCACGCCCAGGGCAAGCCCGGCAAGCTGGAAGTGGTGCCGACCAAGCCGATGGCGACGCAGCGCGACCTCTCGCTCGCCTATTCGCCGGGCGTGGCGGTGCCGGTGCGGGCGATCGCGGAGAATCCGGCATTGGCCTACGACTATACGGCCAAGGGCAACATGGTGGCGGTGATCTCCAACGGCACCGCCATTCTCGGCCTCGGCGATCTCGGCGCGCTGGCCTCCAAGCCGGTGATGGAAGGCAAGTCCGTGCTGTTCAAGCGCTTTGCCGACGTCGATTCGATCGATCTGGAGGTCGATACCAAGGACGCCGACGCCTTCGTCAACGCCGTGCGCTATCTCGGGCCCAGCTTCGGCGGCATCAATCTGGAGGACATCAAGGCGCCCGAATGCTTCATCATCGAGCAGCGTCTCCAGGAATTGATGGACATTCCGGTCTTCCACGACGACCAGCACGGCACCGCCATCATCGCCGCCGCCGGCCTGTTCAACTGCCTGAAGCTGACCGGGCGCGACATCACCTCCACCCGCCTGGTGGTCAACGGCGCCGGGGCGGCCGGCATCGCCTGCGTCGAGCTGGTCAAGGCCATGGGCTTTGCGCCGGACAACGTCCTGCTCTGCGACACCAAGGGCGTGGTCTACAAGGGCCGCAGCGACGGCATGAACCAGTGGAAGTCCGCCCATGCCGCCGAGACGGACCGGCGCACCTTGGCCGAGGCACTCGACGGTGCCGATGTCTTTTTCGGCCTTTCGGTCAAGGGCGCCCTCACCACCGAGATGCTGCGCTCCATGGCGCCCAATCCGGTGGTCTTCGCCATGGCCAACCCCGATCCGGAGATCACGCCGGACGAGGCCCACGCCGTGCGCGACGACGTCATCATCGCCACCGGCCGGTCCGACTATCCCAACCAGGTCAACAACGTCCTGGGCTTTCCCTATATCTTCCGCGGCGCGCTCGACGTGCATGCCACCGCCATCAACATGGAAATGAAGGTGGCGGCAGCCCAGGCCCTGGCCGAGCTTGCCCAGGAAGAGGTGCCGGACGAGGTGGCGAGCGCCTATCAGGGCGCGCGGCCGCGCTTCGGCCGCGACTACATCATCCCGGCGCCCTTCGACCCCCGCCTGATGACGCGCGTGCCCGTGGCCGTGGCCAAGGCGGCGATGGAGACCGGCGTCGCCCGCAAGCCGATCCCCGACCTTGCCGCCTATCGCGCGGCGCTCTCGGCGCGCCGCGATCCCGTCGCCGGCACGCTGGCCGGCATCTTCGACAGGGTCCGCCGTTCGCCCAAGCGCGTAGTGTTCGCCGAGGGCGAGGAGGAGGCCGTGATCCGCGCCGCCGCCTCCTTCGTCAATCAGGGACTGGGGACCGCCATTCTGGTCGGCCGCGAGGATCGCGTGGAAGCCGCCGCCGCCTTTGCCGGTGTCGAGCTGCGCGAGGGCATGGTGATCCAGAACGCCCGCATCTCGCCGCGCACCAATGCCTATGCGCAATATCTCTATGACAGGCTGCAGCGCCAGGGCTATCTGATGCGCGATTGCGTGCGCCTGGCCTCGATCGACCGCAACCATTTCGCCGCCTGCATGGTGGCGATGGGCGATGCCGACGCGATGGTCACCGGCCTGACGCGCAATTATTCGATCGCCCTCGAGGATGTCCGGCGCGTGGTCAGCGACAAGCCGGGCCATTGCGTCCTCGGCCTTTCCATCGCCATTGCCCGCGGGCGCACGGTGCTGGTCGCCGACACCGCCGTGCACGATATGCCGACCTCGGAGGAACTCGCTGCCATCGCCATCGAAGCCGCTTCGGTGGCCAAGCGCCTGGGCTATGAGCCGCGCGTGGCGATGCTGGCCTATTCCACCTTCGGCCATCCGGAGGGCGAGCGGGCCGAGCGCGTGCGCGAGGCGGTGCGCATCCTCGACCGCCGGCGCGTGGATTTCGAATATGACGGCGAGATGGGCGCCGATGTCGCGCTCAACCGCGAAGCCATGGCGCTCTATCCGTTCTGCCGCCTGTCGGGGCCTGCCAATGTGCTGATCATGCCCGCGTTCCACTCGGCCTCGATCTCCACCAAGATGCTGCAGGAACTCGGCGGTGCTACCGTGATCGGCCCGATCCTGGTCGGCCTCGACAAGCCGGTGCAGATCGTGCCGCTGGCCGCCAAGGACACCGACCTCGTCAACATGGCGGTGCTGGCGGCGGCCAATATCGGCGGGTGAGCGGGGCTGGAGGCCGGTGAACGACGAGCGCTGGAATCGCTATCTGTTCGAGCGCCACAGCCGTGCGGAAATCGCGGAGTGGGCTCGCCGGCTCCGCTATTTCCGCTTCTGCCGGGCCTATGGCGGCCATGCGGGAGACGGCGACCGGCTTCTGGCGGCGATCGCACTCGCCGGCACGGTCCCGGACATCAGGGAGGTTCTCGGGATACTCGGCATCGCCGCCGATCCCGTTCCCGTCGACGCTCCTCAGCCGATCCCAGGCGTGAGCTATACGGCCGAGGCGTTCGAGCGTTTCGTCCGCATCGCGCCCGGGCCGCTGCGCATCCGGCAGCCCGGCCATGTCACCCTCGGCGGGCATACGGTTTTTGTTTATCTACATCCGGGCCGGCTCGAGCTCAGCATGAGCGATGTCGAGTCGCCCTTCGAGGTCACGCAGGCCGTCATTTTGTCAGCCGAGGCCGTGGAGGCTTTTCTTCTGCCCTTGGCGAATCGCCTGATCGACCCGCCGCAGGCTGATCGCAACTGCCTAAGCCCGGCGACCTATCCGGAATTCTGGCTATAGCGTTTTGCGATTAGACGGAGTCACCAAGAATCGCAAAGACGCGTCAGAACAATGAGTTAGAGCAAATAAGCGTTCACGCTTGAACGCGCTTTGCTCTAGGATGACCGGGACTGGACGGCAGGCAATGATCTCGGGCATGGCCCGGCTTGACACCCCGTGATCCTGGCAGCAATTTGCTGCGTCCCTTCACGGAAGGCCTGCGTGCCCAAGACGCTCATCATCCTGTTGCGCTTGCGCGGGTTTCGCTACGGCAAACCCCAGATGTGGTGGCCGCCGCCACGGTGAAGCCGTGCGCGTGTCTCTCACCCCACATCACAGGATAGTTTCCCATGCAGATTGCACGATTGAGCGATCAGGCTCTCGAATTGCGCCATGACGGTGCTTCTCCCATTGTCTTTCCATTCCTTTGGCTCCGCGACAATTGCCCCACGGCCTTCGATCCGCAAACCAAGGAGAGGAACTTCGACCTTCTGTCCGTTCCTGACGACTTGAAGCCGGCCAGCGCGGAGACTTGCGACGATGAACTGGTGATAACCTGGCCGGACGGGCATGTGAGCCGCTTCGAGCAAAGCTGGCTCCTGGCACATCAGCCCGGAGTGCCTCGTCCCGATGCAGCCGCGTTACCTCGCAAGATCTGGCGGGCTGCCGACATGCCGGAACTGCCGCGCTTTTCAGGTGCGGAGATTCTCGCCGACGACAGGGTTCTCCTCGACTTTCTCGTCACCACGCAGAGCCTCGGCCTTTCATTGGTGGACGGCCTGGCCCCCGGACAAGGCCTCGACGTTGCACAGCGCATCGGCTTCCTGCGCGAGACCAATTTCGGCAAGGTCTTCGATGTCGTTTCGAAGCCCGACCCCAACAATCTCGCCTACACCGCCCAGGCGCTCGCCTTGCATACCGATCTGGCAAACCAGGAAATTCCTCCCGGCTTCCAGTTTCTGCATTGCATCGCGAATGAAGCCAAAGGCGGCGGCTCCGTCTTCGCGGACAGCTTTGCCATCGCCGAGGACTTGCGGGAGACTGACCCCGAGGCGTTCCGCGTGCTTTCGACCGTTGCCTTGCCTTTTCGCTTCCACGACCGGGCCTATGACATTCGTCTGCGCCGCCCGGTCATCACTCTGCGTCCCGATCGACGGCTCGACGAAATCCGCTACAACGCCCACCTGACGGATCTTATCGACCTGCCGGCGGACCAGCTGGGCACGTTCTATCGGGCCTACCGGGCCTTCATGAAGCGCACTCGGGACCCCGCCTTCGTCATTGCGTTGCGTCTGCGTGGTGGCGAGATGGTGGTATTCGACAACCGGCGGACGCTCCATGGGCGCGAAGCCTTCAACCCGGCGACGGGTTTCCGCCACCTGCAGGGCTGCTATGTCGACAGGGGCGAGTTCGAGAGCCGCATCCGGGTGCTCGACCGGCGGCACGACGGAGCATCGCTTTAGCGCACCGACGGTAAAAGCCCAGACATATGACGGCGTAAGCCGCCATATGTCGCTTTCGCCGGGGCTCGGAGAGCGGCGCGTCGCGGCCTGCGCCCGTCGGCCGGAGGCGACCTCCCCCTCATGGACCACACGCATACGCCGCAGCGACTGCCGGCGAGCTGCTTCGCGGTCCCTGGCGGATCAGAAATGTCGGGTGGTTTCAATGGCGAGAGTGGTGCCGCTTGCGTGACTCGAACACGCGACCCCATCATTACGAATGATGTGCTCTACCGGCTGAGCTAAAGCGGCGCCAACGGTCTTCAGAAGGCGATCCTTTTCGGATGCGCCGCCCTGATACAGGCAAGCACAGCGGAAGGCAAGCCCTCTCGCGCATGCGCCGTAAGTTTAGAGTCAAACTCTTGACGCGGCACAAGCTCCCGACTATAGCAAGCCACACAAATTTTGGCGGGAGGTTCCGCCCCCAACAGGGGTGGCGGTTTTCTTTTTGCCCAAGCGGTCCTGTCGGCGCAAGCCGGGCAGGATTGCCGGACCCTCTTAACACCGGCAGGTCCCTGCGGATCTGCCCTGGCCCCGCCGCAGCGAGGCCGTTCCGAATCGAGAAGGATAGACCCATGTCCCGCCGTTGCTCGCTGACCGAGAAGGGCGTTCAGACCGGCCACAAGGTGAGCCATTCGAACGTGAAGACCAAGCGCAAGTTCCTGCCGAACCTGCACAACGTCACGCTGATCTCCGATGTGCTCGGCCGCTCCGTGCGCCTGCGCGTCTCGGCTGCCGGTCTGCGCACCGTCGAGCACAATGGTGGCCTCGACGCCTGGCTGATCAAGGCCTCCAACCATGAGCTTACCGCGCCGGCCCTGCGCCTGAAGCGCGAAATCGAAAAGAAAATGACGACCGCCCACTAAGGCTGGTTGCATCTCTGACTTTTCGGGCCGGGGCCTTGCGCTCCGGCCTTTTTCGTTGTCCGGGCGCCCAGAGCAAAGTGCGATTTCTCCGAATCGCACTTTGTTCTCCAATTTCTTGTTTTGGCGCGTTTTCCTAATCGAAGAGTCCATCAACTTTTCTGGAAAACGCTCCAGCGCGACTGCCTTGTCTTGCGCCAGATGAGCAAAGCTTAATGTGCTCGGCCTTGACGGCGGCCCCCTGTTTCGGCGATGCAGGAGCGCCGGTTACCGGGCCCCTCTGACGGTTAGCGCAAGCATGCCGTGATGTCGGAGCCGGCTTCGATTGTTTTTTCGAAGCAAAAGGGTCCGGCGTCATGCTCGATTTCCTGTATTCCGACTTTGCCGGCCAGCCCGCCTGGATGTGGCTGGCCTTTCTCGCCTTCGTGGCGTTGCTGCTCGCCTTCGACCTCGGCGTGCTCAACCGCGACGACAAGGTGCTGAGCGTTGCCGACAGCTTCAAATTGTCGGCGGTCTATATCGCGATCGCCGTGGCTTTCGGCGGTGCCATCTGGTGGGGCATGGATACCCGCCCCGACGGCACAAGCCCGGCGCTCGACTATTTCACCGGCTATTTCATCGAGAAATCGCTGTCGATCGACAATGTCTTCGTCATCGCGCTGATTTTCCGCTACTTCGCCGTGCCGGCGGCTTACCAGTATCGCGCCCTGGTCTGGGGCATCCTGGCGGCCGTGGTGCTGCGCGGCATCATGATCGCGGCCGGCGCCAGCATCGTGCAGAGTTATGGCTGGGTGCTCTATATCTTCGCGGCCTTCCTGATCCTGACCGGCCTGCGCATGCTGGTGGCCTCGGACGACCATACCGAATTCAAGGAGAACTGGCTGGTCCGCTTCCTGCGCCGCCACATGCGCATCAGCGAGAGCCTGCATGGCAACCGCTTCGTGGTGCGCCAGCCGGACCGTGCCACGGGCAGGAACCTGCTGCACGCCACGCCGCTGCTGCTGGCCCTGATCGTCATCAACGTCGCCGACATCGTCTTCGCCGTGGACTCGGTGCCGGCCATCCTGGCGATCACCACCGATACCTTCATCGTCTATACCGCCAACATCATGGCCATTCTCGGCCTGAGGGCGCTCTACTTCGCGCTGGCGGCGATGATCGATCGCTTCCATTACCTCAAATATGCGCTCGCCCTCGTGCTCGTCTTCATCGGCGGCAAGATCTATTGGGGCCATCTCGTCGGCAAGGTCGATCCGGCTCTCGCCCTGATCGTGACCGTTGCGATCATCGTCGGCGGCATCCTCTTCTCGTTGTGGAAGACGCGCGGCCAGGATAGGTCGAGCGTATCGTCCTGACGGCTCCCTCCCGATGACGGTAGAGAAGAAAGGCCGACTCCCGCAAAAGTTGATCTGTTTCAGCGGGAACAGACAGGTTAGACTGACGGCGTGATGATGGCTTGATCGGGTTCGTCTGCTCCTTGCGGCGCAAGGGAGCCGATCGGCGTCGCCGGGACGGGTCCTGCGATCCGTTTCGCGTCCGGGGGGAAGAAGGCAACGACCATGCCGGACGGCATGGCCGGAATGGTTTCGTGCGATTTCTCCTCCAGGCAGGCAGCGCTTTTGAGCAATCATCATCCGAAAGCCTGCCCGCACGGCTTACCGGGCCTTGCTTTTCGGAATCGTGTTCGAACGAGGAGAACTGCGATGACGATTTCCGGCCTGAAGCTCCGTTATCTGCTGCTGGGCGCCGTGCTGGGCGCGGCCGCCCTGGCGCCATTGCCGGCCTCCGCCCAATATGGTGGCGGGGGATATGGCGGTGGCGGATACGACAGCGGCGGCTATGACGATGACGACTATGGCGGCGGTTATCGCCGGCAATATCGTCCCCGCTGCTATTATCGCGTCGTGCGGGTGTATGACGATTATTACGGGCGCTACGTCAAGCGGCGGCAGCGCGTCTGCGAACGCAGCGGCTACTAATAAAGAGCGCGTTTAACCGAACACGGCTTTGCTCCACAGCATCGAGCCCGATCTCCAAACCGGGTTCGATGCGCATTTGCGATTCCGGGTGCTTCTGCCGAATTGCAAAATGCTCTAAGTCACCTTCTGCGGCACCGGGCTCGACCGGGAATGGGATCCGGTGCAGCCACGTGCCACTTGTCACGGCCCAGACACAATCCTTGGCCTATGGCATTCGGACAAGGATTGTGTTTCGTGGCTTTTCCGCCCGCGGGGTGGTTAGAGACAAGGAAGCGTCGTCATGCTGATTCACCGCCGTACCGTGCTTGCAGGCCTGGCCCTCGCCGGGCTGCGGCCCGGTGTCGCCTCGGCGATGCAGATCGTCGAGGTCGGCACCGTGCTGACCGTCACGGGGCAGACCACCGGGCAGTTGCGGGGCGAGAAACGCGCCCTCCAGGCCGGCGAGCCGGTTTTCATCGACGATATGCTGGTAACCGGCGAGGGTGCCCGGCTGGCGGCCCGGCTCGGGGATGCCACCCGCCTGTCCCTGGGCGAGCGTACCAGGGTGCGCATCGACAAGTTTCTGGTGGACCGGGGCGGGGAGCTGGTGCTGGAGCGCGGCGCCATGCTGTTCGACCGGCCCGACAACCAGCCGTCCGGTCCGCTCAATGTCACCACGCCATTCGGCCTGATCGCCGCCCGCGGCACCAAGTTTTTCGCCGGCCCCAGCGAAGGGGTCTTCGGCGTCTTCGTCGAGCATGGTGTGGTCACCGTCGCCACCAAGGGCGGCCAGGTGACCCTCACCAATGGCCTCGGTACCAACCTCGTCAACGCCCGGCAAGCGCCGTCCGAACCGACGAGCTGGAATACGCTGCGCATCGCCCAGGCGGAAGCCTCCGTGATCGGCGGAGCTTCTATGGAGTCAGCTCCGCCAGCGGCGCTGCCTCGCGGACGACGGCCGGCACCCAAGCCTTGAAGCTCGCCCAATCGGGGCGGGCCAGGCTGAAGCGATCGATCGGCAGGGCGCCGCCGCGGGCCGGCGCATGCTGCAGGCCCGAATTGACATAGCGCAGCCCGCACTTTTCCATCACCCGCCGCGAGGCCTCGTTGATCACCCGGCATTCACCGGTGATCGAGGTGATCGGCAGCGTCGAGAAGCCATGATCGATCAGGGCCCGCGCCGCTTCCGTGGCCAGCCCCTGGCCCCAATGGGGACGGCCGAGCCAATAGCCGATCTCCGCGACCTCCCGCTTGGGAAAACGCAGTCCGATGCAGCCGAAGAAGGCGCCGGTCTCCCTGCACTCGATGGCGAAGGCGAGCTCCTTGCCCGTCCTGCGGGCCTCGTCCTGATAGCGCACGAAATCCGCCGCGTCGCTTTCGCCATAGGGAAAGGGCAGGCGCCCGGTCATCAGCGCCACGGCCGAATCATTGGCGAGGCGCGCCATGCTGGGCACGTCGCCCTGATGCGGCTTGCGCAGCACGAGGCGCAGGGTCTCGATCTCGATCGAGGTAACGACAGTGG
Source organism: Labrys sp. LIt4 (assembly GCF_017813775.1). Taxonomy (NCBI): domain Bacteria; kingdom Pseudomonadati; phylum Pseudomonadota; class Alphaproteobacteria; order Hyphomicrobiales; family Xanthobacteraceae; genus Labrys; species Labrys sp. LIt4. The sequence goes on from NZ_JAGIPY010000004.1 coordinate 209,262, forward strand.
CCGGGAGAGACTTGAAGGGGGGCATGATGGGCTCCTGGCAAGAAGAAGGGGCGGAAGGATTTCTCCACCGCCCCTGCGTCAACCTGGAGTCCCAAATGGGGTCTTTTCAGGTCCGCCGGTCCAGTGGAGCCGGCGGAGCTTTCAAGTCCCGCCGGGATTATTCTGCTGCTACTTTGGTCGTGGCGACGTTGACGTAAATTCGGCCGTTGGCTCGGGTGCGGAAATCCACTCGGCCGTCGGTAAGCGCAAAGAGCGTGTGATCCTTGCCCATGCCGACATTGACGCCCGGATGCCACTTCGTGCCACGCTGGCGCACGATGATGTTGCCAGCGACGACGGCTTCCGAACCGAACTTCTTCACACCCAAGCGACGACCGGCCGAATCACGACCGTTGCGCGACGAACCGCCTGCTTTTTTGTGAGCCATGGCGATAACTCCTCGAATTCTATCTACGCCGGTGCTGTGACACGGCGGTGAAATCCATCAATCGGGGGCGACAATGCCCGAAAGCCGGGCTGTTGTCGACCCCATCCGTCCGAAATCGGCTCAGAGGTCCTTGCCGGAAGCCTGCTCGGCCTGGTCGACCTTGGCGCGGGGCGGCTTGCCGTCCAGCAGTTCCTTGGCCTGGACGACCCACTCTTCGCGGGTGGCGCGGCCGCGAAGCGAGAGCTCTTCATCCCACTTGGCGATATCGGCTTCGGTCCAGGCGGCGATGTCGTTCCAGCTGTTGATGCCGGCGGCGCGCAGCTTCTTCTCGATGGTCGGGCCGATGCCCGAGATCAGCGAGAGGTTGGAGGCGTCGAGATCACCGGCCGGAACGGCGGCGGCAGCAACGGGAGCCTCGTCCTTGGCAGCCTTGGCGGCGGCCTTCTCCGACGATTTGGCGGCAGCCTTGGAAGGCTTGGCGCCACCGGTGAGGATCTCGGAGATCCGCACCACGGTCTGGTGCTGGCGATGGCCGCGCTTGCGCTTCGAATTCTGACGGCGACGCTTCTTGAAAGCGATGACCTTGTCATCACGGTCCTGTTCGACCACTTCGGCGGCAACCGAAGCACCGGCAACCGTGGGAGTACCGAAAGTCAGGCCGGCGTCACCGCCAACGGCCAGGATTTCGGGGAATACGATGACTTCTCCAACCTTGGCATCGAGCTTCTCGATGCGGAGAACGTCGTTCTGATTGACGCGGTATTGCTTACCGCCCGTCTTGATGACCGCGAACATGTTTTTCCTCGTTCGGACCCGGCTTTCGCCCGCCTTGCCTTCCTGAAGGGGAACGCGACGGATCGGGTCCTTGCCTGAGCAAAGTCCCCGCAGCGGCCGGCTTTTCCAGTCGTTGATATTCGCCGTCCTTCCCCGCAGGAATGAACGGCCACGAAAAAAGGCACGCGGCCCAAAGGCCGCGCGCTGGCGTGGCTTATACAGCCGAGAGCCGCAGAGTCAAGGAAGTAAAGCCTATTTTCTGCAAGAGCGTCCGGCGGTCCGACTGCCGGCGACCCAGTACAGCCCGCCGGCGAATAATTTCCCTCCCCATGTGTTTTCCCGACATCCATGCAAGGGAGAGACAGCATGTCCTTGAACCGATCCTCGACGCGCCGCCTGGCGGTCACCGCTCTTTCGACAGCCTTCCTGTTGGCCGCGGGTGCGGCTCTTGCCGCGGGCGGGGGCGGCGGCGGTGGCGGTTCCGGTGGGGGTGGTTCCGGCGGTGGTGCCGGTGGTGGAGGCGGCGGCAGTGGCTCCAGCGGCGGGGGCGGTGTCACCAAGGGCAAGCCGATCACCGACATGACCACCTGCCCGCGCGGGCAGGTCTGGAGCACCCGCAAGAAAGCCTGCCTCAAGCTGAAATCCGAAGCGCTGCCCGATGACGACATGGCCAATTATGCCTGGGTGCTCGCCAAGGCCGACCGCTACGACGAATCGCTGCAGGTGCTGGATCTGCTCAAGGATCCGAATACCGCCAAGGCCCTCAACTATCGCGGCTATGCCACGCGCAAGCTCGGCCGGACCGACGAGGGCATCGGCTATTATCTGAAATCGGTGGCGGCCGATCCCCACTATGCCCAGGTCCGCGAATATCTGGGCGAGGCCTATGTGATCAAGGGCCGGCTCGATCTGGCAAAACAACAGCTCGACACCATCAAGACGCTCTGCGGCACCGGCTGCGAAGAATATCAGGACCTGAACGAGGCCATCGAGAAGGGCATCTGATCGCTGCTGTTCCGCCGGAAATAGCCTCCGGCGAGAGCGACAAGCAAAGTGTGCAGACCCCTTTCCCCTCGAAGGGGTTTGAGCGGGTGTGGCCCTGCCGGTTTTCGTCGCGGTAGCCGGCGGGGCTTCACTCCCGTCCAGGTCATGCTTCCAGGCCGTTCTTCCAAGGTCGCGCCCTCTCGCAGGGCGGCGCCGGGCGACCCGTGCATTTCCGGTTGGAGAGCACCGCCAAGCCCGGCTATGACTGATGGCTGAACTATCGAGGGTGGAAGCATGTCGCGCGGCAAGGCTGAGCAGTCCGGCTCTTTGGCGGGCCCGTTCGATTTCATCGTGGTGGGAGCCGGCTCGGCCGGGTGCCTGCTGGCCAACCGGCTCTCCAGCAATCCGGCCCGCCATGTCCTGCTGCTGGAAGCGGGGCGGCCGGATAATTATCCCTGGATCCATATTCCCGTCGGCTATCTCTATTGCATCGGCAATCCGCGTACCGACTGGCTCTACCAGACCGAGGCCGAGCCGGGCCTCAACGGGCGTTCGCTGCGCTATCCGCGCGGCAAGACGCTGGGGGGCTGCTCGTCCATCAACGGCATGATCTACATGCGCGGCCAGGCGCGCGATTATGACGGCTGGGCCGCCACGACCGGCGACGAGGCCTGGAACTGGGCCAACAGCCTGCCCGACTTCAAGGCGCATGAGAATCACTATCGCCTCGACGGCGGCGCCGACCCTGTCACCGGCGACAATAGCCGCTTTTCGGACATGCACGGCCATGGCGGCGAATGGCGCATCGAAAAGCAGCGCCTGCGCTGGGACATCCTCGATGCCTTCGCCGAGGCGGCGGTGCAGGCCGGCGTGCCCCGCACCGACGACTTCAACAGCGGCGACAATGAAGGCGTCGGCTATTTCGAGGTCAACCAGAAGGCCGGCTGGCGCTGGAACACCGCCAAGGCTTTCCTGCGGCCGGTGCGCTCGCGTCCCAATCTCACCGTGTGGACGCAGGCTGAGGTCGAGCGCCTGACCTTCGCGGCCGGGGATGACGGCCGTCGCCGCTGCACCGGCGTGATCTTGCGGCGCGGCGGCGAGCGCGTCGAGGTCCAGGCCAGGCGCGAGGTCGTCCTGTCGGCCGGCGCGGTCGGCTCGCCACAGATCCTGCAGCTTTCCGGCATCGGGCCGGCCGGCCTGCTGCAGTCGCATGGCATCGAGGTCGTGCATGACCTGCCGGGCGTCGGCGAGAACCTGCAGGACCATCTGCAGATAAGGGCGGTGTTCAAGATCGAGGGGGCCCGCACCCTCAACACATTGGCGAGCAGCCTGACCGGCAAGATGGGCATCGGCCTCGAATATATGCTCCGCCGCAGCGGGCCGATGAGCATGGCGCCCTCCCAGCTCGGCGCCTTCAGCCGTTCCGACCCCGGCCGCCCCTACGCCAATCTGGAATATCATGTGCAGCCGCTCAGCCTGAACGCCTTCGGCGAGCCCCTGCACGATTTTCCGGCCTTCACGGCGAGCGTGTGCAATCTCAATCCGACCAGCCGGGGCAGCGTACGCATCCGCTCCAACCGCGCGGGCGATGCGCCGGCCATCGCGCCCAGCTATCTCTCGACGGAGGAGGACCGCAAGGTCGCCGCCGACAGCCTGCGCCATGTCCGCAACATCGTGAGCCAGAAGGCGCTGGCCCCCTACAAGCCGGTGGAATGGAAGCCGGGCATCGAGTTCCAGACCGACGAGGAACTGGCGCGCCTGGCCGGTGACATCGCCAGCACCATCTTCCACCCGGTCGGCACCACCCGGATGGGCCGGGCCGATGATCCCGAGGCGGTGGTCGACAGCCATCTGCGCGTGCGCGGCGTCGAGGGCCTGCGCGTGGTTGATGCCGGCGTGATGCCGGCGATCACCAGCGGCAACACCAATTCGCCAACGCTGATGATCGCCGAGAAGGCATCCCGCTGGATCGCTCGGGGCGAGTGAACAAGACAGGGCGGACGTCTCGTCCGCCTCCTTCCCGATGCCGGGCTGTCTCTGCCACGACGCTGAGGCTTGCTCAAGCCGGCTGACGACAGCCTTCCAGGATCTTGCGGATTTCCGGCCGGCAGGACCCGCAATTGGTGCCGGCCTTCAAGGCCGCGCCGATCGCCTCGACGCTGTCGGCGCCGCCGCGGGCGGCCGCCTCGATGCGAGCCTCGTCGACGCCGAAACAGGCGCAGACCTGCCGGCTCGGCCGCAAGCCCGGGTCGGGCGCGCGCCCGGCCAGGATGAAACGGCGCGTGGCGGCGTCGATCCGTTCGCGGGCCAGCAGGTCCGTGGCCCAGGCTATGGCGTCCTCGTCACGGCGCGGCCCGGTCGAGAGCAGGATCTCGAGGCGATGATCGACGATCGAGGCCGAGCGGTAGAGATCGGCGGCGGGATTGCGCTGATGCAGCGGGCTCGTCCACAGATTGAGCCAGTTCGACAGCAGATCGTGCAGCGCTCCCGGCGCACGCGGGCTGGCGAAATGGACGATCTCGCCATCTGCGACCGTCATGCGGGCATGGCTGAGCCAGGCCGGCAGGGGCAGGCGGCGGCGCGAGGCGATGAAACCTTCCGCCTGCATCGCCCAGGGCCGGATCGAGGCCGGCACCGTCTTTGAATCGGGCTGGCCGGAGACGGGGTCGGTGCGGGCATGCACGAGCGAGCCCACGCGGGCGCGCGCGGCATTGGCATCGGTCCAGTGGATCGGCGCGAAGATCGAGCCGGGCTGCTGGCTGTCGGTGACCACCACGCGCAGTTCGACCTGGCCCTGCCGGGTGCTTACGGCGGCGAAGGCGCCATCCTCCAGGCCGAAGCGCTCGGCATCGGCGGGATGCACTTCCACGAAGGGAGCGTTGCGGTGCTGGGCCAGGCGCGGGCTGAGCCCGGTGCGGGTCATGGTGTGCCAGTGGTCGCGCACCCGGCCGGTGTTGAGCAGGAGCGGATGCTCGGCGGTCGGCGGAGCCGACAGCGCCGGCGGCGCCAGCGGGACGAGGCGGGCGCGGCCATCGGCATGGGCGAAGCCGCCATCGGCGAACAGGCGCTGCGTGCCGGCATCCCGGCCCGACGGCAGCGGCCACTGCACGGGCTCCAGGGCATCATAGGCTTGGTCGGTGAGGTCGGCGAGGGCGCCGATGTCGAACAGGCGCGCGCCGTCATTCTCGAAGGCGGACAGGGCGGCATGCTCGCGGAAGATCGCGGCGGGCGAGGCGAAATCGAAGGCCTGCCCATGGCCGAGCCGTCTGGCGACCTCGCAGATCTGCCACCAGTCTGGCTGCGCCTCGCCGGGAGGCGCCAGGAAGGGCCGCTGGCGCGAGATCCGCCGCTCGGAATTGGTGACGGTGCCGTTCTTCTCGCCCCAGGCGGCCGATGGCAGCACCACGGTCGCGGCCTCGGCGAGGCCGTCGACATGGGCACTGACCTCGGAGACGGCGAGGAAATCGAGCTGGCGCAGGGCCGAACGCATGGCGTCGGCGCGCGGCAGGCTGGCGGCCGGATTGGTGCAAAGCACCCACAGCGCGCGGATCTCGCCGCGCTCGATCGCCTCGAACATCGAGACAGCCTTGCGGCCTTCCTTCCCAGCCATTCCAGGGGCCTGCCAGAAGCGGCCGACGCGATCCACCTCGTCCGGCGAAAACCCCATATGGGCCGCGAGCTGGTTGGCGAGCCCGCCCACCTCGCGCCCGCCCATGGCGTTGGGCTGGCCGGTGAGCGAGAAGGGCCCGCAGCCGGGCCTGCCGATGCGGCCGGCGGCGAGATGGACGTTGAGGATGGCGTTGACCTTGTCGGTCCCCTGGGCCGACTGGTTGATGCCCTGGCTGAAGCAGGTGACCACGCGCGGCGTCTCGATCCACCAGTCGAGAAAGGCGGCGAGGGCCTGTTCTGTGAGGCCACAGCGGGCGGCAGCATCGGCGCGGCTGGGTGCGATCTCCCGGGCATTGGCAAGAGCGGCTTCGAACCCGTCGGTGTGGCGGGTGACATAGTTGGTGTCGACGGCCCCTCCCTCGGCGATCTCGACCAGCAGGCGGGCGAAGAGAACGGCGTCCATGCCCGGCGCCACGGCAAGATGCAGGTCGGCGCTGTCGGCCGTGACCGTCCGGCGGGGGTCGATCACCACGACGCGGGTGCCGCGCCGGGTGCGGGCCTGCTCGATGCGCTGCCAGAGCACGGGATGGCACCAGGCCGTGTTGGAGCCCGTCAGCACGACGAGATCGGCTTCATCGAGATCCTCATAGCAGCCCGGCACGATGTCGGCGCCGAAGGCGCGGCGATGGCCGGCAACGGTGGAGGCCATGCACAGGCGCGAATTGGTGTCCACATTGGCCGAACCGATGAAGCCCTTCATCAGCTTGTTGGCGACGTAATAGTCCTCGGTCAGCAATTGGCCCGAGAGATAGAGCGCCACCGCATCGGGGCCATGGCGCTCGATGGTGTCCCTGAATCCCTTGGCGACGGCATCGAGGGCGCGGTTCCAGGTGGTGCGCACGCCGTGGATGGTGGGATGGAGGAGGCGATGGCCGGTGGCCAGCGTCTCGCCGAGCGCCGCCCCCTTGACGCAGAGCCGGCCCTGATTGGCGGGATGGGCGGCATCCCCGGCAATGGTGGCACCACCCTTGCCGTCGGCGGTGGCGACGACGCCACAGCCGACCCCGCAATAGGCGCAGGTGGTGCGCACGGGGGCGGGGGCATGCGTGATCGTCGAAGGATCGGGGGTGGGCATGGAGACGTTCATGGACGAGGTCTCCGGGGCCTGCACGAGAAGGCGCGAGTACTCTTCTCCCCTTGCGGGAGAAGGTGGCCGAGCGTAGCGAGGTCGGATGAGGGGGGGCGGCGGATACCTACCAAGGTTGCGTTTCTCCCCTCATCCGCCCCCAATTTCTTAACCTGAACGCGTGGTCCTGAAAGGACCACGCTACGGCACCTTCTCCCGCAAGGGGAGAAGGGTATTCGCGCCTTTTTTTTGGGTAAGGGTATCATCGCGCCGCTCCCCCTCAATAGACGTCGGCCTGGTAGCGGCCGGCCTTTTTCAGCGCGTTGACGAAGCTGGCCGCCTCCTCGGTGGAGCGCGCGCCCCATTGCGCCACGATGTCGACCAAAGCGCGCTCCACATCGCGCGCCATGCGCTTGGCATCGCCGCAGACATAGAAATGGGCGCCCTCGGCCAGCCAGCGCCAGAGATCGGCGCCGACCTCGCGCATGCGGTCCTGCACGTAGAACTTGCCCTCGGCGTCGCGCGACCAGGCCAGCGACAGGCGGGTGAGCAGACCGCTCTCGCGCATGGCGGCGAACTCCTCCTCATAGAAGAAATCATGGTCGCGATGCTGGTGGCCGAAGAACAGCCAGTTGCGCCCGGAGGCGCCCTCTGCCTTGCGCTCCTGCAGGAAGGCGCGGAACGGGGCGACGCCCGTGCCCGGGCCGACCATGATCACCGGGGTGTCGCCCTTCTCCGGCAGGCGGAAGCCATGGGCCTTCTGCACATAGACCTTGAGTTCCTCGCCCTCGGCGATGCGTTCGCCCAGGAAGGTGGAGGCAACGCCCAGCCGGTCGCGCGCGCCGATGCGGTAGCGCACCGTATCCACGGTCAGCGAGATCCGGCCCGGATTGGCCTTGTGCGAGGAGGAGATCGAATAGAGCCGCGGCTGCAGGGGATCGAGGGTCTCGAGGAAAGCCTCGGCGCCGGGGCGGATGCCCTGGAACTTGTAGAGCACGGCGAGCACGTCGAGCGTCGCCGCATCGCCGTCCGGGTCCTCGCCATTGGCCAGCGCCCGGGCTTTGCGGCGCAGGTCCCCGGTGCTGAGATAGGACAGGAGCTGGAACAGGGGGTCGGGCGGCGTGCCGAGCGAAACGTCCTCGATCAGCCTGTCGCGCAGGCTTTTGCCATCGATCAGCGCCTCCGGGCGCGCGCCGAGCAGGGCGATGATCTGGTCGGCGAGGCCCGCCTGATTACGGGGAATCACCCCGAAACTATCGCCCGCGACATAATCGAGCCCGCTATCGGAGAGGTCGAACTCGACGTGCCAGGTCGTCTTGGCGGATTTCTCGCCATTGAGCCGGCGGCGCGACAGGAAGCGTGCCGCGACCGGATTGTCGCGCGAGCGGCCGGGCAGGCCAGCAGCCGGGGGCTCGCCGACCTCGGCCTGGATATTCTCGGCCCTCGCGGCGGCGCTCGCGGGCGAAGCGATGGCGTCCTGCCCGATCTCCTGCGCCAGGGCCTTGAGCATGCGGGCGGTTTCCTTGCCGCCGGGCGCACACAAGGTGAGGCGTTCTTCCTTGCGCAGAAAGAGCGCGTTGGCATAGTCGGCGCAGTTGTAGCCGCATTGGCCGCAATCCTGCTGGGCCATTGCCGCCATCAGGCGTGGTGCCAGCGGCCTGTCCTTGGCTAAGGCAAGCCGCTCCTCGAGGCCCATGCTCGGATCGTGCCAGGGAGCCTCGTCATTGTCGGCCAAAGTGGGGCCGGCGGGTTGAGCGGAACCGGGGCTATCCGATGCCGGCAGGTCGGCAACAGCCATGCCGCCCTGGGCGGCGAGGACAGCACCGAAAAAGCCGTCGAGCCAGGCTCTCTGCTCCGGGCTGAAGGGCGCGCCTTCAGGGATGAGCGAACGTTGGGGCGGGATGGCGATCATGTTCATACGCTGGCATGCTCCCTGTCGTCGACCAGGCCGCGCAGGGCCTCCGGCTCGTGCCGGCTGGTGAAGGCCTGGAAGCTCTCCGCCGGACCCTTGCGGCGCTCCAGATAGGCCCGCAGCAGCCCCTCGACCTTGCCGGCGCAATCCTCGGCCCGGATCTCCTTCCAGAGTTCACGGCCGATCCTGGCCTGGTCGCCATAACCGCCGCCGACGACGATCGAATAGCCCTCGGCCTGGTCGCCTTCCTCGTTCAGTGTCACCTTGGCGCCGATCAGGCCGATATCACCGATATAGTGCTGGGCGCAGGAATGATGGCAGCCGGTGAGATGCACGTTGACGGGCACGTCGAGCGCAAGCCTGGCATCGACGTGATCGGCGATCTCCAGCGCGTGCTCCTTGGTGTGGGCGGCGGCAAACTTGCAGCCGGTGGCGCCGGTGCAGGCCACCAGGCCGGCGCGTAGCGAGGTCGCCTTCCAATCGAGGCCCAGAGCCTCGATCGCGGCCTTGGCGTCCTCGACCTTGCCATCCGGCACGCCGGAGATCAGCAGGTTCTGCCAGACGGTGAGCCGGACGTCGCCATCACCGAAATCACGGGCAATGGCCGCGAGCCCGCGCATCTGGGGAGCGTCCATGCGGCCGACGGGCAGAGTGACGCCGATCCAGTTCAGGCCGGGCTGGCTCTGGGAATGCACGCCGATATGGGCCAGGCGGTCGAAGGCGGGGCGCGGCTCGGCCCCGTCCTCCGACAGGCGGGTGAGTTTGCGGCCGAGCTTGGCCTCCACCGCCTTGAGATAGGCCTCGAAGCCAATGGCATCGAGGACATATTTCATGCGCGCCTTGGTGCGGTTGGTGCGGTCGCCCTTGTCGATGAACACCCGCACGATGGCATCGGCGATGGCGCAGCATTCCTCGGCCTTGCAGAACACGCCGGTCGGGCGGGCGAGGTCACGATGGCCGGTGATGCCGCCCAGGACGAGGCGGAACCAGATCTCGCCGCCGATGCGCACGGCCTGGAAGCCGATATCGTTGGTCTCCTCGAGCGTAGCGATGCGCCCGCCGCCGTCGAAGGCGACGTTGAACTTGCGCGGCAGGCCGTAGAGCGAACGGTCGTTGAGGATGTGATAGTGCCATTCGCGGGCGAGCGGCCTGGTGTCGGCCAGCTCCTGGGGATCGATGCCGGCAGTGGCCGAACCGGTGACGTTGCGGATGTTGTCGGCGCCCGAACCGCGCGAGCACAGGCCGAGATCCTGGATCGCCTCGACCACGCGGGGCGCATTGTCCGGCATCACCTCGCGGATCTGCAGATTGGCCCGGGTGGTGACATGGGCATAGCCCCCGCCCATGCGTTCGGCGACATCGGCCATGCCGGCGAACTGCCAATGGTTGAGGATGCCGTTGGGAATGCGCAGCCGCACCATGTAGCTCGACTGGGCCGGCGCCACATAGAACAGGCCGAAATAGCGCCAGCGGAAATTGTCCTCGGGCTTGGGAAATGCACCGTCCTTCGCCTGCGCCTTCAGGCGGGGATAGGCGTCGAAGGGATGTTCGGCCCGCTTCCATTTCTCCTGGTCGACGAGCTTGCCGCCGCCGGCGGTCACGGCGTCCTGCGCCTGAAGATGCGTGGCGTCCGGGCCCATCGGGACCGGCGCTGCCGCAGCGGGTGCCGATTTGGCGCCGCCGACGGCCTGCATGCCGGAGACGAAACCTTCGAGATAGCGTTTCTGGTCGGAGGTGAAGTCGCCACCCATCATGCGGCCTCCCTCAGAACCCGCGAGGGGGCGGTTTCGCAGAAGGCGCGGCCGAAGATCAGGCTTTCGCGGATGGCGGAGATGTCGCTGCCGGCCCGGATCAGCTCCTTGTACCAGACGGCATCCTCGGCCTCGCCGACCATGGCGGCGCCGATGAGGCGGTTGTCCTTCAGCACCAGGCGCTTGCACAGCCCGGCGCCGCGGTCCTCCAGCAGGATGTCGTCATTGCCGTCACCGAGGAAGTCACCGGCCGAGAACACCGGAATGCCGGAGACCTTGAGATTGGTCGACAGGGCGGTGCCCTCATAGGCGGCCTTGGTGTCGCCGCCCCAGCGGCGCGCCAGCACGCGCGCCTGTTCATAGGCGGGCTCGACCAGGCCATAGACCTGGCCGCGATGCTCGGCGCATTCGCCGATGGCGTGGATGAAGGGCACCACGGTGGCAAGGCCGTCATCCACCAGGACGCCGCGGCCAACCGGCAGGTCGGCGGCCTTGGCGAGGCCGGTATTGGGGCGCACGCCCACGGCCACGACCACCATGTCGACGGGCAGGCGGGAACCGTCGGCGAAGAGGAGAGCCTGCGCCTTGTCCTCGCCCTCGACCTCCTGGGTCTGGGCATTGAGCAGGACGCGGATGCCCTTGCGCTCCACCGCGCGCTTGAGAAAGGCGGCTGTCCGTCGGTCCAGCTGGCGTTCCATCAGGCGGTCCATGACGTGGACCAGGGTGACCTTGGCCCCGCCCTTGGCCAGGCCATAGGCGGCCTCGATGCCGAGCAGCCCGCCGCCGATCACGGCGATGCGGCGGTTGAGGCGGGCCGCTTCCTGCAGGGCCGGCAGGTCGGCGAAGTCGCGGAAGGTTGTCACCCCCGGCAGCGTCATGCCGGGAATCGGCAGGCGGATGGCGGAAGAGCCGGTTGCCAGCACCACCCGGTCGAAGGACAGGGCGGTGCCGTTGGCGAGGTGGGCCGTGCGGGCGGCCGGATCGAGGCCGGTGACGGTCTGTCCCGTGACCAGGCGGATGCCCTGGGCGCCATACCAGGCCTCGTCCCGCAGCGCGATGGCGTCCCGGCCGATATCGCCGGCGAGCAGCGCGGAGAGCAGCACGCGGTTGTAGCCCGGCCGCGGCTCGGCGCCGACGACGCTGGTCTCGAACCGGCCCGGCGCATGGGCGGCGAGTTCCTCGCACAGCCTGACGCTGGCCATGCCGTTGCCGATGATCAGGAGCTTTTCCGTCATGTCTCGTCCTCAGATGCGGGCCGTCGCGACGCCGTCCTGCAGGGTCCAGGTCGCGCGCCAACGGCGCTTGACCCGGGTGAGCGCGACAAGGGCGAGGACGGCGAGCGTGGCGAAGATCAGGAAGCCGGCCTGGTAGCTGCCGGTGAACTGCTTGGAGAGGCCGAGGCTGGAGGCGAGATAGAAGCCGCCGACGCCGCCCGTCATGCCGACCAGCCCGGTCATGACGCCCATTTCGGCGCGGAAGCGCTGCGGCACGAGCTGGAACACAGCGCCATTGCCCATGCCCAGAGCGAGCATGGCGACGACGAGGATACCGAGGCCGAGCCAGAGCTGGGCGAAGCCGAAGCTCACCAGGATCAGGGCGACGGCGGCGATGGCGTAGAGCGCGCTGAGAACACGGATCCCGCCGAAGCGATCGGCGACCGCGCCGCCGATGGGGCGGAACAGCGATCCGGCGAACACGCAGGCGGCCGTGCAATAGCCTGCCGTGACGGCGTCCAGCCCATACTGCGTATTGAAGTAGAAGCCGAGCGAGGAGGCGAGGCCCGAGAAGCCGCCGAAGGTGACGGCATAATAGAACATGAACCACCAGGCATCGGGCTGGCGCAGGATCGTTGCATATTCGCCGAGCGATTTAGCCGGCGGCTGGTTCGGGCTGTCCTTGGCGCAGGCGAGATAGACGGCGAGGGCGACGACCAGCGGGATGGCGGCAAGGCCGATGACATTGGTCCAGCCCACCATGGTGGCGAGCAGCGGTGCGAACAAGGCGGCGAACACCGTGCCTGAATTGCCGGCGCCCGCGATGCCCAGGGCTATGCCCTGATACTGCGGCGGATACCAGCGCGAGGCGAGGGGAAGCGCCACGGCGAAGGACGCTCCGGCCATGCCCAGGATCAGGCCGAGGAACAGCAGCTGGCTGTAGGAGCCGATGCCGACGGCCCAGAAGCCGACGAGGCCGCCGATCACCACGAGCTGCGCCAGGATGCCGGTGAGCTTGGGCCGGAGATAATCGACCAGGAAGCCGTTGACCACGCGCAGGAAGGCACCGGCGAGCACCGGCAGCGCCACCATCAGGCCCTTCTGGGCGGCATCGAGGTGAAGGTCGCTGGCGATCTGGACGGCGAGGGGCCCGAGGATCACCCAGACCATGAAGCTCATGTCGAAATAGAAGAAGGCGGCGAAGAGGGTGGGCCAGTGCCCGGCCTTGAGAAAGTCCCGCGTCTGCATCGTCGTGTTCCGCGTGCTGAATGCGCCAAAACAAAAAGCCGCCGAACCATTCCCGCCGATCAAAAGGGCAGCAGGAATCGTTCGGCGGCGCTGCCGTTTCGCGTCCATCGATGGACGCCGGGCTCTTGAGCCCAGAATCTTCAAGGAAAAGCCGCTTATCGGGCCGTCATTGACCCAGACGCGGAAAGAGACCTCTGTCTCTCATTATGTGCAGTTTAGAAGCAGGCTGCTTTTTTAGGCAAGATCAAATATTGTGCGCCGCAGCATGGATTTGCCGATATTTTCAGCGCCAAGCAGGAAACGACGGAGTGTCGGCCTCCGGCGACGGCTAGCCGGCCGATATGTCAGCCGGAGGCCGACACGCCGAAGGAGCGCAGATAGGCTTCGATGTCGTCGGGATCGAACAGCCTGCCGTCGAAGAAGCCATCCGGACCGAGCACCATGGTGCCGTGGCGCGAGGCGACCGGCGTCGCCTGCCGCAAGGCACCCTCGACCTTGGCGCTTGCCCGGGGCAGGTCGATGCCGGTGCCGGCGAGGGCAGCACGATAGAGGTCCGGGCGGTAGACTTGGCCAGCCCGGCGGGCCAGAGCGGCGCTGTAGTCCACCTGGCCCCAGCGCACCATCTGCGAATAGAACCAGAGGGCGTGGCTGGCCCAGGGGAAGTTGGCGGCGTGGTCATGGAAGGCCAGGAAATCGGGGATCTCGGCCGCGGCCTCGCGCTCGCGTCGCACCAGCCTGCCACTCAGCGCTCGGGCGATGATGGCGGGCGGCCTGTCGAGATAGACGGACGCCGCTAGAACATGGGCAAGTTCCTCGCGATTGCCGGCCTCGCCCGCCCAGCGGGCCGCGGCATGCAGGGCGCGCAGCAAAGCGGCGAGACGGTCCGGGGCGCGCTCGGCGAAATCGGCACGGAAGCCCAGCACTTTCTCGGGGCCCTGGCGCCAGAGGGTGGATTTGGTCACGGCGATCACGCCAACCCCGGCCTCGACCGCGAGGGAGTTCCAGGGTTCGCCCACGCAGAAACCGTCGATCTGGCCTTCGCTGATGGCGTCGACCATGAAGGGGGGCGGCAGGACGACCAGCCGGATATCCCTGTCGGGGTCAACGCCGGCGGCGGCCAGCCAATAACGCAGCTCGTAATTATGCCCCGAAAAGGGATGCACCACCGCGAAGGTGAGGGGAGACTGCCCCGCTGCCTGTCTTTTGACGACGACCTTGGCCAGGGCGGTGCCGATGGCGGCCGGGCCGGCGGCAAGAACCGCGCCCTCTTCCTCCATCTGGGCGAAGAGCGGCGGCGCGAGCGTGATGGCATTGCCGCCCAGGCCCAGCGAAAAGGGCGCGATCATCGGCACTTCGACATGCCCGATGCCGAGCGTGGAGGCGATCGGCATCGGCCCGAGCATATGGGCGGCATCGAAATGGCCGAGCATGACGCGATCGCGGATATTGGCCCAGGAGGTCTCGCGCGCCAGCGTGAGATCGAGGCCCTCGGCAGCGGCAAAGCCCTTTTCCCTGGCGACGACCAGGGGCGCGGCGTCGACGAGCGGAATGAAACCGAGCGTCAGGTCTGCGGCGCCATCCCTGCCCTTGTTTCTCATCGCGCATACTCCCGGATTTCGTCGCCGTCCGCGTAACCGCTCATCATCGGCCTATTTGTCCAGCAGCCTGGCGGCGGTGACGAGGCTGCGTGCCACCTCGGCCACGCGCCGGCTTTCGTTCATCGCCGTGCTGCGCAGCAGGGCATAGGCCTCCTCCTCGCTGATACCGCGCCTTTTCATGAGAATTCCTTTCGCCTTGTCGATGGTCTTACGGTCCTCCAGCGCCTGGCGCGTGCGGTCCAATTCCTCGCGCAGGCGATGAAAGGCGTTGAAGCGGCTGATGGCCATGTCGAGGATCGGCCGGACGCGCTCCTTGCGCAGGCCGTTCACCACATAGGCCGAGACGCCGGCATCGATGGCCGCCTCGGTCGCGGCCTTGTCGGATTGGTCGACGAACATCACCACCGGGCGGTGCACGCTGCGCGAGACCTGGAACATTTGCTCCAGGACGTCACGATTGGGGTTCTCCAGGTCGATGAAGATCACGTCGGGATCCGCGTCCACGACCTGCCGCAACAAGTGGCGCATCTGGGTAATGATGGTGACGCGCTGATGTCCAGCCTCGCGCAGGCCTTCCTCGATGATGGAAGCCCTCATCGCATTGTCGTCGATCAGCAGGACATGCAGGGGCGCGTCATTCATGCCCGCAATTTCAGGCGAGAGCGTCGGCGAGGCAAGGCGCGATATTAGGCAGCATGCCGGAAAGGCGGGCGTGGCGAGGTATTGCGTTCACGCATGAATTTGCGTAAAAGCGCATAATCATGCAGATTAGCGCATAAACAGGCAATGGAGAAGGCTGTGGCAGATTCAATCGAGGCGGTGGTGTTCGATCTCGGTGGCGTGCTGATCGATTGGAATCCCCTCTATCTCTACCGCCGGCTTCTGCCGGACGAGGAGGCGGCCCGCCGCTTCCTCGCCGAGGTCTGCACGCCGGCGTGGAACGGCCAGTTCGATGCGGGCAAGCCATTCGCCGAAGGGGTGGCCGAGCTCTCCGCAGAATTTCCCCATCATGGCGAGCTGATCTCGGCCTTTCACACGCGCTGGCCCGAGATGCTGGGCGGTGCCATCGAGGGGACGGTCGCCATTCTGGAGGAGCTGCGCCGGGCGGAAGTGGCCCTGCATGCGATCTCGAACTGGTCGTCCGAAACCTTTCCGATCGCAGCCGAGCGCTACGCTTTCTTGTCCTATTTCGAGGTGCTGATCGTCTCGGGCGAGAGAAAACTGGCCAAGCCGGATCCGGCGATCTTCGAGCTGTTCCTGCAGGAAACGGGCCTGTCGGCCACCGCCTGCGTCTTCATCGACGACAATGCGGAGAATATCGCCGCAGCCTCACGCCTCGGCTTCAAGGCGATCCGCTTCCGCGACCCCGAAACCCTGCGCCGCGACCTGGGTGCCCTGGGCCTGCTGAGCGCGCAATCCGCCGTGTGACGGGTCTTGCCGGATCTGAACTGAAAACCACCACCTTGCTCGCCGCTGTCGCCAAGGCCCCACCAAAATCAGGGAAGGCACATTTAGCCAACTTTTCCCGGCAATGTTCCAGGGGCTCTCAGCGCCAGCCCGACGTGCGCTCGACGGCGGTGCGGAAGCGCCCGCGCCAGCGCTCGCGGGGCGCATCCCTGGGCTCGTACAATTTCCGGTTCGAAGCCGAGACGGCGGGTATCTCCACCCCGATGCCGAGGGCCGCGAGCTGGGCCGTGCCCAAGGCCGTGGTCTCGTCGAAATCGGACAAGGCGACGGCCTTGCCGGCGCTGTCGGCCAGGAACTGGCAGAAATACGGGCTGCGCGACAAGCCGCCATCGATGGCGATCACATCGCCCGTCTGCACTTCGGCCTCCATGGCCGCCAGGATGTCGCAGGTGAGCAGCGCAATGCCTTCGAGCAGGGCCTGACGCAGATCCGCGAAATCGGAGGCCGGTGTCAGGCCGATGATGACGGGGGCGGCGGTGCGGTCCCAATGCGGGCAGGCGAGGCCTGAAAACGCCGGCACGAAGACGAGTCCGCGCTCGATTGCCGGCGGCCGCCGGAATTGATGGAAATCGTCGACGCCGCTGGCGACCCCGGTCTTGATCGCCCATTCGATGCTCGAGCCGACATCATAGACGCCGCCGTCGAGGGCATAGGTCGGGCGATCGCCGATATGCCACGCCACCGTCGGCAGGAGGCCGCCGGTCAGCGCGGGCGCCTTGGGAATTGTCGAGGTGACGGCCAGGCAGAAGGCGCCCGTGCCGAAGGTGATCTTGAGGTCGCCGGCGCGGCGGCAACGATGTCCGTAGAGGGAGGCCTGCTGGTCGACCAGCGAGGCGGTGATCGGGCCGGTCTGCGTCTTCCCGAAAGCCGCCACGGTCTGCCGGATCGGCGGCAGGCTGTCGAGGGGCACGCCGAACAGGGCGCAGAGTTCCTCGTCCCACGCCCCGGTTGCCAGATTCATCAGCGAGGTGCGGGAAGCCGTGGTCGCGTCCGTGGCGAATTCGCCTGTCAGGCGCTGCAGGAAGAAGGCATCGGTGGTGCCAAGGCGCAGCCGTCCCGCAGCGCGGGCCTGGGCGACCTCCGGCAGGTTGTCGAGCATCCAGCGGAATTTGGTGGCGGAGAAATAGGGGTCGAGCGGCAGGCCCGCCCGTTCCAGCACGGCAGCGGCCTTGCCGGCGGCCCGCAGTCCTTCGACCATATCCGCCGTGCGGCCGTCCTGCCAGACGATCACCGGCGAGAGAGGCTTGCCGGTTTCCGCGTCCCAGGCCAGGCAGCTTTCTCCCTGGTTGGAAAGGCCGATCGCCGCCGCCGGGCCGGCTGCTTCCAGGCAGATCCGGATATTGGCCAGCAATTCTTCCGGATCATGCTCGACCCAGCCCGGATGGGGATGGCGCTGGCCATGCCGGATCGCCTTGACGATGGCGATGGCGCCGTCCTCGCCCACCAGGAGGGACCGGGTGGAGGTCGTGCCTTGGTCGATTGCCACGATATTTGCCATCGAGAACTGCTCCTATGGCGCTTTGCTCTGGACCACTTGCAATGTCAGCTCGGCCGCTGCGGGCGGAATGGCGAGACGCGCGGTGGGAATCAGGATTCGCCGTTCCGGCCCGGAGGCGATGGCCCGCGACCACAGCACGGCGCCGCCGGCCGAAAGGGTGAGGGTCCCTCTAAGCCGTTCCGACAGACGCAACTGGAGTTCCGGCAAGGCGCGCGGCAGATCGGCGTGCCCGATTCCCCCGCGATCGATTTCCTGGGGTAGGATCAGCTTGATGCCCGCACCGATACGCAGGGGAATCGTGGCTTGGCGGGCAGGCAGCCCGTTTTCGAGGTCGTGCGCGATGCTGCCGGCGATGCGTCGCGCCTCCGCCCAGCACCAGCCGGCGGTCTCCACCGGCCGCAGCAGATTGCCGGCGGCGAAGATCGCACCGTCACGGGTGCGGCCGAAGGCATCGACGACAGGGCCGCCGCTGCCCGCGTCGATGGGCAGACCCGCCAGGCGGGCCAGGGCCGATTCCGGCGTGAAAGCGCCGGTGAACAGCACGCCGTCGCAGCCGATGCTGCGGTCTCCCGCTTCCGAGCGCACGACGACCTCCTGCACCCGGCCCTTGCCGCTGATCGTGCCGATCTCGCTGCGATAATGCACGGGAATGCCGAGCAGGCGCGGCAGCAGCCCGAAGGGGAAGCGGGCCGTCGGGCGGGCGTTCGGCTCGATCATCGCGGCTGGCCGGATGCCGCCCGATAGGCAGGTGAGGATAGCCGACATCGCCACCAGTTCGGTGCCGACGATCACCGGCCGGCGGAAGGGCGCGAGCTTTTCCAGATGCACATAGGCCTGCAGCGCCGCCGTGTTGAGAATGCCGAGCGGGCGCTCGCCCGATACCAGCCGCGCGGCCCGCGAGGCCTCGCGCGTGCCGGTGGCGAGCAGGATGCGCCTCGGCCTGAACTCGACGGATCCGTCGGGCGACACCGCTTTCACCGCGCCGTCCTGGACCGAGAGCACGGAGTGGCGGGTGAGGATCTCGACTCCCCGGTCCTTCGCCCGGGCCTCGAGCCGGGCGGCATAGCGCGTGCCCGAGAGGATGCGGCGGAACTCGCGCATGCCGAAGGGCGAGTGGCCGCAATGACGCGGAATGCCGCCCACGACCGTGTCGCGTTCGAGCAGCACGACCCTGCCCACACCCAGCTCCCTGAGCGTCGTCGCCGCCGACAGGCCGGCGGGGCCGCCGCCGACCACGAGAACATCCGGCGCCATCCTCTCGGCCGCACTCATCGCGCCGCTCCGCTGTCGAGGGGTACGGCAAAACGGCCCTGTGTCAGGCTTGCCAGCCTGGCGCTGCAGTTGAAGCCCTGGCAGCGCCCCATGGCGCAACGGGTGCGGCGCTTCAGGCCTCCGAAATCGCGGGCGGCCAGCGGACGCGACAAGGCGATCTCGATCTCGCGCTTCGTCACCAGCTCGCAGTGGCAGATGATTTCCTCATAGCCCGGCCGGCCATAGTCACGCGGCAGATGCTCGGCGAGATTGGGAACCGGAGAGGCAGGAGCGGGCGGGACCGGCGCGATGGTGCCTCCTGCCTCCCGGTAAAGCCTCAGTACGTGGCGGGCGATGCCGAGCGAGGCGGACAGGCCGGTCGAACGGATGCCGCCGACGCTGATCCAGTTGCGCTCGGCATAGGCGTCGATGCGATAGTCCTTCTTTTCCGTGGCGGGCCGCAGGCCGGCATAGCAGGCGGTCACCGGCATGCCGGCCAGGGCCGGCAGGATCTCGATGCCGCGGCGGATCAGGGCCTCGAGCGCGCCGCGGTCGACATCGGCCCGGTCGCGCTCCTGCTGTTCCTCGGCGGTGGGACCGACGAGCAGATTGCCGAAGACGGTCCGCGTGACCACCACACCCTTGGTGCGCTCATTGGGCACCGGCAGGATGATGGCCGAAGCCAGCCTGTAGGCCGCCTTGTCGAACACCACGAACTGGCCCTTGCGCGGACGGATCTCGAAGGCGCTGTGGCCGAGCAGCGCCTTGTCGATCTCGTCGCCATGATTGCCGGCGCAATTGATCACGCTCGAGGCCTCGACAGGCCCGGCCGTGGTTTCGAGGCGCCACAGCAGGCCATTGAACTGGCCGCCGGTGACGCGCGTGCCGCGCAGGACGGTCGCGCCATGCGCCATGGCCTGCTCGACATAGGCGAGGAAGGGGCTCCAGGGATCGATCAGCGCCTCGTCCGGCACGAAAAGGGCGGCGCGTGCCGATTCGGACAAGCCCGGTTCCCTGGCGCGCAGCTCCGCCCGGCCGATCACAGCCACATTGTCGATGCCGTTCTCCAACGCCTTGGCGCGGATGCCTTCGAGGCCGGCTTCCTCGCTTTCGTCCCAGGCGACGACGAGGGCGCCACTGCGCAGGAGCGGCAGTCCGAGCGCCTGGTGGATCTCGAGATACTCGGCATAGCCGTCGCGGATGCAGGCGTGTTCCAGACTGCCGGGCGGGGCGTCGAAACCCGTATGCAATATGGCGCTGTTGGCCTTGCTGGCGCCGGACAGGATATCACCGCCGGCTTCGATCAGGGTGACGGCGAGCCCTTCCAGCGCAAAGCGTCGGGCGATCGCGCAACCCACGACCCCTGCGCCGATGATGGCGACATCGCTGACCATTGTGCCGTCTTCCCCGCAGGCCGCCGGGCGCGAGCCTGTCGTGCCATCTGAGCAAATTCGCGGCTGCTTCGCTACTGGCTGGAGGTACTATCACCCCTCATGAAGATTGACACCTATTTGATGTGGCGGGCTGCGGCACGGCCGAGGTTCGCCAGGTCTATGCCGAAGCCATGGCGGCATCCATCTGCCGGACCTGCCTGAGCGTGCCTGCCCAGCGGTGAAGCTGCCCGATCAGCATGTCCATGGCCTGGCTGGCCTCGGGGCCGGGCATGAGGCGGCCCTCGCCATCGATTGCCCGCCAGGCATTGGCAAGGCTCACGCAGTCGCGCAGGGCGATCGCATGCAGCTCGGCGAAGACCAGCCTCAATTGCTCGACCGCCCGCAATCCGCCGGAAATGCCGCCATAGGAGACGAAGGCGACCGGCTTTTCGGCCCATTCACGGCTGGCGGCGTCGATGATCAGTTTGGCGGCGGCCGTATAGCCGTGATTGTATTCCGGCGTCACCAGGACGAAGCAGTCGGCCTCGGCCAGCCGGCCGCGCAGTGCCTGTCTGGCCGGGCAATCCTCCTGGTGCAGCAGCGCCGGCAGGTCCAATTGCTGCGGATCGATGATGTCGATGTCGAATTGCCGGGTGCGGGCAATCCGCGAATGCGTCCATCCGGCGACGGTGTCGCAGAAGCGGCCGCGGCGGCTGCTGCCATGGATCAGGCCGAGGCGCAGGGGTTGCCCGCTCATGCCGGCCTCCCCTGGCTTTCCGGCTCAACGCAGCGAAAGCCGGAATATTTCGCGTTTTCCGATCGCTCGGTCGCTCGAATTGTCATCAAACTCAGCCTCCAATGGAAGGAAGAGTTCTTCTACAAGTTCAAGTGAACTTGAGATCAAGCGATAAATATGCTTTCATGCCGGCATGGATCCGACCCTTACCATCAATCAGATTTCACGCCGGTCGGGCGTCGCGGCGTCGGCCCTGCGCTATTATGAGGAGCGTGGCCTGATCCGGGCCGAACGCGCCGGTTCCGGGCATCGGCGCTTTCCGCGTTCGACGCTCAGGCGCATCGCCTTCATCGTTTTCGCCCAGCGCCTGGGCATGTCGCTGGAGGAGATCGGGCAGGAACTCGCGAGGCTGCCCACCGATCATGTTCCGGGCGGCGAGGATTGGGCGCAATTGTCCCAGCCCTGGACCGAGCGGATCGATGCCAGGATCGCCGAGCTTCAGCGGTTGAAGAGCGGCCTCACGCGCTGCATCAGCTGCGGCTGCCTGTCGCTGGAATTCTGCCAGCTCGCCAATCCGGACGATCGCGCCGGCCGGCTCGGCCCCGGCCCGCGTTATTGGGTCACCACGCGCCACAATTGAGGCCATCGGAGCGTTTTCCGGAAAAGCCGGCCGGTTTTTCGATTGGAAAACGCGTCAAACAAAAAGCTGGAGAGCAAAGTACGATTCGAGAAATCGCACTTTGCTCTAGTCAGCAGGCATCGCCAGGGATCATCCCGCCGATAGCCATTGTCCGCGAACAATCCAAGCGCCGCCTCTGTCGGGCCCGGCTTGGCGCGGGCATGGCACAGTTCGAGCCAAGCCGGTCCGCTTATTGACGGACGAAGCCTTACTCCATGCCGAGAGCCTGGAGGTAGAGCTCCAGGATGGCATCTTCTTCGGCGCGCTCGGCGGCCGGCTTTTTGCGCAGGGATACGATCTTGCGCAGGATGGCGACATCGAAGCCGTTGGCCTTGGCCTCGCCATAGACTTCCTTGATGTCGTCGGCGATCGCCTTCTTGTCCTCTTCGAGACGTTCGATGCGCTCGATGATCGACTTGAGCTGGTCCGCGGCGACCGATGTTGCGTCCGTCATTGCTTACTCCTGAGACAAATTTGGGGGCGGATGTGGCTGATAAAGCCGAGTCGGGTCAAGTCCCACCGCATTTCGCACCCTGACGGAGCCGCCGAGAATCGCAAAGGCGCCTTGAAACCAGGGTCCAGAGTTTCCGACAAAGGTTAGAGCGTTTTGCGATTAGACGGAGTCACCTATAATCGCAAAGACGCGTCAGAACAATGAGTTAGAGCAAATAAGCGTTCACGCTTGAACGCGCTTTGCTCTAGGGATTTCCTCACCGTCCCTCATCGGTGCGAGGGCTGGGCCAGAGGTCCTGTGCGCGATCCCCAATGCTCGATGCGCCGGATGGCGGGATCGATGATCAGGGGCGACAGGGCGCGGGCGATGCGGTCGGCCCAATCCTCGGCACCCTCCTGGGTGCCGATCAGGTCCTGTCGCAATTCGATCAGGGCGTGGGGCAGGCCACGCAGCGTGGCATGCTGATAGAGCGTGTCGCCTTCAAGGGCGCCGTCATAGGGTTCATTATCGCCCACCACCAGGGCGGGGTCGCGCTTGAAGGCCTCGATCATCGGCCTGGCGATGCGCGGATCCTTGTCCCAGAGCAAGGTGACGTGCCAGGGGCGTGGCACGCCGCGCCAGACCGGCGTGAAGGAATGCACCGAAAACAGCACCGGCACGATGCCGTGGGCGAGCTTGTCGTTCACGAGATCGCCGATCGCCCGATGATAGGGGCGGTGGAAGCGTTCGATCCGCCGGGCGATCTCGGCATGATCGGCCCGGGCATTGCCGGGCACCAGGGCGCCGTCGGACAGGCGCATCACCAATGTGGGATCGTCGGCACCGCGATTGGGATCGATCAGCAGGCGCGAAAAGCGGGTGAGCAAGGCAGGAGCCCTCAGCCGCGCCGACAGGGCCAGCGTGACCGCCCGTGCACCGATATCGTAGCCGATATGACGCTCGAGCTGCGCCGGCGGCAGGCCCAGCGTGCCATATTCGGCGGGCAGGGCGTTGGAGGCGTGGTCGCATAGCAGGATGAGACCGGAGTCGGGCTGGCCATCCAGCCTTTCGATGGGCGAAAAATCGGACTGCAAGGGAGATGCTGACATTGTGGTATCGAAGCAGGCAGCATAAAGACGTGCCGGAGCTGGCGCCACCGCCAATGCGCCTTTCCCGCCCGTGTTTTCTCGCGGCGGCGTGAGAACCAACCCTTCGAAGGCGACTTGCCGGCAGCATTGATTCGCCAGGAACCGTGATCGGATGACCACTGCAGCCCAGTCCGCAGCCCCGGCGCCAAGCGCCTTCTGGCCTGCTTTTGCCGCGCTGATCGCCGGTGCCATAGCGATGGGCATTTCGCCGATCCTGGTGAGGCTGACGGATGTCGGGCCCTTCGCCAGCGCCTTCTACCGGGTACTGCTGGCGCTGCCGGTGCTCTACGCCTGGATGCGCATCGAAGAAAGCAAGGCGGGCGCGCCGGACACCGGCCCCGCCTTCTCCCTGCCGGTGATCGCCACCGGCGTGTTCTTTGCCGCCGACCTCTTCTTCTGGCATCTCGCCATCACCAATACCACGGTGGCCAACGCCACTTTCTTCGCCACCATGGCGCCCCTTTGGGTGGTGGTCCTGGGATGGCTGGTCTATCGGCGCAAGGCGAGCCGTGCCGCGCTGATCGGCCTCGGCCTGTGCCTGCTGGGCGGGCTGGCGCTGGTCGCCCAATCGCTCGGCTTGGCGCCTGGCCATCTCGTCGGCGACGGCTTTGCCGGGGTGACGGGCCTCTTCTTCGGCGCCTATTTCCTGGCGGTGGAGAAGGCGAGGCTTCGCCACCGCGCCGCGCGACTCACTTTCTATATGTCGGTGGTGACCGTGGTGATTCTGGCCGGGGCCGCGCTGTGGGCCACGCAGACCCTGGGTCAGCGCTTCCTGCCGGCCGGAGCGACGGGCTGGCTCGTCCTGATCGCTCTCGCCTGGGTTAGCCATGCCGGCGGACAGGGGCTGCTGTCGGTCGCGCTCGGCTCGCTGCCGGTGGTGTTCTCTTCGCTGGTGATCTTCCTGGAGGCGGTGGCGGCAGCGGCGCTCGGGTGGCTGATCCTGGACGAGCCGGTCTCCCTGCTGCAGGCGCTCGGCGGCCTGGTCATCATCGCCGGCATCTGGGTCTCGCGCCCGCGACAGGCCTGAGGAAGGCGCCGGGACAGGAACTCAGGGGGCGGCAACCAAGATTTACGCCTTCTTGCCGCCTTTCTTGCGTCCGAACGAAACCTTAGCCATGGTCCATCACTGCTTCTAGGTCGAATCGCTCCGGATGATCTCTTCCTCTCTTCGTCTCCCGTTTGCTGCAGCCGTAATCTGCGTAGCGCCGTTGCTTGCAGCCAGCCCGGCCATGGCCGATTTCCGCCTGTGCAACAATACGTCGAGCCGGGTGGGCGTCGCCGTCGGCTATCGCGACAAGCAGGGCTGGCTCACCGAGGGCTGGTGGAACGTCGCGGCACGCAGCTGCGAGTCCATCCTGAAGGGTCCGTTGGCAGCACGGTTCTATTATGTCTATGCGGTCGACTACGACCAGGGCGGGGAATGGAGCGGCAACGCCTTCATGTGCTCGCGCGACAAGGAATTCACCATTCGCGGTTTCGAGAACTGCCTGGCGCGCGGCTATAACCGCACCGGCTATTTCGAGATCGACACCGGCGAGCAGAAGGCCTGGACGGTCCAGCTTTCCGAGCAGGCCCAGAACGGGGCGAAGCCCAAATCGAACGCTCCGGCCGACACCCCGCCCGCGCAGGGGCCTTCGGCTCCCGCGGCGCCGGTGCCCGCCGTTCCGCCTGCTTCCGGTGCGGCGCCCGCTCCGGCCAATCCGCCGGCCGTGACCACGCCGCCGGTGGTCTCGCCCGCGACGCCGTCGCCGATGACGCCGCAGGACGCGCCGGCTCCCGCGGCGCCGGCGCAGCCTCCCGGCGAAGGCGCGCCGCCGCCGAACCCGCCAAGCCCCGTTCCGCCGACTCCCGACAAGCCGCCGCAGGATACGGCTCCACCGCAGCCCGGCGCCGACGGACCTCCCCCTGCGGAAGGCACGCCAGGCACGCCCGCCCCCCCTCTGCCGCCGGAGCGACCGACCTCGGCACCCTAGAAGCTGTTACGGACCATGGATGGGGTTTCGACGTGTCCTTGCGATCCGGGGTGATTTCACTCACTTGCAAAACGCCATGGGCGAATTAGCGGGCCAGCGTGGCATTTATGTCACTTAACTGGCGTGAAAATCGGACTAGAGTGCCATCTCATCCTTGCGGATGCGCTGCATCAGCGCGCCGAGATCCGCGCAAAATACCAAGACAAGAAAGAAACAGTCGTATGCGACGCCAGCGAAAAGTAAAAATTCTCGCCACCTTGGGTCCTGCCTCGTCGTCGCGGGAGATGATCGCCCATTTGTTCCGCGCCGGTGCGGACCTGTTCCGCATCAATATGAGCCACACCTCGCATGACCGCATGCGTGAAATGGTCGGCCTGATCCGTGACGTCGAAAAGGAATGTGGCCGGCCGATCGGCATCCTGCTCGACCTCCAGGGCCCCAAGCTGCGGATCGGCGAATTCGCCGGTGGCGCTGTGCAACTGGTCAATGGAACCAGCTTTACCCTCGATTCGGACCCGGCGCCGGGCGACGCCAGCCGGGTCTACCTGCCCCATCCGGAAATCCTGTCGGCCCTGCGGCCCGGCCATACGCTGCTGCTCGACGACGGCAAGGTGCGGCTCAAGACCACCGAGGCAACCGGCGACCGCGCCGTCACCGAGGTCGTCGTCGGCGGCAAGATGTCGAACCGCAAGGGCGTTTCCCTGCCCGACACCGAAATCGCCGTCTCGGCGATGACGCCCAAGGACCATGCTGACCTGGAGGCCGGACTTGGCGCCGGCGTCGACATCGTCGCCCTCTCCTTCGTGCAGCGTCCCGAGGATATTCTGGAGGCGCGCGAGATCATCCAGGGCCGCGCCTTGGTGATGTCCAAGATCGAAAAGCCGCAGGCCATCCTGCGTCTCGACGAGATCTTCGAAGCCTCCGATGCCCTGATGGTGGCGCGCGGCGACCTTGGCGTCGAACTGCCGCTCGAAAAGGTGCCGGGCCTGCAGAAGCGCATCGTGCGCGGTGCGCGCAAGCTCGGCAAGCCGGTCGTGGTGGCCACCCAGATGCTGGAATCGATGATCACCTCCCCCGTGCCGACGCGCGCCGAAGTCTCGGACGTGGCGACGGCCGTCTATGAGGGCGCCGATGCCGTGATGCTCTCGGCCGAAAGCGCCGCCGGTGAATTTCCGCGCGAGGCGGTGGCGACGATGAACCGCATCGCCGAGGAGGTGGAGCGCGACGCCCTGCACCGTACCATCATCAACGCTCAGCGCAGCGAGCCCGAGCAGACCGGTGCCGACGCCATTGCGGCGGCCGCGCGCACCATCTCCGAAACGCTCGACCTCTCCGCCCTGATCGCCTGGACGGCCTCGGGCTCGACCGGTATCCGTATCGCCCGCGAACGTGCCGAGAAGCCTCTGCTGGCGCTGACGCCCAATGTCGGCACGGCGCGCCGGCTTGCCCTGGTCTGGGGCGTGCATGCCGTGCTTACCGACGATGCCCGCGACATCAACGACATGGTCGACCGCGCCTGCCGCCATGCCTCGCAGGACGGCTTCGCGCAAACCGGTCAGCGTGTGCTGATCATGGCGGGCATACCTTTCGGCACGCCGGGCGCGACCAATATGGTGCGCATCGCCGTGATCGGCGCCGATGGTGGCGAAGGACCCTGATCGCCCTCGCGACGGTTCCGTAGACAAATTAGCCGGCAATAAAATTGCCGGCTAATATTTTTTATTCTGGTTTAAAGCCAAGAAATTCAACCAAAAGTCCGCAATAGAGGGGAGGAGCGTCGGCCGGGCCCACCTCGGGTTGCGGTGCTTGCGGAAGCAGCGACTCCGGATTTGCCTTTAAATAGGCAGCTAACTATTGCGCAGCCTGTCGCATCGAGTGGAGCTCGTCGGCTGCCTGGGCGACGCGGCCGATCTCCTCCAGCACCACCTGTTTGGCCGTGTAGTGGATCTGATGGCCACCGCCGGGAACCAGGACCAGCCGGGACCCCTGCACCTGCCGGTGCAGCGCCTCGGCATGGATGCTGGTCGACACCACGTGATCGGCCGGATCGGCAATGATGGCGGTGGGGACCGTGATCCGGTGATAGCGGAGAGACTGGACCATCAGGCAGGCCTTGAGGGCGGCGACATCCTGCCCGTTCCAGCGGAACTCGTTCGGCCGCAGCACCAAGGCGGCGCTGGCCTTGCGGACATAGTCGGCCGGTGCCTTACCCGGCCGGAAGGAATCCTCGACCGCCTTCTTCAGGCCCCAGCTGCCGACCGGGGTCATCACGGTGTGCACGAAGAGCCGCCCGAGCGCCGGCAGGGCGGCGAGACGGTAATACCAGTTGATGCCGCCCGGCCAGGGATGGGTAGCCCCGGCCAGCACCACCAGGCCGGCAACCCGATCCTTGTGTTCGACGGCCAACAATGTGGCGAGCGAGCCGGCGAGGGAATGGCCGACGACGATGAAGCGATCGATCCCATGCGTGTCCAGGGCGGCCATCACCAGCTTGGCCTGCGCCGCGGTGGCGGCATCGCGACTGCCGTTCGGCCGGTCGCTCCAGCCATGTCCGGGCCGGTCCACCGCGATCACCCGGCGCTGGCGCGCCAGGTCCTCGCCGATGCCGTGGACAATGTCGCGGGCATTGGAGGTGGCGCCATGCAGGAGCAGGACCGGCAGCCTCTCGCTGCCATGGCCAGCCCCGAGATCGATCAGGTGCAGCCGTCCGCCGGGCACGGGCACGAAGACCCCTTCGGGCGGATTTTCCTCGGCAATGCGGGCGGCGATGACATTGGTGGCCTGGATGGCTCCGAGCACATGGGCAAGGAGGAGGATGCCGATAAAGAGCAGAAAGAGGGTCAATCGCGGCCTTTTGGCGTGCTGGTATCGCTAGGAGATATGCTTCTAGCCGTTTTGCCGTGAGGTCGAAAGTCCCCCGGGATCGCAAGCTTCCAGCCTATGGGTGCCAGCTTTCCGGCAAGGACGCAGGAGCATGGAGGGTCGATCTCCAGATCGACCATCTCTAGTGTGTTGCGATCAGACAGAGTCACCAAGAATCGCAAAGACGATAGAACAATGAGTTAGAGAAAATAAGCGTTCACGCTCGAACAGGCTTTGCTCCAGGAAAGGTCATGCTTGATTGTGGGCGAAGACGGTCGATCTGGAGATCGACCCTCCAATATTATGGCGGGTCGCCAAGCTGTCCGGCGAGCATCTCGTATGCTGCTTTACAAGCACCGTCCCCCAGGCCGGCCGAAGCTTGCTGTCCCGGAGCCTTAGATATCGCGTCCTTCGACTTCGGACTTGAGCTCGTCCATCATCTTGCGCGCGCCGGCGATATGAGGATTGATCGCCAGCGCATGTTTGAGTGCCTCATAGGCATTCTTCTTGTCGCCCAGGTCGACCAGCATCATGGCCAGCCCGTTCCAGGCGCCATATTCGCGCGGATTGCGCCTGAGCGTCTCGGCGACGTCGGCGATCGAGCGGGCATAGTCCTTTTTCAGGTAATAGGCGGTGGCGCGTTTGTTCCAGGCCTCGGCGTAATCGGGCTTGAGATGGATGACGGCATTCAGGATCTTGATGGCCTTGTCGGTATTCGAGGCTTTGATCGCCGTCAGCGCCCGGTCCATCAAGAGGTCGGTGGTATCGCTGCCCGAGCGCAGCTCCACCCGTTCGATGGCAAGGGCGATGTTGTCGGCTTCCTTTTCCGACTGGGCCTTGGCAAGGCGTTCATAGAGGCGGTCGAGCTCGGGATCGCCGGCCGGCCTGGCGTCGGCCAAAGCGGCGGCGGGGGCGGCAAGCATGCCGATCAGGGCCAGAATCGCGATCCTCATGCCTGGATAGTGGCGCGAGATTGTGGCGGATTCAAAGACAAAAACCCGGCCGCATCGCTGCGGCCGGGTTCAAACGCGGCAGACCCGAAAATTCGGCGCGAAATCAGCCCTGGCGGGCCTTGTAGCGCTTCTGGGTCTTGTTGATGATGTAGACGCGGCCCTTGCGGCGGACCAGCTGATTGTCGCGGTGACGCGTACGCAGCGACTTGAGCGAATTGCGGATCTTCATGATTCCCGTGCCTCAGATTGGAGCACGCGAGAAGACGCAAGAGCTCCCAAATTCGAAAGATGCGGGGTTCTAGCGACGAGGGGGCCGGATGTCAACGGCGGAAGTGATACATCAGGGCTCCGAATTCGGGTTGACGACCTCGCCGGAAGGCAAGTTCCGAATGTATGCGCATTGCCCGTTCCTGGAAACACGGCATTCGCGGCATAGGAAGGAAGGGCAAGATGCCCGCGCATCCGGAAGTCCCTCGCGCCGCAATGCGTCCGGGATGATCGAGAGGCTTTCACCCGATCGCCCTGCAACGCCACCCCTATGCCAGTGCTGCAGCATTGGTTAAGACTGCGCGCCGACCGGGCATTGCCGCCACCACCGAACGGGACATTTCCTTGCACGCACCCGCCCCGACTCCCCTTCTCGACCGCTACCTCGCCCTCGTCGCCGCCGGCGGGCTCGAACGCGATGCGGCCCAGGAGGCGGTCCTCGCCCGCCTGCAGGGCGTTATGGACGAGTTGGGCGAGATGCCCGCAGCACGCAAGCCCGGCGCCCTCGGCTGGCTGTTCGGGCGTGCCAAGCCCAGACCGGCGCCGAAGGGGCTCTATATCTGGGGCGAGGTCGGGCGCGGCAAGACCATGCTGATGGATCTGTTCCACGAGGCGGTGCCGGCCGGCATCAGCCATCGCCGTGTGCACTTCAATGCCTTCATGAACGACGTGCATGAGCGCATCTTCCATTATCGCAGCGAGATCCGGGCAGGGCGGGTCAAGGGCGATGATCCGATCGGCCCGGTGGCCGAGATATTGGCCAACGAGGCCAAGCTCCTGTGCTTCGACGAATTCTCCGTCACCGACATTGCCGATGCCATGATTCTCGGCCGTCTCTTCACCCAGCTGTTCGCGCATGGCGTGGTGGTGGTCGCCACCTCCAACGTGGTGCCCGACCGGCTCTATGAGGATGGCCTGAACCGCGCCTTGTTCCTGCCCTTCATCGCGCTGCTGCAGCAGCATATGGAGGTGGTGAAGCTGGAGGCGCGCACCGATTATCGCCTGGAGAAGCTTTCGGGCGGGGAGACCTATCTCGTCGGCAGCGGACCCGGGGTCCGCGCCGGGATGGATGCGGCCTTCGAGCGCCTTACGGGCAGGAAAGAGGGCCTGCCGCTGGTGCTGACCGTCAAGGGCCGTGCCCTGAAAGTGCCGCAGGCCGCCATGGGCGTCGCCCGTTTCTCCTTCGCCGAACTTTGCGGCCAGCCTCTGGGTTCGGCCGACTATCTCGCCCTGGCCGAGCATTTCCACACGCTGCTGGTCGACGACATCCCGGTGCTCAGACAGGAGCAGCGCAACGAAGCCAAGCGTTTCATCCTCTTCATCGACTGCCTCTATGATCGCGGCGCCAAGCTGGTGGCCTCAGCGGCGGCGGAGCCGACCGGGATCTATCCCTATCAGGAAGGGCGCGAGGGCTTCGAGTTCCAGCGCACCATCTCGCGCCTGATCGAGATGCGTTCGGAAGTCTATCTCGCACAGCCGCATCGGGCGCCGGCGAAGACCTCGCTGGTCGACGGCTGAGCCGGCAGGGAGGCAGGGCATGGGCGGCAAGAGTGAACCGACCGGCGCGCGTCTCCTCGATATTGCCACCGATCACGTGCGCAAGCACGGGCTGGAACGCACGTCCGTGGTGTCGGTCGCGCGCGAGGCCCAGGTCAGTCATGCCGCGGTCTATCGCTATTTTGCCTCCAAGGACGCGCTGATCGATGCCGTCACCGCCGACTGGCACAAGGCGGTGGAGACCCAGCTCGCCGTGGTCGCCGACGCGCCCGATCCGGCCGACGATAAGCTGGAGCGCATGATGCTGCTGCTGGCACGGCTCTATCGCGAGCGCCTCGACCAGGAACCCAATCTCTTTGCGGCCTGGCTGTCGGCGATCGGCGAGAACCGCGCGGTGGTCCGCAAGCATCGGCGCCGTATCCGCAGCCTGATCGAACGTGTCGTCGACGAGGGGCGCTCCATCGAACTGTTCCGCGCCCGCTCGAACGAGAGGCTGATCGCCTTTCTCGGCGATGCCCTGCATCGTTTCATCGATCCGGCGGCCATCGCTGCCGATCGGGATGCCAACCGGCTCGAACTGGACCAGCGTCTCGCCCGCCTGCTGCGCGTGGTGATCCGCGCCATGGTGGCCGGCAGCGTGTAGAGGCTTTCGCGGGGGGAGCCGGCTCTTAGCGATGGCTTAAAAGCAAGCGCTCTGTCATCCCCGGCGCCGCCACCGGCGGCGGGAAGGGGATCCAGGGGCCACACATCGTGCCTCGGCCCTTGGACTCCTTCCCCTCGCCCTCTCTCGCGGCGCTCGCGAGAAGCTCGGCCGGGGAGGACAGGGCGCTTACTCTTGGACGGTCCTCTGCCTTCGTTAGAGCGAGGGTAAGAGTCCGCGTTCTCCGCCCCCATTTCCGACCTATTAATCATTCCACGGCATTGTTCTTGCTTCCCCTTTCACGCCCGATGCAGCGGGCGCAGGACGCGAAGCATGTATGATAGTGCCGTGCCGGTTTCCGGCATTTGTGTCGACCAGCCGATCCTTCATCCCGGCGCCCTTCTCGGCGCCCTCGGCCAGGCCAGCTACGAATGGTGCCTGGAGACCGATCGCCTCGCCTGGGGAGCGGGGGCATCTGCCGTACTCGGCGTGCGCGCTGCAGCCGACATCGCCGACGGCAAGGCCTTTGCCCGCCTGATCGACCTCGACCGGCCCGGCGGTCGGCACGAGGCCATCCTCCAGAGCGCCCACGGGGGGACGACGGAAGGGGCGCCCTATTGCCTGCGCTACAGCTATCGTCCGCATGCGGCGGGCCGGAAGCGCTGGATCGAAGATCGCGGACGCTGGTTCGCCGGGCCGGACGGCCGCCCTGTTGTCGCGCGTGGCCTGGTGCGTGTCGTGGCCGAATGCCCGGAGGAGGAGGCTGCCGGCTCCACCCATACCGTGATCGGCATTCACGACCGCGTCTTCGCCGCAGCCCTGGCCGAGGCCTGTGCGGCGGGCCGGCAGGCCGGGTTGTTCCTGGCGACCATCGACCGGCTCGGTGCCATCCACGGCGCCTTTGGCGCCGTGGTGGCGGATCGCGTCTGCGCCCAGGTGATGCGCGGATTGCGCAGTGTCTTGCGCATCGGCGACAGCCTCACCAGCATTGCGGACGGTAAGTTTGCCGTGATGTTGCCCGGATGCCAGGCCGGGGATATCAGGGCGGCGGCGGAACGCTTCCAGCTCGCGATCGAGCGCGTCACCGTGGAAGCAGAGGCTGGCGCGATCCAGCCAACGGTCTCGATCGGCGCCGTCCACATCGCGCCTTCGGCGGAGACCGCCGGCACGGCGCTCCATTCAGCCCAGCAGGCCCTCGACCGCTGCGAACGCGAAACGCCGGGCGGCATCGCGATCTTCGCGGAAGGCGACCACCAGGCCGCGTCGGCCAATGCGGCGCAGCGCCTGGCGCTGGCGCTCAACGAAGACCGCATCTTCCTCGGTTTCGAGCCGGTGCTGGCAGTCCAGGCGGAAGGGCGGCAGGCTTTCCGGGCTCGGGCCTTCATCCGGATGCCCGGCATTGCCCTGGCATCGGCGTCCCTGCAGCCGGCCTGGCTGACTCCGGCCTGCGACCGCGCGCTCGTCCGCAGGCTTGCCCTGCGGCTGGTGGACCTGGCCGGCATGGTGCTCGACCGCCATTCCGGTATCGAACTGATCCTGCCCCTGCCGGTCGTCGTCGATCCGCGCCGGGGGCCGGGGGACAGTTTCGAACGTTTGACCATCGAACTCGACGAGGCGTTGGCCAAGGCCGATCTCGACAATAATGGCCGCTACTGCCGGGCGATCCGCGCCTCAGGCGCCCGGCTCGGTATTGGCGGTTTCGGCGGCGGCCATCTCGATTTCGCCGAACTCCAGGCCCTCGAAGTCCGCCAGGTGACGCTCAACGGCGTGCTGGTCGAAATGGCCGACCAGGTTGCGCAGGGGCGCTTCACGCTGCGCTGCCTGATCGAAACCGGCGCGCGGCACGGCCTCGACATGGCGGCGGAATGGGTGGATGACGAGGTGATCGCCCGCCAGCTGCTGACCTGGGGCTGCAGCCGCCTGATGGGAACGGTGGCGGGCACGCTCCGGCTGGAACTGCCACGCCTGCGCGATGCCGGCCGCCAGGCGCCGATGGCGCTGACCGGGACCTGAACTGCAGACGCCTTCTGCCTTTGCGGGAGACGGGCGCTGCGTTCTACTTCTTCTCGTCGCTGATGCGGTCGAGGCGCGACTTCATCTCCGCCAGCTCCTTCTTGAGCGTATCGAGATCGTCGCTGCTCTTGGAGGTCGCGGTTGCGGCCGGTTCCTTCACGTCCTCGCTCTCGGTCTGGGCGAAGGGCGAGAACAGGCGAAAGGCGCGCTGGAAGGCCGCCATATTGTTGCGGGCCTGTTCCTCGAGCGCGCCGAAACCGCCATTGACCCAGGGCGCCTGGCCCCAGCCGCTGGTAAGATGCTGCGTCATCTGTTCCCGCAGCTTCTGCTGGTCCTTCGTGAGATTGTCGATGGAGAATTCGAGGAAGCTCGGCACCAGCGCCTGCATGCTGTCGCCATAGAAGCGGATCAGCTGGCGCAGGAAGGTGATCGGCAGCAGGTTCTGGCCCTTGTTCTCCTGCTCGAAGATGATCTGGGTGAGCACCTGGCGGGTGATGTCCTCGTTGGTCTTGGCGTCATGGACCACGAAATCCTCGCCGGCCTTGACCATGGCGCCGAGATCTTCGAGCGTGACATAAGTCGAGGTACCCGTGTTGTAGAGGCGCCGGTTGGCGTATTTCTTGATCGTGGTCGGCTCTTTTGCTTTCGCCATCCTACTGCCCCTTACGCTCTTCCCTGCCTTGCAGAATTTCCGAACGGGCTCGCCTGCACAAGCCTGGAAATTCCGAACTATCCCGGGTTGCCGCGACGGCTTTCCGTCCGACGACGGTACCCCGCTCCGGAATTGCTCTTCCGGAAGGATGATCACCCCCACGGTCTGACAAATCTAGGCTCTTTTCGCGGTCGCGAAAACATCTTTGTGCAAGCGCGGTAAACTCACCTGGCGCATTGACGGCGGCGCGCCAAGCGTCCCATATGCCCAGGCAGATTGCGCTCGGGTGGATCTGAGATCGGCTCGACTGCAATCGGTAGACTTGGAAGATTTGCAGACTTTACCTGCTTCATGCCCAGACCTGCTTCATTCCCAGGGCGGATGAAGCAGGCAAAGTCTGCTTCGGAAAGAGTTGGTCCGCCGGGCAGTCGCAGAACGGAACACTAGAGGAGTGAAATTGCCATGAGTGATGTCGTCATCGTCAGCGCCGCGCGCACGCCGGTCGGCTCCTTCAACGGCGCCTTCGCAGCAACGCCGGCCCACACGCTCGGTGCGGCGGCCGTCAAGGAAGCGCTGGCTCGCGCCAAGGTGGAGGCCGGCGAGGTCGACGAAGTCATCCTCGGCCAGGTGCTGAGCGCGGGCGGGGGCCAGAATCCGGCCCGCCAGGCGGCAATGGCGGCCGGCGTGCCCCAGGAGAAGACCGCCTTCGGCCTCAACCAGCTCTGCGGCTCGGGCCTGCGCGCCGTCGGCCTCGGCCTGCAGCAGATCGCCAATGGCGACGCCTCCGTCATCGTGGCCGGCGGCCAGGAGTCGATGTCGCTCGCCCCGCATGTCGCGCATCTGCGCGCCGGCGCCAAGATGGGCGACGTGAAGTTCTTGGATTCGATGCTTAAGGACGGCCTGATCGACGCCTTCCAGGGCTATCACATGGGCACGACCGCCGAGAACATCGCGGCCCGCTGGCAGCTCACCCGCGAGGAACAGGACGCCTTCGCCGTCGCCTCGCAGAACAAGGCCGAGGCCGCCCAGAAGGAAGGCCGCTTCAAGGACGAGATCGTCGCGATCACGGTGCCCGGCCGCAAGGGCGATGTCATCGTGGATACCGACGAATATCCCCGCCACGGCGCCACGCTCGATGCCATGGCCAAGCTGCGTCCGGCCTTCAGCAAGGAAGGCACGGTGACTGCCGGCAACGCTTCCGGCATCAATGACGGCGCCGCCGCCGTGGTGCTGATGAGCGCCAAGGATGCCGAGAAGCGCGGCCTCACTCCGCTGGCGCGCATCGCTTCCTGGGCCACTGCGGGCGTTGATCCCGCCATCATGGGCACGGGCCCGATCCCGGCTTCGCGCAAGGCGCTCGAAAAGGCAGGCTGGAGCGTCAAGGACCTCGACCTGGTCGAGGCCAACGAGGCGTTCGCGGCGCAGGCCCTGGCCGTCAACAAGGACATGGGCTGGGATCCGTCCATCGTGAACGTCAATGGCGGCGCCATCGCCATCGGCCATCCGATCGGCGCCTCCGGCGCTCGCGTGCTGGTCACGCTGCTGCACGAGCTTGCCCGCCGCGGCGGCAAGAAGGGCATCGCCACGCTGTGCATCGGCGGCGGCATGGGCATCGCCCTCACCGTCGAGCGGTGATCGCGAGTC
This sequence comes from Labrys sp. LIt4, assembly GCF_017813775.1. Lineage (NCBI taxonomy): Bacteria > Pseudomonadati > Pseudomonadota > Alphaproteobacteria > Hyphomicrobiales > Xanthobacteraceae > Labrys > Labrys sp. LIt4. The sequence goes on from NZ_JAGIPY010000004.1 coordinate 244,991, forward strand.
GTCCCGTGCGCACTGCATCCACGGGGGTGCAGTGCAGACACGGGACGGCATTATGGAAGGGGTATCTTCGGCTTACGATTCAGCGTCCGCGAAGCGTCACTGTGTGCCGCATCGCGCGCGGAATGACTAAATTTCCAAAAAGAACACCAATCGTTACCAAGGAGGCACCATGACCAGAGTTGCAATCGTCACCGGCGGAACGCGCGGCATCGGCGCTGCCATCTCCAAGGCGCTCAAGGCGGCCGGCCACACGGTTGCCGCCAGCTATGCCGGCAATGACGAAGCGGCGGCCAAGTTCAAGGCCGAAACCGGCATTGCAACCTACAAATGGGACGTCGGCGATTTCGATGCCTGTGCCGCCGGCGTGGCGCAGGTGGAAAAGGACCTCGGCCCGGTCGACATCCTGGTCAACAATGCCGGCATCACCCGTGACGGTTTCTTCCACAAGATGAGCAAGGACCAGTGGTCCGCCGTCATCCGCACCAATCTCGACAGCCTGTTCAATATGACCCGCCCGGTCATCGAGGGCATGCGCAATCGCGGTTTTGGCCGCGTGATCGTGATCTCCTCGATCAACGGCCAGAAGGGACAGGCGGGGCAGGTCAACTATTCCGCCGCCAAGGCCGGCGACATCGGCTTCGTCAAGGCATTGGCGCTGGAAGGGGCAGCCAAAGGCATCACCGCCAATGTGATCGCGCCCGGCTATATCGGCACCGAGATGGTGCAGGCGATCGATCCCAAAGTGCTGGAGACCCGCATTCTGCCGCTGATTCCGACGGGCCGGCTGGGCCAGCCGGACGAAATCGCCCGCGCGGTGGTATTTCTGGCCTCCGACGATTCCGGCTACATCACCGGTTCGACACTCAGCATCAATGGCGGGCAATATCTGGCCTGAGGCCGGGCGTGCACCGCCTGTCAGCGGAGGCGGCGACGATCGATGGAACGCGGCGACCCGTTTCGCGTTCCATCATCGCGGCCAGCCTGCGCTGTTTCCCGATACTCTTGCGTGATCCTTTCCCGGGTCGGGAGAGGAGAGTTTCCATGGGCGTTTCATGACCGTCGATTTCCATCACCGCCTCGCCTCCGTGGCCAGTGAGATCGAAGATGTGCTGGTGGCGATCTTCGATGTGGCCACCGATCCGCCGGTGCCGCCGCGGCTGCTGAGCGCCATGCGCTATGCCGCCCTTGGCGGGGGCAAGCGGCTTCGTCCCTTCCTGGTGGTCGAAACCGCCCGCCTGCTGGGCGGCGATCAGGCGACGGCCCTGCGGGCGGGCGCGGCGATCGAGCTCGTGCATGTCTACAGCCTCGCCCATGACGATCTGCCGGCGATGGACGACGACGAACTGCGCCGCGGCAAGCCGACGCTGCACCTGGCCTATGACGAGGCCACCGCCATCCTCGCGGGCGACGCATTGCAGACCCTGGCCTTCGAGACCCTGGCCGATGGCGCCACCAGCTTGGTTGCGGCCATGCGGGCCGAACTGGTGCGACTGCTGGCAAGAGCCGCCGGAGGGGCGGGCATGGCCGGCGGCCAGATGCTGGACCTCGAAGCGGAGGGCCGATTCGAGCAGACAGCCGAGCTTTCAGCCCCTGCCGTCGCCAAGCTGCAGGCGATGAAAACGGGTGCGATCCTCTCGTGCGCGGTGGAAATGGGAGCGGTGATCGGGCGCGCCGACGCGCCGGTCTACCAAACCCTGCTCTCCTATGGCCGCGCACTGGGCGCCGCCTTCCAGATCGCCGACGACATTCTCGACATCGAGGCTTCCAGCGCCGAGCTCGGCAAGGCCACCGGCAAGGATGCCGGGCGCGGCAAGGCGACCTTGGTCGGCCTGTGGGGCGTCGAGAAGGCGCGGGCCGAGCTCGAGCGTCTTACCGGCGATGCCCTCGCCGCGCTTGCCGGATTTGGCGCGGAGGCGGATATTCTGCGCGCCGCCGCCCGCTTCACGGCGGACAGGCGCAAATGAGCTTCCAACCGAGGCTGCGAGTGGAACCTCTGGAGTGAGGCATTTTCTGCGTCCGCTGACCACCAGGCCGGTCCTGCTCTGGAGCCTGGTCGCCGGCATGGCTCTCGGTCTTGTCGTGCCGGGCCTGCCCTGGCTCGAACGCCTGCTGGCCGGTTGGTGCCTGGCCACGGTCCTTTTCGTGGTGATCGTCAGCTACAGGCTGTCGCGCCTGCCGCCGGAACGGTTCAGCCACAAGGCTGATTCCCTCGATGAAGGGGCCGTCACCATCCTGATCCTGTCGATGCTGGCCGCGGCGGCGAGCTTTGCCGGTGTGATCTTCGAGCTTCAGGCCACCAAGAGCCAGGTGGGCGGTAACGTCCTGTCGCTGCCGCTGATGGTGACCACGATCGTCTGTTCCTGGTTCTTCATCCACACCATCTTCGCCATCCATTACGCCCATATCTACTACAATGACGGCGGACGCCCGGGTAAGCCGAGCCTGGATTTCGGCGGCGATCCCGAGCCGCCGGATTATTGGGACTTCGTCTATTTCTCCGTGGCGATCGGCGCTTCCTCGGCGACATCAGACACCAATCTGCGCTCGCGGCCGATGCGCCGCATCGTCGCCGCGCATGCGGTGTTCTCGTTCTTCTTCAACGCCACCATCCTGGCCCTGGCGATCAATATCGCCGCCGGATTGCTGGGTGGGAATTGATCGGCTCGACCATTGTCGCCGCCGGGGCACGACGAAGAACCGCCGTCCCCTTTGCGGGGCCGCCGCGACCGGCAGCGTGACGCTGCATCGATCGCCGGCCTCCCTGCCGCCGGCTCATCGAATTCCTCGACCATGGCGGTGGCCGAGAATGCCTCCATAGGTCAGGCGATCGCCGTCGCCACGTTGCGTTCGACCCGCATGCCCTTGCGCTCCTCGGAGGGGGTGCGGTCGAAATGTTCCGAATAGCATTTGGAGAAATGCGAGGCGGAGACGAAGCCGCAGGCCAGGCCCACCGACAGGATGGGCATCGAGGTCTGGCGCAGCAGCTGGCGGGCTCGGTTGAGGCGCATTTCGAGGTAATAGCGGGTCGGCGTGGTGTCGAGATAGCGCTGGAACAGCCGCTCGAGCTGGCGGGGCGACAGGCGCACCGTGCGGGCGAGCTGGGCGCAGGAAACCGGGCGCTCCAGGCGCTTGTCCATCTCGCCGATCACGGCGAGCAGCTTGGGATGGGAGACGCCCAGGCGCGCGCGCAGTTCCATGCGCTGGCGCTCATGCGAATCGCGCATGCGATGATGGATGAGCTCGTCGGTGACCAGGGCGGCGATGACCGCGCCCTTCTTGGCGGTGATCAGCGCCAGCATCATGTCGATCGAAGCGGTGCCGCCGGCGCAGGTGAAGCGGTTGCGGTCGATCTCGAACAGTTCCTGCGTGGCGTCGATCTCGGGGAATTCCTCGCGGAAACTGTCGTAATTTTCCCAGTGGATGGCGCAGCGATGACCGTCGAGCAGGCCGGCCCGGGCCAGGATGTAGGTGCCCGTGCACACGGCGCCGATCGAGACGCCGTAGAAGGCGAGCTTGCGCAGCTTGGCGATCAGAGGACCATGGTCATATTTCTGCACGTCCATGCCGGAACACACGATGATCTCCGGCATCGGCCCGACATCGCCATAGGAGCCGTCGACCGCCAAAGCCACGCCGTTCGAGGCCTCGATCGGCTGGCCGTCCGGGGAGTAGAGCCGCCAGGCGAAGGCCTTCGCGCCCGTGACGTAATTCGTCAGGCGCAAAACCTCGACGGCCGCCGCGAAGGCGATCATCGAGAAATTCGGAGTGAGCAGAAAGCCGACGGTATGCGTGGCGCCGATATCCGGCCGGATATTCATACGCAGTTCTCCCTGGGACCTCCGCCGGCTTGGCCGGCGGTACGAAGCGTGACGGAGGCGGGAAAGCGCACTGGATGGAGCGCTCGCCCTCATGATGGCATCGGGCGTCTACGCGCCCATTCTGGTCAAAACGTCGGTTGCGGGGCGGCTTTTACCGCGTTCTCCGAAACGACGAACCGAGACGATATTGCGACATTTTTTGAAGAATTCTGATGTGGGCCCGACCATATGTCGCCTTTAATGTCGTAAATTGACAAATGTGAGGCATTGGCATGCGACCTAATGGTCAAATACTATCCCAAATGCGTCCTGTTCGGGCTCGGGCGAATGGGGGCGTTTTGCGCAATTTCTTCCAATGCGACAAAAGGCGCGTCGCTTCCGTGCTAGACTGCCCCTGGGCGGAATGATGATAGTCGCGCCATTCAAGACTCCATCCAACGGGCGGCAACACGTGCGGTTTTCTGTCTTTTCCCTGGCGCGCAACGCGCTGCGTGGTCATCAGGACTGGCCCGAGCAATGGCGCTCGCCCGAACCGAAGGCCAGCTACGACGCCATCATCATCGGTGCCGGCGGCCATGGCCTCGCCACCGCCTATTACATGGCCGCCGAGCATGGCATGACCAATATCGCCGTGCTCGAAAAGGGCTGGCTGGGCGGCGGCAATACCGGCCGCAACACCACCATCATCCGCTCCAACTATCTGTGGGAGGAGAGCGGCAAGCTCTACGACCACGCGATGAAGCTGTGGCAGAACCTGTCCCAGGTGCTGAATTACAACGTGATGTATTCGGCCCGCGGCGTGATGATGCTGGCGCACAACGTGCATGATATCCAGGTCTTCAAGCGCCATATCCATGCCAATCGCCTGGCGGGTATCGACAATGAATGGCTGACGCCCGAAGAGGCGAAGGAATTCTGCCCGATCCTCAACATCTCCAAGGATATCCGCTACCCGATCATGGGCGCCGCCCTGCAGCGGCGCGGCGGCGTCGCCCGTCACGACGCGGTGGCCTGGGGCTATGCCCGCGCCGCCGACGCGCTGGGCGTCGACATCATCCAGAACTGTGAGGTCACCGGTATCCTGCGCGATGCCTCCGGCGCCGTTTCCGGGGTGGAGACCTCCCGGGGTACGATCCGTACCAAGAAGCTCGGCGTGGTCGCCGCCGGCCACACCTCGGTTGTGATGGAAATGGCCGGCGTGCGCATGCCGCTGGAAAGCTACCCCCTGCAGGCGCTGGTGTCGGAGCCGCTCAAGCCGATCATGCCCTGCGTGGTGATGTCGAACACCGTGCATGCCTATATGTCGCAATCGGACAAGGGCGACCTCGTCATCGGCGCCGGCACCGACCAGTATGTCTCCTATTCGCAGACGGGCGGCCTGCACATCGCGGCCCACACGCTGGACGCGATCTGCGAACTCTTCCCGGTGGTGCGCCGCACCCGCATGATGCGCAACTGGGGCGGCATCGTCGACGTCACGCCCGACCGCTCGCCCATCCTGTCCAAGACCCCGGTGCCAGGCCTGTTCGTCAATTGCGGCTGGGGCACGGGCGGCTTCAAGGCGACGCCGGGCTCGGGCCATGTCTTCGCCCATACGGTGGCGACGGGCGAGCCCCATCCGATCGCCGCTCCCTTCACCCTCGATCGCTTCCGCACCGGACGCCTGATCGACGAAGCGGCGGCCGCCGCCGTCGCGCACTGAGGGAGGGAGCGTTGGGTAGGACGTGCATGGTTTCTACCCTCCCCTCGATGGGGAGGGTCGACGCGCAGCGTCGGGGTGGGGTGGCTTGGTGCCGTGCCTTCCCGATGAAATACCGAGTAATTGCCTTGGCAGGTGGGTCCCACCCCACCCCGGCCCTTCGGGCCGACCCTCCCCATCGAGGGGAGGGTAAGGCGCCGCGCTTTTCATTTTCCCGCATCACATCGCTGTTCTAGGGACCGCCATGCTGCTCATTCGCTGCCCTTATTGCGAACAGGATCGCCCGGAACTGGAGTTCCGCAACATGGGCGAGGCCCATATCGCCCGCCCTGCCTTTGCCGACAATCCGACGGACGAGGTCTGGGAAGGCTTCCTCTACACCCGCTCCAATCCCAAGGGGCTGATCGCCGAGCGCTGGCGCCATGTGCATGGTTGCGCGCGCTTCTTCAACGCCGTGCGCCATACCGTGACCGACAAGTTCGTGAAGACCTACAAGCAGGGCGAGCCCAAGCCGGATCTCGCGGCGCTCGCCGCCGAGCTTGCCGCCGCCACGCCCGCCAATCGTGAAGCCAGGAACTCGGAGGCGCGCTCGTGACCGCCTCTCTCCGCACGGCGGCCGGCGGCCGCATCGACCGCGCCAAGCCGATCAATTTCACATTCGACGGCATCGCCTATCAGGGCGTGCGCGGCGATACGCTCGCCTCGGCCCTGCTCGCCAATGGCGTACACCTGATCGGGCGCTCGTTCAAATATCACCGGCCGCGCGGCATCATGTCGGCAGGCTCGGAAGAGGCGAATGCGATGGTCACGGTGATCCGGGACGCCGGACGCACCACGCCCAATCTGCGCGCCACGCAGGTCGAGCTCTATGAGGGCCTCGTCGCCATCAGCCAGAATCGTTGGCCTTCGCTGAAATTCGATGCCGGTGCCGTCAACGACGCGATGTCGCCCTTCTTCGCCTCGGGCTTCTACTACAAGACCTTCATGTGGCCGCAGAGCTTCTGGAAAACGGTCTATGAGCCGAAGATCCGCGCCGCGGCCGGCTTCGGCGAGGCGCCCAAGGTGGCCGACCCCGACCGCTACCTCAACCGCTATGCCCATTGCGACGTGCTGGTGGTGGGCTCGGGCCCGGCAGGCCTGGCGGCCACCATCGCGGCGGCCGAGACCGGCGCCTCGGTGATCCTGGTCGACGAGCAGGCCGAGCTCGGCGGCTCCCTGCTGGCTGAGACCACGGCGACCATCGAAGGCCGGGCCGCACGCGACTGGGCCACCGACATCATCATGTCGCTGGCTCTCAACGATCGCGTCCGGCTGATGCCGCGCACCACCGCCTTCGGCTGGTATTCCGACAATTTCGTCGCCTTGGCCGAAAGGCTGACCGATCATGTCGCCCAGCCGGAAGCCCGCATGCCGCGCGAGCGGCTCTGGCAGGTGCGCGCCAAGCAGGTCGTCATCGCCGCCGGCGCGATCGAGCGTCCCCTGGTGTTCCCGGAGAATGACCGCCCGGGCATCATGCTGGCGGATGCCGCCCGCACCTATGTCAACCGTTACGGTGTCAAGCCGGGCAATCGGGCAGTGGTGTTCACCGCCTGCGACAGCGCCTATCAGGCCGCACTCGACCTCAAGGCCGCCGGCATCGATATCGCCGTGATCGCCGACATCAGGCCCGATGGCGGCGCGCTTACCGCCGCTGCCCGGGAGGCCGGCATCCGCGTCAGCCTCGGCGCGACGCTGATGGGCACCAGCGGGCGGCTGCGCGTCAATGCCGTCAGGCTCGGCCGTGTCGGAACCGACGGTACCGTGAGGGACCGGGAGACGGTCTCCTGCGACCTCGTGCTGATGTCGGGCGGCTGGACGCCGACGGTCCATCTGTTTTCGCAGTCGCGCGGCAAGCTGCGCTATGACGAAGCCAAGCAGATCTTCGTGCCGGGCTTCGCCCGGGACGAGGAACGTTCGGCCGGTGCCTGCCGCGGCGTGTTCGACTTCGGCGCTGTGATCAATGACGGCTTTGCCGCCGGCCATGACGCCGGGCGCGACGCCGGCTTCGACAAGGGCGCGCTCAAGACCTTCGACGTCGCTGGCGAGACCTCTCAGGAAGGGTTCTACACCGGCGCCCTGCCGCATGACCGCAATGCCAACAGGGTCAAGGCCTTCGTCGATTTCCAGCACGACGTCACCGCCAAGGACATCAAGCTGGCGACGCGCGAGGGTTTCCGCTCGATCGAGCACGTCAAGCGCTACACCACCACCGGCATGGCGACCGACCAGGGCAAGACCTCCAATATCAACGCGCTGGCCATCGCCGCCAAGGCGATCGACAAGAAGGTGCCGCAGGTCGGCCTGACCACCTTCCGCCCGCCCTATACGCCGACCACGTTCGGCCTGTTCGCCGGCACGGCGCGCGGCGACCTGTTCGATCCCGTCCGCAAGACCGCGATGCACGAGGCCGAGGTCGAGATGGGCGCGGTGTTCGAGGATGTCGGCTTGTGGAAGCGCGCCTGGTACTATCCGCGCACCGGCGAGAGCATGCACGATGCAGTCAACCGCGAATGCAAGACGGTGCGCGAAAAGGTCGGCATGTTCGACGCCTCCACCCTCGGCAAGATCGAGGTGGTCGGCCCGGATGCGGCGGAGTTCATGCACCGCATCTATGTCAACCCGTTCATGAAGCTGGAGCCGGGCCGCCTGCGCTACGGCATCATGACCCGCGACGACGGCTTCGTTTATGACGACGGCGTGGTCGGCCGCATGGCGCCCGATCGCTTCCATGTCACCACCACCACGGGCGGAGCGCCGCGTGTGCTCTCGCACATGGAGGACTATCTCCAGACCGAGTGGTCCGACCTCAAGGTCTGGTTCACCTCCACCACCGAGCAGTGGGCGGTGATCGCCGTGCAGGGCCCGCATGCCCGCGATGTGCTGGCGCCGCTGGTCGAGGGCATCGACATCTCCAGGGAGGGCATGCCGCACATGTCGGTGAAGGAAGGCCGCATCTGCGGTGTACCCACCCGGCTGTTCCGCATGAGCTTCACCGGCGAGGCCGGCTTCGAGGTGAACGTGCCGGCGGCGTATGGCCGCGCCGTCTGGCAGGCCATCCATGCCGAGGTCGTCAAATATGACGGCTGCGCCTACGGCACCGAGGCGATGCACGTGCTGCGTGCCGAGAAGGGCTACATCATCGTCGGCCAGGACACCGACGGCACGCTGACGCCGGACGAGGCGGGCGTCGGCTGGGCCGTGGGCAAGGCCAAGGCCGATTTCGTCGGCAAGCGCGGCCTGATGCGGCCGGACCTGCAGGATCCCAACCGCAAGCAGTTCGTCGGCCTCCTCACCGTCGATCCCGGCGTGGTGCTGGAAGAGGGCGCGCAGATCACCGAGGTGGCGCAACCCGCCATCGGCGAGCATGCCCTCGGCCATGTCACCTCGGCCTATTGGAGCGCCAATCTCGGCCGTTCCATCGCCTTGTGCAATCTCGAGCGCGGCCGCTCGCGCTATGGCGAGACGGTCTATGTGCCGATGCCCGGCGGTTCGATCGCCGCGAAGGTGGTCGATCCTATCTTCATCGACAAGGAAGGAGCGCGGCTCAATGGCTGATATCGCAACCCGCCGCGATCCGCTCGACGGCATCGCGCCGATCACCGCCCGCAGCCGCCTCACCATCGAGGCGGCGCCGCGTGGCGCCCGCCTGGTGCTGCGCGGCCCAGACAGCGCCGCTGTCGCGGCCGGCCAGGCCTTCGGGCTGGCGTTGCCAACCGCGATCAACACCGCCGCCACCGATGGCGTCCGCACCGCCTTCAAGCTCGGCCCGGACGAATGGCTGCTGCTCGCGCCGGAAAATACCGAAGCCGAGGCCTATGCCGCCATCGAGGCCGCCGTGCAGGAGCCGCATTCGCTGGTGGATGTGAGCCATCGCAATGTTGGCATCCTGGTCTCCGGCTCGCTGGCCGCCGACGTGCTCAATGCCGGCGTCATGCTGGATCTCGACCCCAAGGTCTTTCCCGTCGGCACCGCCACGCGCACGCTGTTCGCCAAGGCGGAAATCGTGCTGTGGCGCAAGGGCGCGAGTGACTTCCACGTCGAGGTCTGGCGCTCCTTCACCGATTATCTGCACGGCCAGCTCGAACAGGCCGCGCGGGAATATGTGAAGTAGCGGGCAGCGGGTCTTCAGACCCGCCTCCGGGATGCCGCGACCAGCCCGCGCTCTATTTTCGCAGCAAGGCGAGCATGGTTTCGGCCGTGGCGGTATCGGTCACCACCGCATTGATCAGCCTTGCCCGCACAGCGCCGATGATCGACTTCGCCTTGGCGGGGGAAACGGCCACGCCGATGACGAGGGGAACAGCCCGCAACTGCTCGGGCGACACCGCGATCAGCCGCTCATCCCCGTCCCAGGGCACGAGATAGCCGTCTTCGTCGAAATAATGCCGGATCACGTCGCCCGCCGCGTGTACCAGGGCGCGTTCGCTCGAGGTGGCGGCGCCGGCATGCACGGGATCGACCCCATGCGGCAGGCCGACCCCCACCAGGGCGGCATCGATGCGGTCCCATAGGGCGATCTGATCGCGAATGGTGGGATCATTGACGAAGGCGTCGCGATATTCCTGCGACGGCAGATAGGGCGCGTGGATGAATTGGGGCGTGCCGCCGAGCTGTTCGGCCGCCAGCCTTACGAATTCGCTGATCTGGAAATGGGGCGCCGGCTGCTGCATGCCGCCGGTTGCGGGCACCGTGATCACGCCCGGTATGCTGGGCAGCCCGGCGCGGATCACCTCGCGGATGGCGCGGCCCCAGCCGATGGCGAGCACCGAGCCGTCCTTCAGCCCCGCCTCCTTCAAGAGCGTGCCGACGGGCTGGGCCAGGGCCGCCAGCAGCCCGACCTCGGTCGTCTCCACCAGGGCCGCCTTGCGCAGGCCGAGGGTCTCGACGAGCTTGCGGGTCAGATCCTCGGGAGCTGTGAAATCGCGGATCTCGATGCGGACGATGCCTTCCTCCCGCGCCCGGCGCAGCAGCCGCGAGATGGTGGCCGTCGACAGGCCGAGGCGCCGGGCGATCTCGACCTGGGAGAGGTCGGATTCGTAATGAAGGCGCGCCACCATATGCAGCGTCTTGCGGGTGGCCGTGGCGTCACTGGGCGAGGTGTCCGGCAGTTTGCAATTCCTTTCAGAAATATGTTACATACATGACGACGCAGTGGGAAGAGCATCGCTGGCCGGTCCCACGCCCGCCATGGCAAGATCGCTACCCGCTCGACAGGAAACAAGCAACGGCCGCGATCGAGGCAGCCGCGCAAGGGGAGAGAGCGCCATGGCGGCGATGACGACGGCGGAATATCGCGGCTACCGGCAGATCTGCGGCGGCAATGGCGCCATGACGGTGATCGCCTGCGACCAGCGCGGCGGCATGCGCACCATCCTGGCGAGCGATCCGGCCGAACAGGCGGCGATCAGCGATGCCATGCTGGGCGAGACCAAGGCCGACATCGTGCGCCACCTCGCCAACGAGGCGTCCTGCGTGCTGCTCGATCCGCTCTGCGCGGTGCCCAAAGTGGTGGATGATGGCGTGCTGGCGCGGGACGTCGCGCTGCTGATCGGGCTCGACGCCTCCGGCTTCGACCGCTCGCCCGAGGGCTATCGCCTTTCGCGCCTGGTGCCCGGCGTCGATGCGCGCCGCGTGCGGGAACTCGGCGGCACCGGCGGCAAGATCATGGTCTATCTCAGGGCGGACAGGCCCGAGGCCAACACGCACAACATCGAGATCCTGCGCCGCTGCATCGAGGATTTCGCCCGCGAGGATCTGCTGCTGGTGGTGGAGTTCCTCACCTATGACTTGCAGGGCGAAAGCCGCGAGGACTATGCGGCCAAGGTCCCGGAGCTGGTGGTGGAGGGCACGCGCATCTGCCTCGATCTCGGCGCGAAGGTGCTGAAGCTGCCGTTTCCCGGCCATGCCGAGGCCTGCGCGGCGGTTTCCCGCCTTGCCGGCAACGTGCCCTGGGCCGTGCTGTCGGCCGGCGTCGACCACGCCACCTTCCTCGGCCAGGTCGAGACTGCCATGCGCAATGGTGCATCCGGCGTGATCGCCGGCCGGGCGCTGTGGAAGGATTGCATCTCGCTCGACCGGGCGGCGCAGGCCGACAGGCTGCGCAACATCGCCGTGCCGCGCCTGCGCGAGATCCAGGCGGTGATCGAACGACATTTCGCCAAGGCGCAGGCCGCCTGAGAAACCGGCCATGCCAGCAGAGCCAGAGGCAATCGGCATCGACATCGGCGGCACCAATCTCCGGGCCGCGCGTGTGGCGGCCGGAGGCGAGATCCTGCAATGGTTCGCCGAGCGTAGCGTGGCGGAGCCCGTTGCCCTCGTCGACAGGCTGGTCGAGATGATCGGCCGTCTCGACAATCCTCATGTGGACAGCGTCGGCATCGGCGTTCCCGGCCGGGTCGATGCCCTGCGCGGCGAGGTGCTTTCCGGCGGCTATGTCGATTTGTCGAGCTTGCCGCTGGCGTCCACGCTGGCGCAGCGTACCGGCAAGCGGATCTTCATCGACAATGATTGCAACATGGCGCTGGTCGGCGAGATGGCGGCAGGCGCGGCGCGGGGAACCGCCAATGTGGCGATGCTGACGATCGGAACAGGTATCGGCGGCGCCGTGGCGCTGGATGGTAGGGTGCTGCGTGGCCAGCGCAGCGCCGGCCAGTTCGGCCATGTCACCGTCGATGTCGGCGGCCTGCCCTGTGCCTGCGGCCGACGCGGCTGCGTGGAGACTACCAGTTCCGGCACGGCGCTGGGGCGGCATATCCGCGAAGCCGGCCTGCCCGCAGACATGACGGCCGGGCAGCTGCTCGGCTTGCGCCTCGAAGGGGACAGGCGGGCCGAGGCCGTGATCAGAGCCTGGGCCGAGCCGCTGCGGGCCGCCATCGACAGCCTGGTGGCGGCTTTCGACCCGGCACTGGTTCTGCTCGGTGGCGGGCTCGGCAAGGCGGCCGCACTCGCCCTGCAGTCCGCGCCCGCCTTGTCGGCCTGGTATCAATGCCCGGTCGCCGCCGCGACTCTGGGCGACGATGCCGGCGTGATCGGGTCCGCCCTGGCCGGCAGGCGGGAGGCCGATCCCGAGAAGAAGGCCGTGCCATGAAGAAGGCGGTGCTGGTCAACGGCGTTCCCGCCAGCGGCAAGAGTTCCGTCGCCCGCTTCGTCGCCGATGTGCGCGGCTGGGCCATTCTCGGCCTCGACACGGTGAAGGAGCCGTTCTTCGACCATCTCGGCGTGGGCGATCGCGACTATAACCGTAAACTCGGCCGGGCGAGCTCGCAGGCGATCTGGTCGATCGTCGCCGCCGCGCCGGATGGCATGACCTTCGTGGTGGACGCCTGGTTCGGCTTCCAGCCCCGCGACGTCCTGGAAGATCATCTTGCCCGGGCCGGAATCGGCCTCACGGCGGAGATCTGGTGCCATGCCCCGCCGGACATTCTGGTGGAGCGCTATCGCGCGCGCCTGTCGTCCCGCCATCCCGGCCATCCCGGCCAGGCTTTTTTGTCCGAGCTGCCGTTGCTGGCGCAGCGTGCCGAGCCGCTCAGGCGCGGCCCCCTGTTCGATATCGATACCAGCACCGGTTTCGATGAGGCGGCGCTGCTGGCCTGGCTGGACCAGGTCTTGGCGGGGTGAGGGGAATCTCACGTTATCCCGGCAACACGAAGCGCGACAAACCTTCCCCACTTCGTGGAGAAGGCATGGTACGCCCCATTCTGTCAGGGCGCTCTAGCCGGGAACGGAAAAGAGGGCGGCCGATGCCGCTCTCAGACGCCCAGCATCAGCTGGATGTTCTGCACCGCCGCCCCGGAAGCGCCCTTGCCGAGATTGTCGAGCCTCGCCACCAGCACGGCTTGGCGATGGGCCTCGTGCGGAAAGATGCGAAGCTCGAGCCGGTCGGTGTCGTTGAGTGCTTCCGCCTCGATCTTGGCTGCGCCGTCCAGCGGCTCGACGCTCACCAGCCTGGCGCCGGCATAATAGGCGGCGAGGATGGCGTGGAGGTCCGCTGCCTTCGGCTTGCCCGGCAGCGTGTCCAGATGCAGCGGCACCGAGACCAGCATGCCCTGGCGGAAATTGCCGACGGAAGGCACGAAGATCGGCCGGCGGGTCAGCCCGGTATAGGCCTGCAATTCCGGCACGTGCTTGTGCTCCAGCGTCAGGCCGTAGAGCTCGAAGGAAGGCGCGGTGCCGGCCTCATAGGCCTCGATCATCGATTTGCCGCCGCCGGAATAGCCGCTCACCGCATTGACGGTGACGGGATAATCCGGCGGGATCGCGCCGGCATCGACCAGAGGGCGGATGAGGGCGATCGCCCCGGTGGGATAGCAGCCGGGATTGGCGACATGGCTCGCCTTGGCAATGGCCTCGGCCTGGCCCGGCGCCAATTCGGCAAAGCCGTAGACCCAGCCCGGGGCGACGCGATGGGCGGTCGAGGCGTCCAGCACTTTCGGCTTCTTGCCGTCGAGCTCGCTGATCAGCGCCACGGTTTCCTTGGCAGCGGCGTCGGGCAGGCAGAGCACCACGAGGTCGACCTCGGCCAGCAGCGCCTTCTTCGCCGCGACGTCCTTGCGCAATTCGGGCGCGATGCTGCGCAGGGCAACGCCCGCTACCGACGCCAATCGCTCGCGGATGCCGAGACCCGTGGTGCCGGCTTCGCCGTCGATGAAGACGGTGCGGACGGCGCCGGCCTGGTGCGGCTTTTCGGCGAGGTCGGAGAGGGCGGCCATGTCTGATCCTCCTTGAGGAGAGGCGGGCTGTCGGGAACGCTGGCTATATCGGAGCAAGAGCCGTCACTGTCAATGCCGGAGCGTATTGCGGCTACGCGGGGACGGCCCGCTCTTGGAGGCGCTCTTGGAGGCATCTTGCTTCCTCAAAGGAAAATACGGGCGAGACGCCCATAGGCGTCGACTTTGCGGAGTTTGGCGCTCTTTGGGTGGGTCGATCTTCAGATCGACCATCCCCAAAGCCCCGGGGTCGGCGCCGATGGGGCGGGACGTCCATGCACCGGAAAGCGCGTCGCCAGCATTTCCTTCAAATCCGACGGGTAACAACTTACGCCGCAGCGACGAATATCGTTACAGCGGCTGGAATCACATGTTTTAGCGCAAAAAGTGTGGTTTTCGGCACGCTCACTTGATTTGGCTCCGATACCGGGGCCGGTCATAGTCAAGGCCATGCGGAGCGGCAACAAGCCGTTTCCGCCTTCCAGCCAACAGAAGGAAACTCCCATGTCCATGTTCACCAAGGCCAGCACCGCCTTCGCTCTCGCCGGTGCCGTCGCCAGCGCCGCCGCTCTGCTGTCGGCTCCCGCCAAGGCCGACGACTCCAAGGAAAAATGCTACGGCGTCGCCCTCAAGGGGCAGAATGATTGCGCCGCCGGTGCGCATTCCTGCGCCGGCACCTCGACGATCGACTATGACGGCCAGTCCTTCAAGCTGGTGCCGAAGGGAAGCTGCGTCACCATGAAGACGCCGAAGGGCATGGGCTCGCTGACGCCGGTCAAGAGCTGATAGCGCCTAGCGCCAGGGGAGCCGCCGACTCGTCGCGGCGGTTCCCGCCTTCCCTCGGTTTCTCGGAGAGCGCCATGAACAATCCCGCCCGCACGAGACTGCCACTGCGCGCCGGCGCCGGGCTCAAGCCGGAGCATGTCGAGACCATTCTCGCCACCCGGCCCGAAATCGGCTTCTTCGAGGTCCATGCCGAGAATTACATGGGAGCCGGCGGCCCGCCGCATGCACAGCTTCGGGCCATCTGTGAAAGCTACGCGCTGTCGCTGCACGGCGTCGGTCTGTCCATCGGCGCGGCGCGGCCCCTCGACAAGGACCATCTCGCCCGGCTGAAGGCGCTCGAACAGCGCTACAGCCCGGCGAGTTTTTCCGAGCATCTGGCCTGGTCGAGCCATGAGGAGGTCTTCCTCAACGATCTCCTGCCCGTGCCCTATACGCCCGAGACCTTGCAGCGGGTCTGCGCGCATGTCGACGAGGTGCAGGAAGCGCTAGGACGGCGCATGCTGCTTGAGAATCCCTCGACCTATCTCCTGTTCGAGGAGAGCACCATCGAGGAGACCGATTTTCTGCGCGAGATCGCCCGGCGGACCGGCTGCGGCCTCTTGCTCGACATCAACAATGTCTTCGTCTCCGCCACCAATCACGCGACCTCGGCGGAAGCCTATCTCGATCGCTTCCCGCTCGACCTGGTGGGCGAGATCCATCTCGCAGGCCATGCCGAGACGGTTGACGACGCGGGCGCGCCGCTGCTGATCGACGCCCATGACCGGCCGGTCGCCGATCCGGTCTGGGCGCTGTATGAACGCGTGATCGCGCTGACCGGGCGGCTGCCGACCCTGATCGAATGGGACAATGACGTGCCGGACTGGCCGGTGCTGGCCCGCGAGGCGGCGCTCGCCGAGGCGGCGATGTCGCGCGTCATCAGGGCGAGGGCCGCCTGATGCTCGCCGACACCCAATCCTCGTTTCGCCTGGCCGTGCTCGATCCCGCAGCCGCGCTGCCCGCGGGGCTTGCCGCTCATAACGGCGTGGCGCCGCACCGGCGCTTCGCGGTCTATCGCGACAATGTCGCGCTCGGCCTCGCCGCGGCGCTGGAGAGCCGCTTTCCCGCTTCGATCGCCATCGTTGGTGCCGATTTCTTCCGCGCCCTGGCCATCGGCTTTGCGCGCCAGCATCCGCCGCGCTCACCGCTCCTTCTCGATTATGGCGATGACCTGCCGGCCTTCACCGAAACCTTCGAGCCGGCGCGGGAGGTTCCCTATCTGCCCGATGTGATGCGCCTGGAAATCGCCCGTGCCCAGGCCTATCACGCCGCCGATGCCGAGCCGGCCCCGCCATCGGCGCTCACCGCCCTCGATCCCGCGCGGTTGCACGAGGTGCGGGTCGAGACCCATCCGGCCATGCGGCTCCTTCGTTCGGCCTTTCCGGTGGCGACGATCTGGCAGATGAATGCCGGCGGCGAGGCGCGGGAGATCACGGATTGGTCCGGCGAAGACGTGCTGGTGACCCGTCCCCACCTCGATGTGGAGGTACAGATCCTGCCGCCGGGCGGCCACGCCTTCCTGGCCACCCTGTTGGCCGGACAACCTCTGGAGGCGGCTGCGGAGGCCGCTTTTGCCGAAACCCCTGATTTCAACCTAGCCGCCGCCATTGCGGGGCTGGTTGCGGCCGGCATCGCCTGCCGCTTCCAGATCTGAACAGCCGGAGAGTGTTGCCATGACCCGCACGACATTCGCATCCCCCGATCCGGCCTCGGCAGGGCTGGTGGATCGCCTCATCGGTCTCTTCGCCCTTATCCCGCATTGGCTGATCGCCTTGATCGCCCGCATCGCCTTGTTCCGGGTGTTCTGGTGGTCGGCCCGCACCAAGGTGGCCGACGGCACGCTGTTCTCCCTGTCGGACAGCGCCGTCTATCTCTTCCAAGAGGAATACAAGCTGCCGCTGCTGCCGCCGGAGCTCGCCGCCCATCTGGCCCTGCTGGGCGAAAGCGTGTTCTCTATCCTGGTCCTCGTCGGGCTCGCGACGCGGCTCGGCGGGCTCGGCCTGTTCGGCATGGCGCTGGTGATCCAGCTCTTCGTCTATCCCGACCATTATAACGAGCATCTGCCCTGGATGGTCTGTGCCCTCTATCTCGCCAAGTTCGGCGGCGGCTTCTTCTCGCTCGATGCCCTGATCGCCCGCTGGACCGGCCGGAAGGTCTCGTTCGCCTGAGGCGATATCGCGTGGCCTACGCGCCGATGTCGCCTTGCCTGATCTTGGCGTAATGCCGGCGGGCCTTGGCGCGATTGCCGCAGGTGGCCATGTCGCACCAGCGACGGGTGCCATTCTTGCTCTCGTCGAGGAAGAGGAACCGGCATTCGGGGTTGGCGCAACGCCGGATGCGGTGTCGGTCGGCGGCGGGAATGAGATCGCCGGCCGACCACAGGACCGATCCGAGAAGATAGGCGAGAGAGGGCTCGAACGGGCCGATCTCCCAGGCATAGCCCCCATGTGAGCGTACCAGCCGGCCGCGCGCCGGCGCCAGAGCGATCTTCTCCGCCACCAGGTTGAAATCCTGTTCGGCCACCGCCTGCTTCTCCGCTACCGCACAGAGGCTGCGATAGAGCACCTCCCGCAGCCCGATGGCTTCGTCGAAGAGCCGGTCCGCCGCCACGGGATGCTTCGTCGACCAGCGTGTCGCCTGTTCGGCCAATCGGGGCATCTCGCCGCCCTGCCGCGCCGTCCAGGCCAGCAGGTCCGCCATGCCGTTCAGGCGCTCGATGGGCCTCTCCCGGCCTCGCCAGGAGCGGGTATTGGCATAGTCGATGCAGAGATCGGCGCGCACCGGCGAAATCAGCATGGTCGCTCCCCTCCCCGCTCGTACCCGCCCGGCGCTGGCCGCCGCAGCGGGTCGCAGGAATGCGTTCTAACCCCCAAGGGGGTTGACGGTCAAGGCAAGGAGGCCGACACTGTAACCATCATGACGGTTATAAACCGGCAACCAAAGCCAATGCGAGGAGAGCGCCATGCTGACCGAAGCTCGCAAAGCCCAGCCGATTAAACAGCCGCGATCCACGCGCCATCGCAGGGCGCACCCCACGATTCCCCTGTGGGCGATGCTCGCGGCCCTCTCGGCGGTGGCGGCTATGAGCCAGGCGTTCCGTACCGTCGCCACCCTGTTCGCCGGCGCGCTGCAGCGGGAGTTCGGCGCTTCCACCGAAGAGATCGGCCTGTTCGCCGGCGCCTTCCACCTGTCCTTTGCGATGGCGCAGATTCCGATCGGCGTCGCGCTCGATCTCTTCGGCCCGCGCCGTACGGTGGGCGCGGCCTTCCTGCTGGCCTGTGCCGGCTCCTTCCTGTCCGTCTTCGCGCCCAGCCTGCCTGTGCTCGTCGCCAGCCAGGTGCTGATCGGCATCGGTTGCGCGCCGGCCTTCCTCGGCGCCATCGTCTTCATCACGAGCCGCTATCCGGCCGGGCAATTCGCACGGCTTTCCGGCCTGGTGCTGAGCTTCAGCGGCATCGGCATGCTGATCACCGGCACGCCGCTCGCCTTCGTCGTCGAAACCTGGTCCTGGCGGGCCGGCTTCCTGGTGCTGGCCATTTTGTCGGCGATCGTCCTCGCTGCGAATGTCCTGCTGGTTTCGGACCAAGAAACCAAACCGGAGCGCAGGCAGCCGGGGCTGCTCGCTGCCTTCGCCGAGATCGGGCCCCTGCTCGCACAGAGGCATACGATCGGCATCCTGCTGCTCGGCATCGTCGGCTATGCCGCCTTCCTGACCCTGCGCGGCCTGTGGGCCGTGCCGATGCTGATGGAGCGCCACGGTTACGGGCTGGTGGCCAGCGGCCACGTCATGCTGGCTGCGTCGGTCGCGGCTCTGCTCGGCCCGCCGGCCTTCGGGCTCTTGAAGACCGGCAATCGCGGGCGGCGGCTGTGGATCATCGCCGGCGCAGCCGCCTATGTCCTGGCCTTTGCTATCCTGGCCCTGTCCGGGTCGGGCGTCGTCGACGTCGCGCTGGTGGTCCTGCTCGGTTTCCTGACCGGCTATTTCATCCTGCAATATGCCGATATCCGCGCCGCCTATGCCGAGGAGGTCGCCGGCCGCGCCTTCGCGCTCTTCAACACGGCCGTGTTCCTCGGCGTAGCCCTGATGCAATGGTTGACCGGGCTGGCAGGAGCGCTGGCAGCCGTCCGGGGCGGCGATCCGCTGCTGCCGGCCTTCCTGGTGATATCGGCCCTGCTGGCGGCGGGCCTTACGGGTTTCGTGCTGCTGCCCTGGCCGCGCGGCCGAGGCTGGGAACGCTAAAGCGTTTTGCGATGAGACGGAATTATCTCGAATCGCAAAGACGCGTCGAACCAAAGAGCCGGAGCAAAACAGCGTTTTCGTCTAACGCGCTTTGCTCTAGCCGCCGTCGAGCCTGCCGTTTCCTGTTTGCCCTTGCGCATCAGGGCGGGAGCGCTCTACTTCAAGGCATGAATTTCGCCAGCGACAATTGGGCTGGAGCCAGCCCCAGAATCATCGAGGCGCTCGCACGTGGCGCCGATGGCATTGCCCCCGCCTATGGGCAGGACGATCTCACCCGCGAATTGAAGGCGCGCCTGGCCGATCTGTTCGGCCGCGAGGTCGGGCTGCTCTTCGCCGCCACCGGCAGCGCCGCCAATTCCCTGGCCCTGAGCGCCCTCAGCCCGCCCTATGGCGCCATCTATGCCTATGAAGAGGCGCATATCGTCGGCGACGAGGCCGGCGCGCCCGAGTTCTTCACCCAGGGTGCGCGCCTGGTGCCGATCGCCGGCGCCGGCGGCAAGCTGACGCCGGCCGGGCTCACGGCCGCGCTGGCGCGGGGCTCGGGCTCCGGTTCCGCCATACCCCGGCCCGCCGTGCTGTCGATCACCCAGGCGACGGAAAGCGGCACGGTCTATCGCCGGGACGAAATCTCCGCCCTGACCGACATCGCCAGGGCACGCGGTCTCAAGGTGCATATGGACGGCGCACGCTTCGCCAATGCCTTCGCCTTCCTCGAAAAGGCCGATGGCAACAGCGCCGCCGACATCACCTGGAAAGCGGGTGTCGATGCCCTCGCCTTCGGCCTCACCAAGAACGGCGCCCTGGTGGCCGAAGCTGTCCTGCTGTTCGAACCGGAGAAGGCCGTCGAGATCGAATGGCTGCGAAAGCGCAGCGGCCATGTCGTCTCCAAGGCCTGGCCGATCGCCGCCCAGTTCCTGGCCATGCTGGAGAAGGATCACTGGCTCGATCTCGCCCGCCACGCCAATGCCATGGCGAGCGCCCTGTCGCAAGGCCTCGTCGCGGCGGGCCACCGGCTCGGCTACGAGACGCAGGCCAACGAAGTCTTCGCCATCCTGCCGAAAGCCGTGATCGCCAGGTTGAGACAGGCCGGCGCCCGCCTCTACGAATGGCCCGTCCACGGCCTCCCGGCCGACAGGCGGCCCGCTGCCGATGCCGACCTCGTGCGCCTGGTCACCTCCTTCGCGACGAAGGAGGAGGAGGTCGAAAGGTTCCTGGCGCTGGCGGGCTAGAAAAGCGGTGAGGTCGAGGAAGGAGATCCAATGCCTTCAATCCTCTGGAAGCGCCTGGACCTTGAAGGGCATGACGCTTGTCGAATTGTCGAATGCGACGATGGCTGGGATATCGCGGGTAACGCGGTTTTCGATCATCAAGGGGACGCTGCGAATTTGGCCTATCGCCTGAATTGCGATCGATCGTGGTTGAGCCGGAAAGCAACCATCGGTGGCTGGATAGGGTCGCGGGATATTCACATCCTGATCGAGCGGGCAGCGGATGGGCACTGGTATGTCAATGGCGAAAAGAACGTGGATTTTCGCGGGCTGGTGGACATAGACCTTGGCTTCACCCCGGCCAGCAATACCAATGCGATCCGTCGAATGAATTTGGAAAAGGGCCGGCAGTCAGAATCAGTAGCAGTGTGGCTGGATACGGAAGACTGGAGCGTGAAGGCATTGCCGCAGGTCTACCGGCGGCTGGATGCCAATACCTATGACTACAGCTCCCCGCTGCACGAATATCAGGCCGAGTTGAGCGTGAGCGAGTTCGGCCTTGTCGTCGAATATCCCGCGCTATGGCGCATGATCAATTGCCTCTCCGACTTGGAAGAAAAGGGGCGTGGAACAGGCCGTTAAGAGCGAACTCGCGCCGCTCTCCCGCCCGATCTCGCTGCTCTCGTTCAGCGTGCACAAACTGTGCGCGCGGCCTCCCCGAAGCCGGGGAGGGATAGTCGCGCTTCATTCGATGCAGTCGCGATAGGCCGCCGCCCTCACTTGTCCTTCAACACCAGCGAACTCGTCAGGTCGCCGAGAGGCCTCTGCTTGCGGGCTGCCATCGCCGTGTCCCGCACGGTGATGCCGTGCAGGGTCGGCAGTTCGAAGCGGCGCGTGATGAAACGCAGGATCGAGGTGGTGTCCATCGGGGTGTGGTCGACGAAGCCGCGGCGGGCATAGGGCGAGACGATGATCGCCGGGATGCGCGAGCCCGGGCCCCAGCGGTCCCCCTTGGGCGGCGCGACGTGGTCCCACAGGCCGCCATTCTCGTCATAGGTGACGACGACGAGCATATGCGGCCATTGCGGGCTCTTCTCGAGATGGGCGATCACATCGGCGATATGGGCATCGCCGGCCTGGATGTCGGCATAGCCCGAATGCTCGTTGAGGTCGCCCTGCGGCTTGTAGAAGGACACCTGCGGCAGCTTGCCGGCGTCGATCGCCTTGATGAATTCCACGCCCGCCAGGCCGCCGTCACGCAGGTGCTCGGCCCGGGCCTCCGTGCCCGGTGCGAAGCTGGCATAATAGTTCAGGGGCTGGTGGTGATACTGGAAGTTCGGGATCGGCGTCTTGTTGCCGTGGTCGAGCACGTCCTGCCAGGCGCCGCCATACCAGGCCCAGCTCACATGCTTGAGGCTGAGGAGATCGCCGATGGTCGGTTCGATCTGGGGCGGCAGCGTCGTCGGCTTGCCGGGATCGGCAAACGCCTTGTCCCCATCCTTCGCCGGCTCGTTGCCGCTCGGCTGATAGGGCGGCTGCATGGTGTTCACGGCATAGAAATCGGGCGTGAGATTGCCGTCGCCGGCAAATTTCGGGATGCCGTCCATCGCCGATTTCGGCGAATTGGCGGCGGCCTTGAGCGTCACCCCGTCGGGTTCGACCACGGCGATCGAGGGCTTGGCGGGAGCGGTATCGGCATTGGGGTAATAGGGCGCGCAGGCGCACACCAGCCATTGATGGTTGAAGAAGGAACCACCGAAGGCGCCCATGAAGAAATTGTCGGCCAGCACATATTTCTGGGCAATCTTCCACATGGCGGTTTTCGAGCCGTCCCACAAGCTGACCGAAAGGGCCCCCGAATCGGCATAGGCGACGAACTTGTCGTTGCGCCCGCCATTGATCTGCATCTGGTTCTGGTAATAGCGATGCCAGAGGTCGCGGGTGATGGTGCCGTAGCCGAGGTTGAAGCCCTTGGGGTCGTCCGCGTGGAAGGGGCGGTTGGGCAGGTGTTCGGTCTCGGCCTGGGTTACCGGCGGCGTCACGCCCTTGGCGGTCAGGCCTTCCCAGATCGGCGGCAATTCGCGGAAGGGCTTGCCGTCGCGATCGCGCTGGATGCGCGCGCTTGCCGGTGCCTTCGCCACGCCATTGGCACCCGGGAAGCTGCCATAGAGATTGTCGAAGCTGCGGTTCTCGGCATAGATCACCACCACGGTATCGATCAGCTTCAGATCTGCGGACGCTTCGGGTGCTGGCTTGGCTTTCTGGCCGCCGGTGCTTTCGGCGGCAAATGCCGATCCGAGGGCGCCGATGGAAAGGCTCAACGCATACACGACCGCCGCCGATTTCATGCGCATCTGGGTCTCCTGCCTCGATTTGCTTGTTGCTATCGTCCCCCGCAGCCTCTCATCTTAGCCGGGCTGGCGGCGGACACCACCCCCCCATCGCAATGAAGGAATGCAGCCATAAGCTTTCTTTGCAACAGACGTGTGAGGCGATTGGGCGGCGTTCTGGGGCTCGCCTTGCCAGTGCTGGCGATGAGTTCCGTCCAAGCCGGGCAGGAGATGTCTCGCGCCCAGGCGCGCCAGCAGGCGCAGGCGCTGAGCGTACTCGGCCGTACCCTCTTTTTCGATCCTTCCCTGTCGGGGTCGGGCAAGCTTGCCTGCTCCTCCTGCCACGATCCCGCCCATGCCTTCGGGCCGGCGAACGACCATGCGGTGCAGCTCGGCGGCGGCGACATGCACCAGCCGGGCGTGCGCGCCGTGCCGTCGCTGAAATATCTGCAGGTGGTGCCGCCCTTCACCGAGCATTTCTACGATTCCGAGGATGAGGCCGACGAGAGCGTCGACAATGGCCCCACGGGAGGCCTGACCTGGGACGGGCGCGTCGATCGCGGTGCGGATCAGGCCAAAATCCCGCTGCTCTCCGATTTCGAGATGGGCAATCGGGATGGCGCGGAGGTGGCCCGCCGCGTGCTCGCCGCCGGGCACGGCAAGGCCATCGCCGCCATTGCCGGGCCGAAGGCGGCCGGCGACCCGGGCCTCGTCTACAAGACGGCCCTGAAGGCGCTGGAAGTGTTCCAGCAGGACTACCGGACCTTCTATCCCTATTCGAGCAAATATGACGCGGTGCTGGCCGGCAAGGCCGAACTCTCTCCCCAGGAAGCGCGAGGGCTCGACCTGTTCAACGCGGCGGACAAGGGTAATTGCGCCTCCTGCCACATCAGCCAGCGCGGCAATGACGGTACGCCGCCGCAATTCACCGATTACGGCCAGATCGCGCTCGCGGTGCCGCGCAACCCCGACATTCCCGCCAATAAGGATCCCAGCTATCACGATCTGGGACTGTGCGGCCCGTTGCGCACCGACTTCCTGAAGCGCGAGGATTATTGCGGCCTGTTCCGCACCCCCACCCTGCGCAACGTCGCCTTGCGCAAGACCTTCTTCCACAACGGCGCCGTGCATTCCCTGCGCGATGCCGTGCGTTTCTATGTCGAGCGCGAGACCCGGCCTGAGCGCTGGTACCCGCGCAAGGCCGATGGCGGCATCGACAAATATGACGATCTGCCCGAGGCGGCGAAGGCGAACATCAACACGGATCCGCCCTTCGATCGCAAGGCCGGCGACGAACCGGCCCTGACGCCGGCCGAGATCGACGACGTCGTGGCCTTCCTCGGCACGCTCACCGACGGTTATGAGCCGGCAAAATGAAGGCCTTCACATGAAACTGCAGCCGCCGCGGGGCTTTGGCTAGCTCCCGGCGGGTTTTGCCTGCGGTCCCAGCAGACTCGCGACCGCCTCGGCGCCCTTGCCGGAGGCGGAAACCTTGCCATCGTCCCCGACCTCCAACGCGGCGCCGTTGGAGAAGCTGAGGGACCAGCCGTCATCGTTGCCGTTGCGGCGCCGATCGGTGAGTTCGATACCGGCCGCGGAAACCAATGCAATGGCCTTGTCGACGTCCATGGTCGTCACCTCGCGTGGGATGTCCCCCGGTCAGTTGGATCGCGAAACCGGGACGAGTCAAGGAGAAAGGGCCGGCTGCCGGGGGCTGGGGCGTGCTATCCTACCGTTACGGCATTCAAGCGTCGAAAGCTGCGCGATTTTCCGCCGGAGCCTATCGCCAGACGCCGATATTCGTGTCATGGCTGCGGCCATTGCCCTCATCGGGCATGATGCCCTTCTGCCGTGAGGAATCGATGCTGAAGACCAGCCTTAGTCTCGCTTTTGCCCTTCTGGTGAGTGCCGCCCAGGCCCAGACTCAGGCCCAGGACGCCGCGCCCGCCAAATCGCCGCTGCCCGGCGGGGCCTCTTCCATCCAGGAGAGCTATGAGGACTGGCGCGTGCTCTGCAATGTCGTCAACAACGCCAAGCAATGCGCGGTCCAGCAGGTGCAGAGCGATACCAAGACCGGCCAGCGCGTGTTGGCTGTCGAGCTGAACCCCACGGCTGATGGCGGCACCAGCGGTAATCTCGTGATGCCGTTCGGCCTGCAATTCGATGCTGGCGTGTCCCTCGCCCTGGATGCCGGGACCAGCGGCAAGCCGCTGAACTACAAGACCTGCATCCCCGCCGGCTGCCTGGTGCCGCTGGCGCTCGATGCCAACACCGTCACGGCGCTGAAGGCCGGCAAGCAGCTCAAGCTCACGGCCAAATCGGTCGACGACAGCGTGAAGCCGCTCGTCTTTACCGTCTCGCTCAAGGGCTTCGGCCCTGCCCTCGATCGGGCCGTCGCCATCTTGAAGTAACGCCGAGCGGCACTAGAGCAAAGCGCGTTCAAGCGTGAACGCTTATTTGCTCTAACTCATTGTTCTGACGCGTCTTTGCGATTCTAGGTGACCCCGTCTAATCGCAAAACGCTATAGCTCGTTCTTCCCGGGAGCGCGGACGTCCTCGTCCGCCCTCCCAGGGCGATCAGATCCAGCCCTGCAATTCGCGCGTGACCACATGTTCCAGCACGCGCTGGCCCTCGGGGCTGTCGTTGAGGCAGGGCAGATAGGCGAAATGCTCGCCGCCATTGTGCTGGAAGATCTCCTTGTTCTCCTCGCCGAGCTCTTCCAGCGTTTCCAGGCAGTCGGCCACGAAGCCAGGCGCCACGATGGCAAGGCGCTTCACGCCGGATTTGGCGAGCCCCTCCACGGTCTCGTCCGTATAGGGCTTGAGCCACTCCTCCTTGCCAAAACGGGACTGGAAGGTGATCTTGAAGCGATCCTCGCCGAAGCCGAGCGCCTCGCGCAGCAACCGCCCCGTCTTTATGGCAAAGCAGTAATAGGGATCGCCCTGGATCAGGTAGTTCTTGGGCACGCCGTGGAAGGAGGCGAGCAGCACTTCCGGCTCGAAATCGAGCCTGGCAAGGGATTGGCGCACCGAACTGGCGAGGGCCTCGATATAGACGGGATCGTCATGCCATTGCGGCGCGATGCGCACGGCCGGCTGCCAGCGCAGGGTCATCAGGTGCTCGAAGGCCTTGTCGCAGACCGTGGCGGTGGTCGCCGCCGCATATTGGGGATAGAGCGGCACGATCACGATGCGGTCGCAGCCTTTGGCGCGCAGGGCGTCGATGCGCGAGGCGATGGAGGGCTTGCCGTAGCGCATGGCGAAATCCACCACGAGGCGCGGCTCGGCGGCGAAGGTCTGCGCCAGCTTTTCGGTCTGGCGCCGCGTGATGACGAGGAGCGGCGAGGCGTTCTCCGCCTTGTCCCAGATCGAGGCATATTTGGCGCCGCTCTTGCCTGGCCGGGTCGTCAGGATGATGCCGTTGAGCAGCGGCCACCACAGCAGGCGCGAGACCTCGATGACCCGCCGGTCGGACAGGAATTCCTTGAGATAGCGCCGCATCGGCCAGTAGGTCGGCGCGTCCGGTGTGCCGAGGTTGACCAGGAGAACGCCGATCTTTCCGCTGGCCGCCACGGGATGGTCCGACGGAACGGGAAGGGCGCTTGCGAGGTGAGAAGTCATGCCGGGTCCTTTCCCGGCCTTTCAACAGGCTGGGCGCCCGGCTTGCAACAGATTTGTGTGCCGTGACGGGGCGGCGCGACGCCATGGCGCTTTGCGATCGCGGGATCGCCTGAATCACAAAGGCGTGTACAAACAAGGCCCTGAAGGAAAATGGCATGGCCGCCGCAACCGGCATTGCTTCGGGAAGTGCTTTCCTACGAGCAATTCACTTGCAGGAACCGGCCACGCCCGCTTATCCTCCTTCCCATGAGCACCGACGCCATCGAAATCCGTTTGGCTCGCCCGGACGACGCCCACGCCATCGCCGATGTGCATGACGCCGCTTGGCGTTATGCCTATCGCGGCGTGATTCCGGGCCGGGAGCTCGAACGCCTGGTGGAGCGACGCGGTGCCAAATGGTGGCGCTACGCCATCGACCGCAAGACCCGCATCGTGGTGATGTCCTTTGGCGGCGTGATCGCGGGCTATGCCACCTATGGCCGCAACCGGGCCGTCGGTCTGCCCTATCAGGGCGAGATCTTCGAGCTCTATCTGCGTCCCGAATATCAGGGCATCGGCCTGGGCAAACGGCTGTTCAACGCGGTGCGCCGCGATCTCAACGGCCACGACGTCAGGGGCATGGTGGTGTGGGCACTGGCAGACAATGTGCGGGCCTGTGATTTCTACCGGCGCCTCGGCGGCGAATCCGTGGACAGCATGGTGGAGCGCTTCGGCGAAGTGAAGCTGCAGAAGATCGCCTTCGCCTGGGGCCCCTGAGCGAAACACCGCTTGTCCGCCTCGCTCGTTGGCCCGCCCCTGGCTCCTTCGATTCCCGCCATTCGAACTCCACGGCCACCGTTCGGCGACCCGCGGGTTGCCACCATTGGGGGACGGGCAGGCATGCCACGGCGTGACGCAAGCCGGCTTCGGGGCCGTCGCGCCCATTACCTATTTGTAATCCCGGATATGGCCGCGTCGGCCGGTAGAAAACTCGATGTCTAGTTCGATGCATATCGGGCAGACGGAAGGTCTCTTCCCGCCATTCCCGAGAGGGAGAATGTTGTTCCTGCAGTAAACAATCCCTTCTCGTAGTTTTTAATAATTCCAATTCTAATCTAAAGAGTTTGACGGGAACTTCTCGGTGAGCCTAGAGATCGGGTGTTCAATCAATCCCTTGGCTGAAGCCAACCGATAGAGGTTCTGATGAAAGTTTTCCTGCCGCATCGCCGTGCAGCGCTTGCCGGGGCCGTGGCCCTCGCCGCCGCCCTGTTCGCTGCTCCCCTGGCCGTCCAGGCCGAGGATGCGGGCATCACGGTCTATAATGCGCAGCATGAAAGCCTGACCAAGGCCTGGGCCGAGGCTTTCACCAAGGAAACCGGCATCAAGATAACGCTGCGCAATGGCGGCGATACCGAGCTCGGCAACCAGCTGGTGCAGGAGGGCGACAAGTCGCCCGCCGACGTCTTCCTCACCGAGAATTCGCCGGCCATGGTGCTGGTCGACAACGCCAAGCTGTTCGCACCGCTCTCGGCAGAGACGCTGGCAGAAGTGCCCGAGGCCTTCAAGCCCTCGCATGGCCGCTGGATCGGCATTGCCGCCCGCACCACCGTGTTCGCCTACAACAAGACCAAGCTGACCGAGGACAAGCTGCCGAAGTCCCTGCTCGATCTGGCCGATCCGGCCTGGAAGGGTCGCTGGGGCGCCGCGCCGGCGGGTGCCGATTTCCAGGCCATCGTCAGCGCCCTGCTGGCCCTGAAGGGCGAGGAAGCCACCGCCGCCTGGCTGAAAGGCATGAAGGCCAATGTCAAGCCGTTCAAGAAGAACGGCATCGCCATGAAGGGCGTGAATGACGGCGAGGTCGATGGCGCGATCATCTACCAGTATTACTGGTTCGGCGATCAGGCCAAGACCGGCGAGAACTCCAAGAACGTGGCACTGCATTATTTCCGCAATCAGGACCCGGGCGCGTTCGTCAGCATCTCGGGCGGCGGCGTGCTCGCTTCCAGCAAGCACAAGAAGGAAGCCGAGGCCTTCGTGAAGTGGATTGCCGGCAAGGGCGGTCAGGAGATTCTCAAGACCGGCAACTCCTTCGAATATGCTGTCGGCAAGGATGCCGCCTCCAATCCCAAGCTGGTGCCGCTGGCCGATCTCAACGCCCCCAAGCTCGATCCGGCGCAGCTCAACTCCAAGAAGGTCTCCGACCTGATGACGGCGGCCGGCCTGCTTTGAGCGACGGAACACCGCGCCGCACCGATATGGCGCGGCTGTCGCAAACCTGACATCATCGCGCCTCCGGCTCCGCGCCGGAGGCCTTCGCTTTTCAGGACACCTCGTGTCATCCTCGTCACCCCAGCCCGAAATCGGCAGTATGCGCCTTGCCTCGCCCGGCTTCACCGGGCGCGATGCGGTTGCCGTGGCCGCGGTGCTGGTGTCCCTGGTCGCCCTGCTGCCGCTCGGCTTCGTGATCTTCATCACCATCCAGACCGGCTGGCAGACCGTCTATGAACTGGTGGTGCGTCCGCGCGTCGGCGAATTGCTGGTCAATACCGTCCTGCTCGAAGCCGTCACCATTCCCATCGCCATCTTATTGGCGGTGGCGCTGGCCTGGCTGACCGAACGCAGCGACCTGCCAGGCGCCCGGATCTGGTCATGGCTCGCGGTGGCGCCACTCGGCGTACCGGCCTTCGTGCATTCCTATGCCTGGATCAGCCTCGTTCCCGGCATGCGCGGCCTGTGGAGTGGTGTCCTCGTTTCGATCATGGCCTATCTGCCCTTCCTCTATCTGCCGGTGGCGGCGCAGATGCGGCGGCTGGACCCGGCGCTCGAAGATGTGGCGGCGAGCCTGGGCCAATCCCCCCTGCGTGTGTTTTTCCGGGTGGTGCTGCCGCAATTGCGGCTGGCGATCTGCGGCGGCTCGCTGCTGGTCGGCCTGCATCTCCTCGCCGAATACGGCCTCTACGCCATGATCGAGTTCGACACCTTCTCGACCGCCATCGTCGACCAGTTCCAGTCGGCTTATAACGGCCCCGCCGCCAACATGCTGGCCGGTGTGCTGGTGCTCGCCTGCCTCGTGCTGTTGGGGCTCGAAAACCGGGTGCGCGGCCAGGAGCGGTATGCCCGCGTCGGGTCCGGCGCTGCCCGCCCGGCCGCCCGCGCGCGGCTCGGCCGCGGCACGCTGGTCTGGCTGGCGCTGCCGCTCGGCCTCGCCCTGCTGTCGCTCGGGGTGCCGTTGCTGACGCTCTCGCGCTGGCTCTATCTCGGCGGCGCGGCGGCCTGGTCTTCGGGCGATATCGGCACGGCCCTCGTCCAGACGCTCGGGCTCGCTCTGATCGGCGGGGCTGCGACCACGCTGGCCGCCCTGCCGATGGCCTGGCTGTCGGTACGTGCTCCCGGCCGGCTGCAGAAGGTGCTGGAAGCCTGCCACTATTATGTCGGCTCGCTTCCCGGCGTGGTGGTGGCGCTGGCTCTGGTGACGATCACGGTGCGCGTCGCCCTGCCGCTTTATCAGACCATGACGACCCTGCTGCTGGCCTATGGCCTGATGTTCCTGCCGCGGGCGGTGGTCGGGCTGAGGGCCAGCCTGGCGCAGGCTCCCGTCGAGCTCGAGCGGGCTGCAATGGCGCTGGGGCGGCCGCCTTTCAAGGCGATCTGGCAGGTCACCATGCGTCTGTCGGCACCGGGCGTCGCCGCCGGCATGGCGCTGGTCGCCCTCGGCATCACCACCGAACTGACCGCGACGCTGATGCTGGCGCCCAACGGCACGGTCACTCTGTCGACCCGGTTCTGGTCGCTGACCAACGACATAGACTATGTCGCCGCGGCGCCCTTCGCGCTCCTGATGGTGCTGCTGTCGCTGCCCCTCACCCTCCTGCTTCACTACCAGTCCAGACGATCGATCGGCCAATGAGTTTCCTGAGTATAGACAAGGCCGGCAAGCGCTATGGCGCCATGGTGGCGCTCGATGGCGTCAGCCTGGAGGTCGCGTCCGGCAGTCGCACCGCCATCGTCGGTCCCTCCGGTTCCGGCAAGACCACGCTGCTCAGGCTGATCGCTGGTTTCGAGGGGCCGGATACAGGCCGCATCGCCCTGAACGGTACCGTCCTGGCGGACGGCCCTGCCATCGTGCCGGCGCACCGGCGCGGCATCGGTTTCGTCACCCAGGACGGCGCACTCTTTCCCCACCTCACCATCGCCGACAATATCGGCTTCGGCCTGGAGCGGGGGACGGCGAACCGGGAAGACCGCATCCGCGCGCTGATGCGCACCGTCGATCTCGATCCGCGCCTGCTCGAGCGCCGGCCGCACCAGCTCTCCGGCGGGCAGCAGCAGCGCGTGGCCCTGGCGCGGGCCCTGGCGCGCCAGCCCAAGCTGATGCTGCTGGACGAACCTTTCTCGGCTCTCGACACCGGCCTGCGCGAGGCGACCCGCAAGGCGGTGGCGGCCCTGCTGCAGGCGGCCGGCGTCACCACCATCCTGGTCACGCACGACCAGACCGAGGCGCTGTCCTTCGCCGATCAGGTCGCCGTGCTGCGCGAGGGCCGGCTGGTGCAGGCCGGCGCGCCGCACGATCTCTACCGCCGGCCGCGGGACCGCGAGACGGCGCTCTTCCTCGGCGAGGCCATCCTGCTGAAGGGAGAGGCTGGGGTCGGCTGGGTCGATTGCGTGCTTGGGCGTCTCGCGGCCGGGACGCATGGCCAGCGCGGCGACATCGAACTGATGCTGCGCCCCGAGCAGGTCAAGTTCACGCCCAGCGCGGACGAAACCGCGCAGGGCTGCTTTGCCAGCGTGGTGGACGTCGAGTTCGGCGGTGCCCTGCGGGCGGTGACGGTGGAGTTGGCCGATGGCAATCGGCTCCGGATCAGCGGCACGGGCCTCGATCTGCCGCCGACCGGCACGCGCGTGCGCCTGAGCGTGGCCGGGCCGGCGCATGTCTTCGAAGCATAGAAGGATGCCGCCGCGCCAGCTTCCCTTGTGACGCTGCCGTGACGGGGCGGCCATTTACTGTGTTTCCCGAGAAACCAGCATCATATTCTTGTGATCTTCGGGTTGAAACCCATGCGCGTTCCGCCTAAGGCTGCTGTCTGATCGGGGTCTGGAGGCATCCTGCGCCAGAGCCGGCCTTACAGGATGTGATCTACGATGCGTATCGAAGCGATCTCGACCGGACGCAATCCACCGCACGAGGTGAATGTCATCGTCGAAGTTCCCGTCGGTGGCGAGCCCATCAAATATGAGATGGACAAGGATTCCGGCGCGCTCGTGGTCGATCGCTTCCTCTACACGCCGATGCGCTATCCTGGCAATTACGGCTTCGTGCCGCACACCCTGTCGGATGACGGCGACCCCATCGACGTGCTGATCGCCAACCAGCGCGGAATCATTCCCGGCGCCGTGATCGCGGTGCGCCCTGTCGGCGTGCTGAAGATGCGCGACGAATCCGGCGGTGACGAGAAGATCATCGCCGTGCCCGTGCCGCGGCTGACCCGGCGCTACGAGAAGGTGAACAACTACACCGACCTGCCCGAGATCACCCTCAAGCAGATCGAGCACTTCTTCGAGCACTATAAGGACCTCGAGAAGAACAAGTGGGTCAAGGTCGAAGGCTGGGGCGACGCCAAGGAAGCCGAGACGATGATCCTCGAGGCGATCGAGCGCTACAAGGCCAACAGCAAGGGATGAGGGGTGAATCGCTCCCTCACGCCGCCGTCCCTTCCTCCTGCGCCATCACGGCCAGATAGGCCGCCTGCAATTCGGCGAGGACCGAGCGCGCGGGCGCGGGCGTGCCCAAATGCAGGGCACGCAATTCCTCCATGAAGGCCTCCCATAGGGGCGGGCCGCCTTCCTCCAGCAATTGCGCGCGGATCGACAAGGGGCGCGAAACCGGCGTGTACCGGCGGCCCCAGGCACCCATATGCGCCAGCAGAGGCACCAGCTGGATGGACGGCTCCGTCAGGCTGTAGATCGCCTTCTGCTTGTGGCTGGGATCGTCGCGCCGGCTGAGCAGGCCGGTCTCGACCAGCCGCTTGAGTCGGTCGGCCAGGATGTTGGAGGCGATCTTCTCCTCCGACTGGGTCAGGAGCTCGCGATAGTGCCGGCGATTGCCGAACATCACGTCGCGGATGACGATCAGGCTCCAGCGATCGCCCAGCATTTCCAGCGTCAGATTGATCGGACAACCCGACCGATGACCTGCATTCATCATCTCGCTCCTTGACCGCTTGCAAAATAGGATCAGTTGAGTTAGAAAGCAACTGCTTGCTTATTGCAACTGGTATGCATGGGAGGAATGACGATGACCAAACTGGTGCTGGCGATGTTCACGAGTCTGGATGGTTATATCGAGGGCCCGAACGGCTTCGTGCCGCCGGCCTGGTCGGGTGACCTGGAAACCCACTGGTCCGGCTATGCCCTGGAGCGGGCCGGGCATCTCGTCTATGGCCGCGTCAACTTCCTGTTCAACAAGGACTTCTGGAGCCCGGCCGAAACCGATCCCTCCAGCCCCGCCGCCGGCATTGCCCATGCCGTGGTGATGAACCGCCTGCCCAAGACCGTGGTATCCTCCACGCTGTCGGGCGATCCTGGCTGGAACGCCACCCTGGCGGGGGCGGATCTTGCCGCCGCGATCGGCACGTTGAAGTCGAGCCTTCAGGGCAAGGACATCTACTGCTTCGGCGGCGCCGGCATCGCCAACAGTCTCATCAGCCGCGATCTCGTCGATGAATATCGCCTGATGGTGACGCCGACGATCTTCGGTGACGGCAAGCGCCTGTTCGAGCCCGGCCTGCCCAAGCTCGGGCTGGACCTGATCGAGAACCGCTCGCTCGATACCGGCGCGGTGATCCTGCATTATCGGCGGACGCGCTGACGTTCCATGCCATCGAAGGAGACGGCAATGTCCCTGGTCCTGCACGCGCATCCCTTTTCCTCCAACTGCCAGAAGGTGCTGATCGCACTCTATGAGAACGACCTGCCGTTCGAGTTTCGCATGCTGGCCGATGCCGCCAGCATGGCCGCCCTCGAAAAGCTCTGGCCCCTGAAGAAGTTTCCCGTGCTGGAGGATGACGGGCATGTGGTGCTGGAGACCAGCATCATCATCGAATATCTGCAGCGCCATCACCCGGGGCCGGTGCGGCTGCTGCCGGATGATCCCGACGCGGCACTCGAAGTCCGGCTGATGGACCGCTTCTTCGACAACTATGTTTCGACCCCCCAGAGCAGGGTGGTCTACGACGCGCTGCGACCGCCGGAACATCGCGACCCCTATGGCGTGGAGGAGGCCAAGCGCCTGCTTCAAACCGCCTATGGCTGGCTCGAAAGCCGGCTGCAGGGCCGGCACTGGGCGGCTGGAGAGGCCTTCTCGATGGCGGATTGCGCAGCGGCTCCCTTCCTGTTCTACGCCGACTGGACGCATCCCATCAGCCAAGCTTTCCCGACCGTGCGGGCTTATCGCTCGCGTGTACTCGCCCGTCCTTCGGTCAGGCGCGCCGTCGACGAAGCTCGCCCCTATCGCAAGCTCTTTCCGCTCGGCGCGCCCGACAGGGACTGAAACGCCTACCCCGTGATCGTGGTCAGATCCACATTGGCGCCGCAGGCCAGCACGCCGACGCGCTCGCCCTGTTTGGGCCGGTAGACGCCGCCGACCAGGGCCGCCAGGGCGGTGGCGCCGCCGGGCTCGAGGGCGAGGCGAGCATCGGCCCAGGCGCGCCTCTGCGCTTCCACGATGTCGCTGTCGGGAACGGTTATGGCTTCGGCGACATGGCGGCTGGCCACGGCATAGACCCGGGGTCCGCAATTGCGGGCGCCGAGCGAATCCGCCGCCACGCTTTCCACGCCGACATCCACGGGGCCTCCGGCCTCCAGGGCCGCCTTGAGGCATTGTGAGCCTTCCGGCTCCACCGAGACGACCTTGACCCTGCCGGCGAACCAGGCCGCGATGCCGGCGATCAGGCCGCCGCCGCCGGTGGCGACGAGCACGGTGTCGAGCGCTCCGCCGGCCTGCTCTTCCCATTCCAGCCCGAGCGTGCCCTGGCCGGCGATGGTCTCCCAGGCGTCGAAGGCGTGTACCGAGAGCGCGCCGGTCTCAGCGATATAGCGCTCGCAGGCCGCCAGGGCATCGGCATAGCGCTCGCCGCCGATGTCGAGATCGGCCCCGCGAGCGCGGATCGCCGCGATCTTGGCGGGGCTGGAGATCACCGGTACGAAGATGCGGGCCTTATGGCCCAGCGCGCGGGCGGCATGGGCGACGGCGATGCCGTGATTGCCGCCCGAGGCTGCGGCCACCCCGGCTGCCGGCACCTCGCGCGACAGCAGGTTGTTGAAGGCGCCGCGCGGCTTGAAGGAGCCGGCATGCTGCAGGAATTCCAGCTTGAGCTGCACGCCGTGGTCGAGGCCGAAGGTTCCGGCCTGGGTGTCGAGCAGCGGCGTACGGCGAATATGGGCGGCGACGCGCCGATAGGCGGCGCGAATATCATTCTGATCAATCATTTGAAGCTCGTTGGAAAGGAAACGGAAGGTCGGCTCACAGGCCGTCAATGCTTCCTTCCTAACCGCAAGCCGTGCCGCTTCCAAGATCGGGTTGTACTGGAGTGTCGACTTCCTGGTCGACATTCCTGAAACGTCGCGTGTGTAGGAGAGAGATGTCGACCAGGAGGTCGACACTCCCACAGTCCTCACGGCTTGTGCATGGCGGCGCCGAGAATGGCGCCCGGGCGGCCTGCGGTATCGGCCTGCACCAGCACGGCGAAACTGTCGGCGCCGGGGGCATTGGTGACGTCCGGCTTCAGGGCCAGCGTGGCGGCATTGCCGTCGTAATCGGCGACCTTGCGGAAGCAGCGCACGACATTGGAATAGGTCACCGTCTTGCCGGTATTCTCGCCGCGCTCGATCTTGACTTCCGCGCTCGTCTCGATGGGGACCACCCAGACCTCGCCCTTGTGAGCGCTCTTGCCCAGCGAGATGCTGTAGGCGCCCTTCGTGCCGGAAATGGCGACGGGAACACTGAGGACATTGGGATGGGTGGCGGCCATTTCGATGGCTCGGTGGACCTCCTGCCCATTGGAGCCGACGGCGTGCTGCACGCCATCCACCACGATCTGCGGCGTATAGACGGCCCTGTCGCCACGGACCTCGGCATAAGCGCGCTGGCGGCGGGTGAAGGTGTTGTCGGCCAGGGTGTCCTTCCAGCCGACATAGTCCCAGTAATCGACCGGAAGGGACAGCGCGATCACGCTGGGATCACGGGCGAGCTCGCCCATCATCTTGTCCGCCGGCGGGCAGGAGGAGCAGCCCTGGCTGGTGAACAGCTCCACCACGGCACGCGGCTGCGCCATCGCCGGGCCGCTCGCGGCCAGCAACAACAGAGCTGCAACCAGGTTTCGCCGCATCGGTCTCGTCCAGGCCTAAAGCGCCTCGCGATCCTGCCGAACTACCGGCAATCGCAAGGACGGGTTGAAACAGGGAGTCAGAGAAGCGTGCATTCTCGCTGAACCGCGCTTGCTCCGATTGGAAACACCGGCAAGCCATAGCCCATCGAAGATGAACGGGCGAGTAACACAGTGGTGAGAGAACGGCGCCTCCGCGATTCGTGAAGGGGCGTGATATCGAGCGATTGCAGTCGCCCCCCCATGCTATTCACCCGAAGAGCGCGCCAGGCCGGGTCCAGATAGGCGATCGGCGTTTTCTCGGGATGTCTCGCGGCCCTTTCTGGCAAATCTCGAGATGCAATGGCATGGTTGCCGCATGCGGGCGTACAAATTCATTTGCGATCTCACGCAACGGGTCACCGATCACGACGATTACGCGCTGGCGAGCCATATGGCGCTGTCCCTGCTCACGGCGATGTTTCCCTTCCTGATCTTCGTGGCTTCCCTGGCGGGCGTCCTCGGTACGGCCGACCTGCAGGCCGAAATCGTGCGCCTGCTGTTCGAAACCTGGCCGCACGAGGTTTCCGAACCGATCGCCCGCGAGGTCAACAGGGTGCTGGGCACGGCCCGGCCGGGCCTGCTCACCGTCAGCGCCATCGTGGCCGTGGTGCTGGCCAGCAATGGCGTCGAGGCCATCCGCGTCGGCATCAACCGGGCCTATGGGCTGGTCGAGATGCGGTCCTTCTGGTGGTGCCGGCTGCAGAGCCTGTTCTTCGTGCTGGTGGCCTCGCTTGCTCTGGTCACGCTCGCTTTGCTGGTGGTGCTGTGGCCGGTGATATGGGAGGCGACGATCAGCTTCGTACCGGTGCTGGCGCCGTTGCTGCCGCTGATCGAAGTCGCCCGTTACGGCGTCACCATGCTCGTGCTGGGCGGCGCCATCATCCTGGTGCACCTGTTCCTGGTGGCGAGCCGCCCCTCGTTCAGCGTGATCTGGCCCGGCGTACTGATCACCTTGGGGCTCTGGCTCGCCGGCGGCTACGCCTTCAGCATCTATATCAGCGACTTCGCTGCCTACTCCAAACTCTATGCGGGCCTGGGCAGCGTCTTCGCGGCGCTGTTCTTCCTCTGGCTGGTGGCGCTGGCCTTCCTGCTCGGGGCGGAGATCAACGCCATCCTGGCCGAGCGGCGCCACAAGCGCATTCAAGCCGCGTCGTAATGCATGATGTAGAGCTTGCGGGTGGTCTCGTGGATGGTCCACTCGCCCTTCCAGCCCTTGGGCAGGACCAGGGCCTCGCCGGCCCGCACCTCACGGGTCTGGCCGCCGGCGTCATGCAGCGACACCCGTCCCGACACGATATGGCAGGTTTCCGAATTGCGCTCGCGGGAGGCGGTGAAGCGGCCCGGCGTGCACTCCCACACGCCGACTTCCATCAGCCCGTCCTCGGACTTCCACAAGGTTCTTGCCGCCTCGACCTGGCCTTCGCTGAGCGTGGTGGGCTTGGGGCCGAAGGGGCCGAGATCGAGGGAGGAGAGATCGGCGAACGTCTTGCTGTCGATCATGGTCATTCCAATTCAGGCACGTTGAAATAGCTTGAGCCGAGCCTTCTCAGCGCCCGGTGATCCTGTTGGCAAAGGTGGCGAGGCGCGAGGTTTGCGGCAGGCCTGCCGCCTCGCGCCGGTCGGCCATGTGATAGAGCCGGTACATCGAATGGATGCCGAGCCAGCGGAAGGGCTCGGGTTCCCATTCCCGCACGGAGCGGTTGACCCAGGGCAGCCGGGTCAGCGGCGTGTCGCGCTCCAGGATCAGGTCGGCCAGGGTGCGGCCGGAGAGATTGGAGGTGGAGACGCCGAGGCCCACATAGCCGCCGGCCCAGCCGATGCCGCTCTTGCGGTCGAGGCCGACCGTGGTGCACCAGTCGCGCGGCACGCCGAGCACGCCGCACCAGGCATGGTCCATCTTCAGCCCCTTGGTCTGGGGCAGATGGCGCATCAGGATGGCATAGAGCTGCGCGATGGTTTCGGCCTGGGTCTGTCCGCGCACGTCGGTGGCCGAGCCATAGCGATAGGGCACGCCGCGCCCGCCCATGGCGATACGGCCTTCGCGCGTGCGCTGGGCGTAGCAATAGCCGTGGGTGGCGTCGCCTAGCAGTTCGTAGCCGTCCCAGCCGATCCGGCTCCACTGCTCCTCGCTGAGGGGCTCGGTCATCAGGATGGCGCTGTTCATCGGGATCCACAGGCGCTCGAAGCCGGGAATGCCGGCGGTGAAGCCCTCCGTTGCCCTGATGATGATCGGCGCGCGCACGGTGCCGCGCCTGGTGGTCACCGCCCCTTTCTCGATACGGGTCACTTCGGTCTGCTCGTAGATCGAAACGCCCAGGCGCTCGACCACGGCGGCGAGGCCCCGCACCAGCTTGGCCGGCTGCACGCGGGCGGTGTCGTGATGCACCAAGGCGCCCTCGACATTGTGGATCTCGATGCGCTTGCGCATCTCCTCGCGGCCGATCAGGCTGACGCGCGCATCCGGCACGCTCCAGCTTTTCTCATAGGCGTAGGACTCGCGGATGCGGCCAAGCTGGGCCTGGTTGACGGCCACCGTCAGCGCGTCGTTGCGGCGGACATCGGCGTCGATGCCCTCGCGCTCGGTGACGGCGATCACCTCGTTCACCGAGCCATGCATCGCCGCTTCCATGTCGACCACCGCGCCGCGCGAGGAGGTCTTCAGATATTTCTCGCGCGACCAGCCAAAGCCGCCGGAGAGCCAGCCGCCATTGCGCCCGGAAGCGCCGAAACCGGCGAATTCCTTCTCGACCACGATGATGTTGAGGCCGGGATTGGCTTTCTTCAGATAATAGGACGTCCACAGCCCGGTGAAACCGCCGCCGACGATGCAGACATCGGCGCTGCGGTCGCCCGGCAGCGCCGGGCGATAGCCGGGCACGCCGCCGATGTCGGCGTACCAGAACGAGATGTTGCCGTTGACTTTGACGTCCATGATGGGGGGACTCGCGTAAAAGAGATGCAATATGCGGTGTGAAGGTGGCGCTTACCCTCCCCATCAAGGGGAGGGCAGAGGTTAACGCCGTTCGTTTAGGTCAGGGTCAGGTCGGCACGCTCGTCGTCGGCCAATAGCTTGGCATCGCCGGTTGCCCAGCAGAGGTCGACGGCCTCGCCGATGGCGAAGGGCCGGCTTTCCAGCGGGGCCCGCACGATGGCGACCGAGCCGTCGGCCAGCACCACCTGGTATTTAGAGCTGGAGCCGAGATAGATCGCCTCGCTGACCTGGCCGGACAGGCTGTTGTGGCCGTCGCGCGCGCCCGTGGCGGCCGGTGCGAGCGAGAGCTTCTCAGGCCGCAGGAGCATCACCGGCTGCCGGCCATCGGCGAGCCTGTCCCGCGAGACGACCTTCTGCCCGGCGATGGTGAGGCAGGTCTCGCTGCCGGAGGTCTCCACCGCCCCGCGCAGGGTGGTGGATTCGCCGATGAACTTGCCGACGAACAAAGTGGCCGGCTCGTCATAGAGCTCGCGCCCGGTCCCGACCTGCTCGATGCGGCCATGGTTGAACACGGCGATGCGATCGGACAGCACCAGCGCCTCTTCCTGGTCGTGGGTGACATAGACGAAGGTGGTGCCGAGCTCGCGGTGGATACGCTTGATCTCGAGCTGCAGCCATTCGCGCAGCTTCTTGTCGAGCGCGCCGAGCGGTTCGTCCATCAGCAGAAGCGGCGGGTCGAACACGATGGCGCGGGCCAGCGCCACGCGCTGCTGCTGGCCGCCCGAAAGCTCGCTGGGATAGCGGTGGGCGAAATCTGCCATCTTGACCATGTCGAGAGCCCGGCGGACACGGACCTCGCGTTCGCCCTTGGGAATGCCGCGCAAGGCGAGGGGATAGGCAACGTTCTTGCCGACCGTCATATGCGGGAACAGGGCATAATGCTGGAAGACCACGCCGATATTACGCTTATGCGCCGGCAGGCCGCCAATGTCCTCGCCGCCGACGGCGAGGGCGCCGCTGGAGAGCTCGGTGAAGCCGGCCACCACATTGAGCGTGGTGGTCTTGCCCGAGCCGCTAGGGCCGAGCAGCGTCATGAACTC
This sequence comes from Labrys sp. LIt4, assembly GCF_017813775.1. Classification (NCBI taxonomy): domain Bacteria; kingdom Pseudomonadati; phylum Pseudomonadota; class Alphaproteobacteria; order Hyphomicrobiales; family Xanthobacteraceae; genus Labrys; species Labrys sp. LIt4. The sequence continues at coordinate 284,909 of NZ_JAGIPY010000004.1, forward strand.
GCCGGGCTCGATATGAAGGCTGACATCGTCGAGCGCGGTGAAGCTGCCATAGCGCTTGCTGGCATTGCAGATGTCGATGGCGGCGCCGGCCGCGCCCTGGGCGGATGAGGCGGGGGTGGAGATGGCGGCTGCGTTGGACATCTCAGCTCCTCTTCGAGCGCGCGCCGAGGAGGAGGCCGGCGGCGATCAGCAATGTCGTGGCAAGGAAGACGATGGTTCCCACCGCGGCGACCGTGGGATCGGCGTCGCGGGTGATGGAGGTGAAGATCTGCACCGGCAGCGTCTTCAGGTAGGGATTGGTGATGAACAGCGCGACGATGATCTCGTCGAAGGACGTCACGAAGGCAAAGAGCAGGCCCGAGAGGATGCCGGGCGCGATCAGCGGCAGCGTGATGGTGCGGAAGGCGGTGAAACGGTTGGCGCCGAGGCTGGCGGCGGCCTTTTCGAGCCTGACGTCGAACATCTCCAGGCTGGCCGAGACGGCGATCAGCACGAAGGGGACGGCCAGCATGGTATGGGCGATGACGAAGCCGAGATCCGTGCCGACCAGCTTATAGGTGAGGTAGACCGAATAGATCCCCACCGCCAGCACCACGCCCGGCACCACCATGGGCGTGATCAGCAGGGCGCGCAGGATGCCGCCGCCGGCATGCTTCATGCGGCTGAGGCCGAGGGCGGCGAGCGTGCCGATCAGCGTGGCGACGAGGGCGACGATGGTGGCGATGCGCAGCGAATTGAAGAAGCTGGACGACCAGTCCGGATTGGTGAGGAAGTTCTCGTACCATTGCCAGGAAAAGCCGGAGGGCGGGAAGGCCAGCGACTTGTTCTGGTTGAACGACATCGGGATGATCACCAATGTCGGCAGCACCAGCCAGATCGCGACCAGCAGGCAGAACAAAGCGAGGAAGAGACGCAGCGGTTTCATCGTCAGTTCCTCATTGGGGCATCCCGTGCGCGATGCAGCATGAAATGCTGTGTCGCAGACACGGGATCGCGAGACGAGAACACGCTTTATCCGGGTTGCAATCCCGGAGCTGTACCGCATCACTGCGTGCTGCAGCGCGTCCGGGATGACTTCGTGAGCAAACAGGCTTCATCGTCAGCTCCTCGAGGCCTGCTTGTGGCGCTGGCGCATCAAGGGCGCGGCGATGGCGAGCAGCAGGAAGGTGGCCACCAGCAGGATGACCCCCATGGCGCCGCCACGGCCCCAGGCCAGCAGGCTCAGCACCTGGTTCTGTACCAGGGTGGAGAGCATGGTGCTGCGCGGCCCGCCCAGCAGTGCCGGGGTGATGTAGAAGCCGAGCGAGAGGATGAAGACGATGATGGCGCCGGCGAAGACGCCGGGCAGCGACAGGGGCAGGTAGATCTGCCAGAAGGCCCTGACAGGGCTGGCGCCTAGGCTGCGGGCCGCCTGGATCAGGCGCAGGTCGATGCTGCGCATCACCGAATAGAGCGGCAGGATCATGAAGGGCAGCAGCACTTGCGCCATGCCGATGACCACGCCGAGGGGGGTGCGGATCAGCTTGATGCCGTCGAAGCCGAGCGCCTGGAGCGCGCTGTTGATCACGCCGGAATCCTGCAGGAGCACGACCCAGGCGAGCGTGCGCACCACGCCGCTGACCCAGAAGGGCACCAGCACGCACAGAATGAGCACCAGCCGCCATTTCGGCCCGACCGCCGTCATCAGATAGGCATAGGGATAGGCCGCGATCACGCAGACCAGCGTGACCCACGCGGCGATGGAGAAGGTGCGGGCCAGCACGGTGAGGTTGGCCGGGGTGGAGAAGAACCAGACATAGTTCTGCAGGCCCCAGCCCGGCTCGGCGAAGCTGCGCACCACCACGGTGGCGAGCGGATAGCCCATGGCGAGAATCAGCAGCAGCACGGCCGGCACCGTCAGCAGCGACGGATAGGCCGAAAGCGGCCTCAACCTGCGCTGCCGGCCAATGGCCATGGAGGATTGCATGGTGTCGGTCACGCGCGGCTCCTGAGTTCAAACGGTTCGGCCGGGACGAGCAAGGCACGACTAATCTTCTCCCCTTGCGGGAGAAGGTGGCATTGCGAAGCAATGACGGATGAGGGGTGTTGGCGGACAACCATCAAGGTTGCGTGTCCCCCTCATCCACCCCTTCGGGGCACCCAGTCCACTCCAAGTGGAGTGGACGATACCCGCAAGGGGAGAAGGGAGGCTCGCCTCTTTCTGCTCCGTCTCAGTTGCCCGCCAGCAGGGAGCCCCATTTTTCGTTCAGGGCCTCGAAGTTCTCGGTCCAGAAGGCCGTGTTGAAGCCGTAGCCCTGCTTGACGCGTTCGGGGGTGTTGGTGAGGAAGGCCGCCACCTGCGCGTCGACCTCGGGCTTGGCCTCGCTGTTGACCGGGGAGTAGGAGGTCTTCTGGGTCAGGGCCTCCTGCGCGCTCTTGCCGAGATAGGCATTGATCAGCGCATGGGCGGCGGCGGGATCCTTGACGCCGACCGGAATGGCGAGCTGGTCCTTGACCACCAGCCAGTCCTGCCAGACGGGGGTGTATTTGGCGCCGTTCTTGACGGCGGTCATGGCGCGGCCGGTCCACATCAGGAGCATGTCGATCTCGCCGGACTCGGCGAGCTGCTGGGATTCGGCGCCGGTCTTCCAGAACACGGTGTCGGGGCCGAGGGCCTTGATGCGGGCGATGGCCTTGTCGATATCCGCCGGCGTCATCTTGTCCACCGGATTGCCGTCGGCCAGGAGCGCCTGTTCGAGCAGGCCGACCGGCGGGTCACCGCTGCCGTCGATGCCGCGCGTGCCGGGGAAATTCTTGGTGTCGAAGAAGTCCTTCCAGTTCTTGGGCGGATTGTCCTTGAACTTGTCGGTCTTGTACATCAGCACGATGCCGTAATTCATGGCCGGCACGCTGCAGGGGCCGACCTGGCCGGGCGGGATGTGCGAGACGTCGATCTTGGTGAAGTCGAGCTTCTGGAAATATTTGCCGCAATAGGCGAAGGGGGCGAGGTCGCCGGTGTCGACGACGTCCCAGGTGACGTTGCCCGATTCGATCTGGGCCTGGAGCTTGGCGAGCTCCGTCGGACCGTCGTTCAGGAGCTTGACGCCGGACTTTTCGGCGAATTCCTTCAGCGCCGCGTTCTGCCCGTCCTGGTAGATGCCGCCATAGGAGACGAAGGTCAGCGTCTTGTCCTTCAGCGACCCCTCGGCGATGGTGCCGGCCGGCGGCGCGCTCTGGGCCAGGGCCGGGAAGGCCGCGAGCAGGGTAAAGGCAGCGCCGGCCAGGCCGGCACAAAACGCTTTTGCGCAAGATCGTTGGGCAAATGCCGTTGCAGTTGTCATCCCATTATCCCTCTGAAGACTCGCTTGTCTGTTCTGGCGATCCGGATGCGAGCGATTTCCGGATCACATATTGATCGAGGTCGGCGGCGCCGCTGGTCGGCGGGGAGATGATCCACACCACCTCGGCCGGCGTGTCGCCGATGTTCGCCGTCTTGTGCGGCGTCGAGGACGAATATTCGATGCTGTCACCCTCCTCGAGGATGAAGCTCTCCTGGCCGAGCGTCAGCTGCAGGCGCCCGCGCAGCACCAGGAACATTTCGTGGGAATTGCCGTGGGTATAGGGCTGGTCGCCGGTGGAGCCGCCGACGTCGAACTCGCCGGAATAGACTTCGAGGTCGCGAAGCGGGCGCCGGGACAGCAAGGTCTTGTGGCAGCCGCCGCTGGCCGGCAGGGCCGGGCGCTCGGAACGGGAGACGACCTTGTGCGGCGAAGCCTCGCCCTCGTCGAAGAGGTCGGCGACATTGATGCCGAGCGCGTTGGCGATCCCCATCAGCGTGGAGGTGTTGGCGCCGGAAAGCCCGCGCTCGAGCTGGGAGAGGAAGCTGGCGGTGGTGCCGGTGAGGTCGCCGAGTTCGCGCAGGGTCAGGCGGCGCGCGGTGCGGAAGGCCTTGACGCGCTGGCCCAGGATGCTGGAGCGCCGCGCTTCCAGATTGGGCGCAGCGCCGCTGTCGGCATTGTGATCGTCCGCACGCTTCATCACGGCCTCGGCAGGTTCACTTAACAAGTCATAAAGTGAATTGCCGTACTTAACAAGCCTTAAAGTGAATGCGCGAAGACGCGTTTCGATAGGCCGGTCTGAAGAGACCGACCGAAGATCGACGGAACTCGACTTTTGTCATTGCGGGGCCTGTCCCGGCAATCCAGGGCCGCAGTCTCAACGAACAGAGGAAGCTGGATGCCCGGGACAGGCCCGGGCATGACAAAATTGAGCTTTTCCCGGCCTCGTTACGATTGCTGAGTCAGTCTCTCCAGGTCGGCCCGGAACCGTTACGCTTCTCACCGAACCTGCCGGTCCCGCTCCCTCAATTCCCCGCAGCCGGCTGGTCGAGCTTTATCACCTCGGCCTTGCCCGGCTCGGTGACGATGTGGTCGAGCGCCGGCGGCTTGTCGCTGTGCAGGAGATCGCTGGTGGGCGCGCCCGTCTTGATGAAGGCCTCGATGTCGGCGGCGACAGCGTCCGGCGCGCCCCATTGCACGTTATGGCCGATATCGCTGACCTGCGCCCCGGAGGCCGGCAGCGGGAGCACGCCGTAACGCTTCCAGAAAGCGGGAATGCCTTTGTCCCTGGCCGCTTCGCCGAGGGACTGCTTCAGCCAGGTCTGGTCGGCCTCCAGGAAGATGCTGTCCTGCGTCGCCCAGATCACCAGCACGGGCACCGAAAAGCCCTTCAGCCGCTCGGTGTTGTCGGTGGCCAGCAGGGCCTTGCTGGCGCCGATCCAGGTGCCGAGCCGGACATTGGCGGTCTCCGGCACATAGGGTTTGAGGAAGGCGGGATCGGCCGCCGGATCCACCACCCAGTTCTTGGCGATCCAGTCCTCGGCCTTGGGATCGGCCTTGAGCGGGGTGAGCATGTAGAAGCCGGCGGGATATTTCCAGCCCTTGGCCTCCAGGGCCTTCTTCCAGGAGCCTTCCACCGGCTCCTTCAGCACGTAGTCGCGCAGGGCGACATTGTCGGCGCCCTTGGTGGAACTCGCCACCAGCACGGCACGCTCCACCAGTTCGGGGTGGGTGAGGGCGACTTCCTGTACGACGAAGCTGCCGAGCGAATGGCCGGCCAGCGTCGCCTTGGCGATCTTCTTGGCCTTCATGAAGGCGACGATGTCGCCGGCGAAATCGCTGGTTCGGAAGCATTTCTCCGGTGCGGGCGAACAGGTCGCTCGGGGCGGCATCGAGGTCTGGCCATGGCCGCGCAGGTCCATGGCGAGGATATGCAGGCCGGGATCGCGCTTGTGCAGCGCCGCCATGGTGGTCGACCAGGAGCGGATATTGTCGGTGAGGCCGTGGATGAGCAGCACCGCCGGCCCGTCCTTCGGCCCGGTCTCGACATAGGCCATGGTGATGCCGCCGGGCAGCTTCACCTTGCAGCGCCCGGCCGCCAGATCCTCGCAGCCCTTGGCGCTGGCGGGGGCGGCGCCCATTGCGAGGCCGAGCGCGAGCGGCAGGGCGAGCATGGCCGCCTTGGCAAGACGGATGAAAGGCTTCGGCATGCGGTTCCTCCTCCGGCAGGGCTTTTGGGCGGAACTATAGCGCCGGAAGATTGCGCGGCAATGGCCCGGGGGGCGACATCGGCCGTGGCACAACATCCCGGGAGCGCGGACGTCCTCGTCCGCTGTTCTTTTGGCCAGTTCGGTGTTTCCGGCCGCCGAGATCGCGACAGGCAGGCATGTCACCGTGATATGCGCGCTCCCAGGAAGGAACCCGCTGCTTTACGTGGAAACCGCCGGCACGCCCGTGGCCGGAATCGCTCCGCCCGTCACCACGCCGCCTTCCGGCGAGAGCAGGAAGGCGATCAACCGCGCGATCGCCTCCGGCGCCACCCAGGAGCTGGTATCGGCCTTGGGCATGGCGGCGCGGTTCTGCGGCGTGTCGATCACGCCGGGCAGCACGCAATTGGCCGTGATGCCATCCTTGCGATATTCCTCGGCAATGGCCTCGGTGAGCCGCAGCAGCGCCGCCTTGGAGGCGGCATAGGCGGCCATCCCGGCCGACGCCTTCTGCCCGGCCAGCGCCGCCACATGCACGATGCGGCCCTGGCGCGCGGCCTGCATCGCCGGCAGCACCGCGGCGCTGATGGCGAGCGCCGTGCGGGCATTGCCGGTGAGCATGGCATCCCATTGAGAAAGCGCCTTGGCGACCGGCGCCATCGCGAAGCCGCCCACGGTATTGGCGAGCCCGCCCACCGCCCCGAACCGCTCCACCGCCTCGGCCACCGCCGCCTCGCAGGCCTCCTGCGAGGTCATGTCCGTGCCGGCGATCGACAGCACCTCACTGCCCGACGGCAGCGAGGCGACGAGGGCTTCGAGTTTCTCCGCCGAGCGCTCCATCAGCACGAGCGGAGTGCTGCCTTTGGCAAGCTCGCGCACCACTGCGGCCCCAAGATTGCCGGCCGCGCCGGTGACGATGATGGCGGGGGACGAGGACATGGCATGGCTCCCTGGTGTGGCTGGACCGGGAGAGTGTCACGGGTGGGCGGAGGATGGAAGGGCGAGGATCGCAGCGCGTGGCTGATCGCGGCGGCACGTCCTTCAGCATGAAGTGAGATTGGTGCCCTAGCCGTCATCGAATTTGGTGCTTAATGTATTGTTATTGCTAGTTAATAAATATTGTTGAGTGCAACGATACCACCAATAGTACCACCAAAAGGCCTGTCTGAAGGCGGTCGTGAGCAAACGCAGGCGACCCGCCACAGGATAGGAGCCGTTTTCGAAGCTTCTATTCGTCGCTTGGTACGAGCGTCCAGATTCGTTGTAGTGGTAGATCCGCCTGAATATCATCAGAGATCGCGTCATAGTGAGTTTGGATCATGCGGACCAGATCGCCGGAATCCCAGAGCCTGATCTGAAAGAAAAGTCGGCTGGCTTCTTTTGCGACGGCCCTACCATAGCCACCCCAAGTGACAATCAAACCTTGATCCGCACCGAAACTCTTCATGGAACCCTGAAGCTCACGGAGGATTTTCACGTCTATTGGACTCTCGCTTGATTTTACCTGCACGGCCAGTCGTGGCGCGTCGAAGCCGAGTGCCCCTTTGCCTGCGATAATGTCTACGCCGCCGTCTGGCCCTTCGGGTGAAATCTGAACGTGGTAGCCTTCAGCAGTCAAAATTGCCGCGACCAACTTCGACAGTGCGTGCCCCTTGAAGCGCCGTGCAATGAAGTTGCGGATCTGATCGCTCGCATACTGCTCAATGTCTGGTATCGCGTCTTCGGCTGATGTCTCTTTATCCCTTGGAGCATCCTGCAGGGTGGGTTTAATTGACTTTCCAGCAATAATGGCATTGACGCGTTCTTCAGCCTTATTCCGTTGAATTCGGCAAACCGTCATGAATGCGCCAAGGGAGTACAACAAGTCTTGGTCGAAGGCGCTACGAGGGAACTCACCAAGCCACTTAACCGGCCGCGTGTGCAAAGATCCATCACTGGTTAGGCCGGACCGATATTGGTAAGGCCCGGTCACGCGTCCGATAGCAATGGTTGACCTGGTCTTAAGCGGCAAAACGACAAGATCGCCTTCGACAATCACCCTTGCGAAGGGCCAAACCTGACTTTCCCAGTTTGATAGCGTTTTTGGCTTCTCATTTGGATATGTCCAGGCAAGAAGGGCGGTGAGTTCGTCGCGGGTAGCTGGTTTGCTAAGATCAGGAAGCTGCTCCCATCCAATTACAGCAACATCCTTTTCCAATGCGAGGGCTTCACGTTCACCGTTTTTGCCTGCACGCACCAACCACAATGTCATCTCATCTCCAGGACGCAATATGAACAATCACCATAGGAGCGGACACTAGCGAGGAATGAAGAAATAGCCAGCGCCCGCTCTCTTCATTCGCACCGATATTCTCTCCGGAAATCGGCCTGCTCACGCAAGATCTGCCGCATCTCTCGCACCTCTTCACGTAAGGCGTGCCACGTCGCCCCCTTAAAGGCGTTGCGGGCGGCTCTGGCTTTGCCTTCGGCACTACGTGGGCCTGTAGACTTCAACCAGGGGCGGTGTTGCCGGATCGTCGCCGATTGTTTCGCCCGTCTTTCCAAGGTCCATGGGCTGCTCATTGCCATGCTCCAATAGTTCGTTTCGATCAGATAAAGTTTTGCTCGCGTGCGGGTTGGCAAGGCCGTTGTTCACCTGCTGAGGGCCATTGGCGATATTAGCCTGCCGGGCGAAAACCACCGGCGGGTTCTTGATGGCCGCCAGCGTTTCCAGCGCGGCGCGGCATTGGCTTTGGGCTTTCAAGGCAAGGCGAAGATAAGTCTCGTATTGCTTGAGGTAGTCCTGCGCGGCTGCGCGCCGCGACAGGCTCATGAATAGGGATTGCAGTGCTACAGCTTGCCCCATAAGCATGGCCTCGCAACCGCTCATGCTGCCGGACTGTACTTTATCGATGTTGCCGCCCACCGCTGCGGCGATCAACTCGATACCGGGCTCGCCCATGGCGGAAGCGCTGAATTTCTCGATGATCGCGGCGGCATTGACGCCGGCATGCGTCATGAGGATCGCCTGGCTCTTTGCGACGTCGTCTTCGACCTTCGGCGCCTTGTGCGGAGCCGTTTTTGTCTTCGTGCTCATGCCGCGCTCCTTTTACGGCCCGACATAATTGGGCGACGGCTTTCGATCCTCAGCGGGGCAGCCGCAATACTAGCTATGTCGAACCTAATGCACGGGCCGGCCGGAGCTGGACGAAGTGCTCGCGATATCAACGATTTGCGCGTCGAGCGTTGTCGTGTGGAGTTTGCTGTCATTGGTCTGTTCCTTGGCCCTCGGTGGTACAGATTGAGGCCGTTTGCGGTTTTCCTTTTGGCCGCTCGCCAATGGCCGCCAATGGAGAAAAGTCATCTTTGCGGGCTCGCCGGCATAGCGCGGCTGACAGGTGAGCGAATAGCGCGAGACACGCTTGTCGCGGGCGCCCCGGAATGAGCCGATGGCCTCGATTTCGAGCCAGCCCAGTTCCACCAGGCTCGCGATTGCCTTCACTGCCGTCGGGCGGGAGCAATGCGCCAGTGCGGCCGCCTGCCGGTCCGACAGGGCGATGCAATTGCCATCGAAGGGGCGGAAGCGCGCCATCAGCGTGACGAGCAAGGTGATGGCTTCCGGGCTCAAGGCGTCCCAGGCCGGCAGGTGTAGCCATTCGGCATAGAGCCGGGCATGCGGCCGGTCCCGCTGCTTGGTCGCGAGCGCCATGAAGGTTAAGCTGCATGGCGCTCGCTCGACGACAGGCTATCGAGCCAAGTCCGTAAATCGTCGTCCCGGATCAAGGTGGCACGGCCGAGCTTGACGATGCGAAGTCGTCCGCTGGCGATCTCGCCATAGATGGTGGTACGGCCGACATTGGTCATGCGCACCACGTCGTGGATGCGATGGAGCAAGGCGGGTTGTGATGAAGTCCGGTCGTTCGCGTTCATCTGTGTTTCCTGATGGTTGCCCGGGTCGTGCCGGGTGTCAGGAAACATTGGCGAAAGCACTGGCTGGCGAATAGGTAGACGGGTTTCAGAAAACCCTCGTCGCATTTCGACCGATCTTGGGACGAACGACGCGGAACCTGGCAGGGTTTCGACCGAACCCTCCCCAATGTTTCGCCCCAACCCGTCAAAACGGGATATCGTCATCCATATCGGCCGAAGAGAACTTGCTTTTGGCGACCACCGCCAACCGAGGAGAGGGTTTCACGAGCGGTGCGGGAATGAGCGCCTGGGTCGGTGTTTTCGGTGCCCCGCCCTTGGGCTCCCAGTTCGCCACCTTCGCGCATTCCAGAACGCCGGTTTCATTCACGTTGCCGTCCGCATCCGTCAGCCGATGTTTCGCTGCATTTTCGCGCAACCATTTTTCCAGCGCCGATTTGGGCGATTTGCTTCCGGGGTTCTCGACCGCTTGCCAAGCATGGACGGCCGCCGCAAGCTTCGGTGCGAAGCGGGGATGGTCCGGATCGAGATAATCCGCCTCCTGTCGCCTGTCGGGGAAGAAAAACCCGGTGGTGAAGCCTTTCGAAAACAACCAAGAGCGAAGATCGGAGACCTCGATTGTTGTCCGGGAGAAAATGATAAAATCGACCTCCCGTTGATGCCCATTAAATTTCTTTTCGGGTTCGCCAATGTAAACGATGTTCGCATCCAATTCATAACGCCGAATGGCATGCTCCAAAGCAATTTTGGCAGTCCTGTAACGGGTCGGTTGCCGATATGCTTCCCACTCCTCGACCAGCTCTTCGAGGCCATCTTCGCTTGGATCTTGACCGATTATGAGCAGCGCTGCCTGCACTACGGTGAGCGCGTCACACAGACGCCATAGATCCAGACTGGTCGGAATGCTGCCGTTCTTGCCGGTGGGAGTTACGTTCGGCGGAAGTTCCATCGCCTTGCCTCGTCTCTGAATATCGGCGGATTATGGCGAATGTCGCAGGCCGATAGCAAGAAAATGTTCTCTATGTGTTCTGTTTGGTTTTCATGGTGTCGTGAGGCATTACATCAACCGACATCGGTCAGCTCCAGGAACGCGACATTCGGGTGCGTCCTACAAGGATCAGACGATCTGGACGGCAAAGGTGATATAAGGTGATATCGAGAACTATCTCGCGCAAAACGCACTTGCGGCCAAGGTTCAACTTCTGATCTACTGGCCTCTGTAGTTGGGGGAGCATTTCGGAGGCGGCGGCCGTCCGGCTCGAAGAGAACATGAGACGGCTTATCCATCCACCGTCGGCACCGGCGATGATGAACTCCCTGCGGGCGATCGGCTATTCATTCGAGGCTGCGCTCGCCGACATCGTAGACAATAGCGTGGCCGCTCGCGCGAAAAGGGTGGGCATCCAGTTTCGCACGTTGCCAAGCCCCTACCTTGCCTTCATCGACGATGGAGATGGGATGACGGAGGATCAGCTGGTCGAGGCCATGCGCCACGGCGGGGTCGGCCCTGATCGGGAACGGCGACCAGGAGATCTCGGCCGCTTTGGCCTCGGCCTGAAGACCGCTACGCTTTCGCAATGCCGCCGTCTGACCGTCGTAAGCAAGACCGGCGCTGGCTGGTGCGCGGCGCGATGGGACCTGGACGAAGTAGAGCGGTCCGGCGACTGGGCCCTCGACGTGCTCGGGGAGGAGGAGGCCAGCCAGATCCCGCAGGCAGCGCCACTGGCCGATCTCGCGAGCGGTACGGTGGTGATCTGGGAGAAATTCGATCGCGCCACAGCTGGCGAGGCGTCTGAAACTAGAGCTCTCGACGAGCTCGTCGATCGAGGACGAGAACATCTTGGACTGGTGTTCCACCGCTACATCGCCGGCGACGAGGGCGCCGGCCGGCTAGCGCTTAGCGTCAACAATTTGGTGCTCAAACCCCTCGACCCGTTCCTGCGCGCCAACAGGGCCACCCAGCAGCTGCCGGAGGAGCGTCTGTCGGTAGAGGGCGTCGATGTAGTTTTCACGCCCTACGTCCTGCCGCATATCAGCAAGCTGACTGCCGCCGATCTCGCGCTCGCCGGCGGGGAGGAAGGGCTCCGACGTGGGCAGGGATTCTATGTCTACCGCAATCGCCGCCTCATCACGTCCGGGACTTGGTTCAGGCTCGTGCGGCAGGAGGAGCTGACCAAGCTGGCCCGCGTCCGCGTCGACATTCCCAACTCTCTCGATCACCTGTGGGCGCTGGACGTGAAGAAGTCGGCCGCCAATCCACCGGAGGTGATCCGTACGGGGCTCAAGCGCGTGGTGGAACGGATCGCCGAGACCAGTCGCCATGTCTATCGATTCCGAGGGCGTCGCGCGGCAGGTGGCTCGGTCATCCATGTTTGGCACCGCCTCGTTGTTAGAGGTGGCGTCGACTACACCGTCAATCGTGATCACCCCATCGTCGAAGCCTTACGACGCGCCCTCGATCCGGCCGATCAGGGACTTGTCGACCAAATGCTCCGCACCGTGGAGATGTCACTGCCGACGGACGCGCTCTACGCCGACCTTGCGTCGGAACGACGAGTGCCGCCTTCGACAGACGCTGGCGAGTCCGAAGCGTTCCTGCAAGATCTGGCAGGGCGGATGCTCGACGCGGCCGGAGGAGATCCGGCTCGACGGTCCGACATCCTGAAGGCCCTCCCCACCCTCGAACCATTCTCAACCAATCCCACCCAGACCGAACGAATTCTGCAAGGCCTCGCCGATGTCGACTGACAACCTGAAGAAACTCGAGCTGGCGATCGTGGCGGTGTTGCCCGACGACCGACGGCCGACTGAGGATGAGCTGCTTTGTCTTGCCAAGAGCTTCCGGCTGGCCATGCCGGTCGAGGACTCAGAGTTCGACCAACTGATCCGCAGCCTTCATGCAAATCTCGCCATTACCATGGAGTCGGGCACGGCCATCGACGCTGGCGATCACGTTCCCTGGCTTCTCGATCGGAAGGCCTCGATCGACCCCTTCTACTGGGAGCGCTATCGACGACTGCTCCTGCGCTCCTGGCCCAAGAACGTGGTCACCACACTCGATTCGGTGACCGACGAAATCCTCGACTATGTCGGCGACCCCGCCAGACCGGGATCCTGGAACCGTCTCGGAATGGTGGTCGGGGACGTGCAGTCGGGCAAGACGGCGACCTATACCGCGCTCTGCGCTAAGGCGGCTGACGCCGGTTTTCGGCTAATCATCCTTCTCACCGGCACGCTGGAGAGCCTGCGCCGCCAGACCCAGGAACGCCTGGATGAGGGCTTCGTCGGTCTGGACAGTTCCGACTTCCTCCAAGGTGCTCAGATCTCAACGTCAAAGGTGGTCGGGGTCGGCGCGATCGATCAGCGCCGGATGGCCGGGGTCTTCACGTCGCGGTCACGCGACTTTAGTCGACAGATAATGACAGTGCATAACTTCCGTCTTGACGCCTTCAAGGAGCCCGTGCTCCTGGTGCTGAAGAAGAACAAGAAGATCCTCGAGAACCTCGAAGGGTGGCTCAGGGCCAAGAACGCCGGGCCTGACGGACACATTCGGGGCCCGGTTCTGTTGATCGACGACGAGGCCGACGCCGCGTCGGTCAATACCAACGATCCCGACAACGACCCGACGAAGATCAACCTACGGATCCGATCCCTACTGGCTCTCTTCCAGCGTTCCTCTTACGTCGGTTTCACGGCGACTCCTTTCGCGAACGTGTTCATCAATCCCGACACGCCCGAGGCGATGCTGGAGGATCTGTTTCCGCGCGACTTCATCTACGCACTGGAGCCACCCACCAACTATGTGGGTGCCAGGAAGCTCTTCGGTAGCGGTATCTCCGAAATAGTGCGCTGGATCGACGACGCCGAGGCGCACTACCCGCCCAAGCACAAGTCGCATCATTCGGTGACGGCCCTGCCCGAGAGCCTGGTGGAGGCGATTCGGCAGTTCGTCGTGGCCAGCACGCTGCGCGATCTTCGCAGCGAGGGTCCCACGCACCGGTCGATGCTGGTCAACGTCAGCGCCTGGACCAATGTCCAGGACGTCACGCGCGACCTGATTGACGTCGAGATCCGCGACCTACAACGCGACATCCGCAACTACAGCCAGCTGCCGCCGAATGAAGCGCTGGAAATCCCGCGTTTGGCGGGCCTCAAGGCGACGTTCGACAAGGAGTACGCCGACCTCGGCTTCGAGTGGGCAACAGTCCAGAAGGCCCTGCTCGAGGGCGCGCTCCCAATAGTCGTGAAGTCGGTCAACCAGCGTTCTGGCAGTCTCGACTTCCTCTCACATAAGGAGAAAGGCCTGCGAGTCATCGCCGTCGGTGGCAACAGCTTAGCGCGAGGACTGACGCTCGAGGGACTGAGCCACAGCTATTTCTTCCGCAGTACCCAGATGTACGACACTCTGCTGCAAATGGGACGCTGGTTCGGCTATCGCGACGGCTATCTCGATCTCTGCCGACTGTGGCTGACGGAGGAAGCCGCCCTCTGGTACGAGCACATTACCGTAGCCTCTGAGGAGCTGCGCCGAGAACTCAAGCGCATGAAGCGCCTGCGGCTTGTGCCGCGGGACTTCGGCTTAAAGGTCCGCGGCCACCCCGATTCCCTGCTGGTTACGGCGCGCAACAAGATGCGCACCGCCAGGACCATTATCCGAGAAGTCGCGCTCGACGGCGAGGGCATCGAGACCGCTCGCCTGCGCAGCGCGGCGCCGGTCATTCACGCCAACGCCGAGACTGCGGATCGTTTCATCCGCCGCATGATTGAACGCCATGGCGATCCCGAGGTCTCGCCGTACGGCAACCATCTCTGGTGCCGGATTTCTAAAGATGAGGTCGCCGCGCTCCTGGCCGACTTCGAGACCCACCCGCTCAACCACGACTTCCAGTCCGGGCAGCTCGCCGAGTTTCTCGACGAGACCGACGAGCCGAGCCTTCAGACCTGGGACGTCGTCATCCCGAACGGCAGTCTGGATGAGGTAACGTTCGGCGGCCTCAAGATTCGGCCGCAGAAGCGCAACGTCGTCGTCAAGTCCGATCCGCCATCGCTGCTAGTCTCGGGATCGAGCGCCCGCGTCGGATCGCGCGGCGCGGAGCGCGAGGGCTTGAGCGAGGAACAGATCGCCGCGGTGGAGGCTGAGGCCGTCGACGCCAACATTCCCGATAGCGCCTGGAGGGCGGTCCGTGAACGCCCGCTGCTTCTCCTGCACCTCCTACGCGGGTTCACGAGGCCGAAGGGAGCGCCTCGGGACGAGCAGAAGCCTCTGAACCCAGAGGGACCGCCCCTCGTCGCGCTCGGACTCAGTTTCCCCAGCTTCGATGACGCCGAGGTCCGCGGTAAGGTGATCTACAAGGTCAACTTGGTGGAATGGCGCTCCATGTTTGAGCCCGAGGACGGCGACGACGATCTTGGCAACGGCGATGTCGATCGGTGATCTCTGGGACACCCTGGCTCGGGACCGCGGCGTGGGTGGTGCACGTCGGGTCGACGCCGTCCATGCTTGCGATCTCTACGCGGCGTTAGACGGCGTCGGGCGTCCGGGGCTCGTTCTGCTCACCCACGAACGCCCTCCACAGTCACCCGTGTTCGAGGTTGTGGCCGTCGAGATCGGACAGCGCCTCGACGAACGCTGGTCGACGGGGGTTTGGCTAACCGAGCCTGCGCTGCGCGGTCCCTTCGCGAGTCTGTGCGATGATGTGATCGCGGCATTGCGCGCGATCGGCCCGGGCGGCGCGTCAGGATATCTGCTGGCTCACCTACTACGTTGGCGACGTCTGCTCTCGGGCGGGTCCGGCCTGCTGGACGAACATGAGCTGCGCGGTCTTCTGGGCGAGATACTTGTGCTTCGAGAATGTCTCGCGCACTGGCCGCCGGCGACTGTCCTTCTCGGATGGGCCGGTCCGATGGGCGGTCACCAGGATGTGGTGCTTCCCGGACTGCGAATCGAGGTGAAGACGATCCGTCCTGGTGCGTCGACCACCCGGATCAATTCTCTCGATCAGCTGGACGTCGTAGACACCCGACTGCTCCTGGCCGTCGTGACGTTGGCGCCTTCCGACGATGTCGACGGGCGATCGGCGGCTCGTCTTGTGGACGATCTGCGGCAGGATCTTTTGACGCGGGAGGCCCATGGGGCGCTTCTTGAGCTGGAGGCGAGACTGCAGCGAGGTGGCTACGACGGCGCAACAGGCTACGACGAACGCTTCTATCGCCTCGACGGCATCCGGTATTTCCAGGTCGAGGGAGACTTCCCACGCCTTGTCCGCGGGTTGACGCCCGCTGGAATCGACGAGGCCGCCTACGATATCGAGCTGGCCCGCTGCCATCCCCATCTCGTCACATTGAGGCCTGACCATGGAGATTGACGACTTTCGGCAAGACCTGATCAACCAAGTGGCAATCTGGGCGACGGCCGACGCCAACTTCCGACATTCGGCATTCGTTGAAGTCGCTGTCCACTATCTCGAGGAAGCGGGCGAGATCGCCGACTTCGAACCCTGCTTCTTCCGAGGAATGGGAGCCAAGCGCCGCAACCTGGCGGTCGACGGCTATGCGTTCGACGACGCCGACGGCTCTGTCCGCCTTCTGCTAGCAGAACCTATACTCGGCACCGAGATCACCACCCTAACCCAGACCGACGCCCGAGCGGCCTTCGGACGTCTTCGCGCTTTCGTCGAGGAGGCAATCGCCGGACGGCTCGAGGCCGACATCGACGAGAGCCACCCCGCGCATGGCCTCGCCTCGGAGCTGCGCCGCCGAGCGCCCCATTTGGCCCGCATCCGAGCCTACATTCTGACCGATGCGACGCTGAGCACCAGGGCCCGAGACTGGCCTGAGGGTGAGATCGCCAACGTGCCGGTGGAATTCCATATCTGGGACATCGCCCGCCTCCACCGCGTTCATGCCTCGCGCAGCGGCCGCGACGAGCTCGTGGTCGACTTCGGGAGGGTGTCAGGCGGCGGGTTGCCTTGCGTCAAGGCTGGGACGGGCGGCAACCAGTACACCGCCTATTTATGCATCGTGCCCGGAGAGGTCCTGGCCCAGATATACGACAACCATGGCAGCCGGCTGCTGGAGGGCAATGTTCGCTCGTTCCTTAGCGCCAAGGGCCGGATCAACAAGGGGATCCGCAACACCGCAGTCCAGCAGCCCGAGATGTTCTTCGCCTACAACAACGGGATCGCCGCCACGGCCTCAGCGGTGATTGTCACACGTACAGCCGACGGTGACAGGATCACCAGTGTCACCGACTTGCAGATCGTCAATGGCGGCCAGACGACGGCGTCGCTGGCCGCCACGCGACGCGCCGACAAGGTGTCGCTTCAGGGCATTTTCGTGCCGATGAAGCTGTCGGTGGTGAGTCCCGAGAAGTCGGGGGAGATGATCCCGCTCATCGCCCGGTACGCCAACAGCCAGAACAAGGTCAGTGACGCCGACTTCTTCTCCAACCACGATTATCACCGTCGTTTGGAACAGATTTCCCGGCGGATCTGGGCGCCCGCCCTGACAGGGGCTCAACACGAGACCCACTGGTTCTATGAACGCGCCCGAGGCCAGTACCTCAACGAGCAGGCGGTTCTCGGCCCCGCCGAACGCAAGCGCTTCCTGGAGATGAACCCGCGCGAGCAAGTGATCACCAAGACCGATCTGGCGAAGAGCGAGAATGCTTGGCGGCAGTTGCCCCAGATCGTGAGCCGGGGCGCCCAGAAGAACTTCATAGAGTTCGCGACCTTCATCACAGAAAGGTGGGAGGTGGCGCCGGACAAGTTCCACGAGGACTATTTCCGCGTCGCAGTGGCCCGGGTGATGATCTTCCGTGCCACGGAGCGACTGGTCTCGACCCAGCCCTGGTATTCGGGCGGGTACCGCGCCAACGTCGTGGCTTACACGGTCGCGCGTCTAGCGCAGCTTGTCGCCAGTGCCGACGGCAAGGCGGTGGACCTCCTCGGCGTCTGGCAGCGGCAGGGGCTGACCGCAGCGCTCAGTGGCCAGATCGAGCGCATCGCATGCGCAATGCATGGGGTGATCGTCGAGCCGCCAGCCGGCGTGCAGAACGTCACCGAGTGGTGCAAGCGCGATCTATGCTGGGAACGCGCCAAGCAAGTGTCAGTCGAGATCAAGCCTGAATTCCTGACCGAGCTGCTCGATGTCAGCGAGGTCCAGGCGACGGATCGCACTGCTAGATCCCAACAGAGGGTGGACTCGGGCATCTCCGCCCAGGCTACTGTGGTGCGTCTTGGCCGCCCCTACTGGTCCGGAGTGCGCGAATGGGCCCTGGCGCGCCGGCTACTCGCCCCCGATGAGGAGCGGCTAGTTAAGGTCGCCGCCGGGCTCGTACAGGGGCTGCCGACCGACAAGCAGAGCCTGCGTCTACTGCAGATCAAAGCCCGCCTTGAGAGCGAGGGGCTCGCGCCCGTCGTCGAGCCAGCCTGATCAGGCGACCTTGGCGGTCGCCTCGAGTTTGATTGTCACGACGGGTGCCGCCACCGGCTTGCGCACGAGGTCCTTGCACAGACGCTCGGCAATGGCCAATCCGAGCAGCGGTGGCACCGCGTTGCCGATCTGCCGGAACGCCGCATTCATGGCGCCAGCAAACCGGAAGCTATCCGGGAACGACTGAAGTCTCGCGGCCTCACGTACCGAGATGGTCCGTTTCTGGGTCGCATCCCAATGGATATGCGAATACGTGTCCTTGCCCATGTGTGCCGTGAGCGTGCGCGAAGGCATCTTTGGATCCAGCTTCCACCACTTGTTCGGGAACTTTCCGGGGTCGTAAGGCGGCACGAAGGTGGCGCGGAGACTCTTCCAGGCCGCGGAATTGTTGCGTGGCTTCTCACTAGCAGCCAAGCTGGAAAGATGCTCCTCAAAGAGCTCGTGGGCGACCTTGAAGGCGTGCGGATACTCGCCATTGGATTTCATGCGCGCAAAGGTCTCGAAGTCGCGTGGTGTTATGCGCACCACATGGCCGCTGGTGCCAAGGATCACGCGGTCATGCCCTAGCCAGTGGCGCATAAGCTTGGCGTAGGACTCCAGGCCGTCGTAGGCGGCATATGGCAGGACGTCCGATGTCTTCCGACGGCGCATAATCGCTGGTTCGGCGAAGTGCTCGGTGATGACAGGCAGGTCCGAGAGTGCCTGCTTCACCGTCACGGCCGGGGGCAGACCGGGCACCGCTTGCGGAATCGGATGGAAACGCGATCCCTCCGCCGGCACGTGCTTGAGCGCCGTCGATCGAGCGCTCTCGTATCCTGACGGCAGCTTGGCGGCGTGAGTGGGCTGGGGAAATGATGGATCGAACCCGAGCGACTCGTCGATCGCCACCAAGAAAAGCCGTTCCCGCATTTGCGGCACGCCGTAGTAGGCGGCGTTGAGCAAGGTATAGCGGACGCGGTATCCCATTTCCTCCAGGTGCTCGCAAATCTCCTCGGGGACGTTGTGGCCGCCGAAGTTGAGGATGTCGGGAACGTTCTCAATGATGAGGGCGACTGGCTGGACCGCCTCAACATATTGTAGAAACCGTTGATAAAGCTGGGCCCTGGGATCGTTCTTGAAAGCTTCCTCGTCCTTTCGGACCGAGCGCAGCTTGGAGCGACCAATGCGTGCGAAAGCCTGACAGGGCAGTCCGGCCGCGAGAATGTCGAAATGGTCCTCGACCTTGCCTTTGAGTCCTATCTCCTCGGCGATAGTCGCTGGGTCCGAGGCAACCATATCTCGCGCCCTGGCCCAGGCCTCGGCGCTGTCCTCGTGCGGTGGCCTGAAGTTGAGCGCGTAGCTGGCGGCCGCCGTCGAGTCGAACTCGACGTGGGCGAGTAGCTCGATACCAGCGGCTTCCATTCCCAGGGAGAGGCCGCCACAGCCCGAACACAGCTCAAGCGCGCGAGGCGCGTGGCCTCCACGCAGTCGCTCAAGTTTTTGCAGACGGACTTCCGGCAGCCTCTTCATTCCTGTTCCCGTCCGCTCTCCAGATGTGCCGAGAGGCGCGCGGCCAGCACCTCGGAATCAAACGTCTCACATTCCCACAATACCAGCGGCCGCCAGCCCTGCCCTTCGAGCGCAGCAATGGCCGCGGCATCGCGCGCGATGTTACGATTGAATTTGTCGGTCCAGAATTCCACGTTGCTTCCAGGAGTAGTGGCGAACCGGCAGCCCGGATGGCGATGCCAGTAGCAGCCGTGGACGAAGATTACCTTGCGACGTCCAGGAAACACCAAGTCGGGGCTGCCGGGCAGATCGCGGCGATGCAGCCGAAACCGGTAGCCGAGCGTGTGGGCCGCACGGCGCACCGCCAGCTCCGGGCGGGTGTCCTTTCCCTTTATCCGGCTCATCATTCGCGACCTCGTCGCCTTGTCAACGATGTCCACTATCGAAGTTCTCCGGTTGTTCTCAATGTATCAAGCTCTCGCCCGAACGCAAATCGGACATGAGGTGCGGACGCGAAGGTGGCGCGGTGTGGGATTTTGTGCTGCGGCGGTATTCTGACAGTAGGGCGTCAGCTTCGAAGCAGCACTAGCGAATTGCATCTAGCTTCCTCTGACGATCGCCAGGACCTTGCCGCCTTCACGAAGCCGATCAATGTAATCGGCCCACCACTGCATCATCGCCTTGCGCTCTTCCCAAAAATCGGAGCGCAGATAGGCGCGGCGGATTTCGTCGGCGCCAATATGGGCGAGAGCGGCCTCGATCACGTCCGGGCGCCATTTGCCGCTTTCGTTGAGCAGGGTAGAGGCAGTGGCGCGGAAGCCATGCGCAGTTGCTTCCTCCTTCGCATAGCCGAGCCGGCGCAGGGCGGCGTTGAGCGTGTTCTCGCTGATTGGGCGAGCGAATGTGCGCACGCAGGGCAGCACCAGCCTCCCCTTGCCGCTTAGCGCCTGCAAATCTTTGAGGATCGCGACGGCCTGCTGAGACAATGGGATGCGATGGGGCCGGCGCATTTTCATGCGGCTTGTCGGAATCTCCCAGGCAGCCGCCGCAAGGTCGAACTCGGCCCATTCCGCCATGCGCAGTTCGCCCGGCCGGGGAAACAGATAGGCCATCAATCGCAAGGCGGCTTGCGTCGTGGGCTGGCCGTCGAAATCTTCGATCGAGCGTAGCAGTGCACCGAAGGCGGTCGGCTTGAGCAACGCGGCGCGGGGAGTCACGGTCGGTGTTGTCAGCGCGCCCTTTAGGGCCTGTGTCGGATCATTCTCGCAAAGGGCGCTGGCAATGCCATACCGAAACACGGCGCCGATGGTGGAGCGGAGGCGGTGGGCACTTTCATAGGCCTCGCGTGCTTCCACCTTGCGCAGCACGGCGAGCACCTTGGCCGAACTGATCTCGCCGATCTTGAGCTTGCCGAGGTCAGGCAAGGCGAAGTCGAGCAGCCACTCTATTTTCTTCATAGTGGCGGGCGCCCGGCCTTCGCGCTTGAGCTTGGCAACATAGCCTTCCGCTACCGCCTTGAAGCTGTCTGCGGCGGCTTCCTGAGCGATGCGGGCCGCCTTGGCTTCCTGCTTGGCATCAGAGGGGTCGATACCACCAGCGACCAGCGCACGGGCTTCGCCGCGGGCTTTGCGAGCCGCCACCAGCGTGATCGCGGGATAGGGGCCGATCGCCAGAAGCTTGCGCTTGCCGGCGAAGCGATAGTCCTGCCGCCAAAGTTTCGAGCCGTTCGGCATGATCCAGAGCTGCAAACCCTGGCCATCCGAGAGCTTGCGCACCGATTCTGTCGGCTTGGCGGTTCGGCATTCGATGTCTGTCAGCGGCATGGCGGCGCCCGAATGGTGGTATCGCGTACCACCACATCCTAGCAGATTCCGAGGGTGATACCACCATCCGTACCACCACGCAGTCCGGCTGTAGGCGCACGGAAACGAACCGCAGCGAACGGTTTTTGTGCTTAAGTCTTTGATTTTTGGAGGATTTTGAACTTCCGCGAACATCGTCGAAAGTGGAAGTGGTGCCCCTAGCCGGAATCGAACCAGCACTCCTTGCGGAATCCGATTTTGAGTCGGACGCGTCTACCAGTTCCGCCATAGGGGCAACGCGGGCGGCACTATAGCGAGGGATGGAGCGGCGTCAATCCGCGATTGCGGGCTCTCTCCGTGCAATCGCGTGGAAAGGAATATGTCATCCCGTGCGGGTTGCATCATGAAATGACGCTGCGCAGTCAGGCCAAACCAGAGGTTTGGTCCGGGGATCGCAAGACGAATGAGGCGCTTTTTCCGGCAAACGATCCCGTATCTGCGCTGCAGCACTGCGTGCCGCAACGCGCACGGGATGACAAGACCTCTTCACCCGCTCGTCAGGCCGTGGATGTTGCCGTCGGGGTCGCGGAACCAGGCGAGTTCGAGGTCGCCGGTGCGGTGGATGTCGCCGTCGAGCGTGGTGCCGGGGATCTCGTAATGCTCGAAGGCAACGCCCTTGGCTTTGAGGGCCTCGACCAGGCGGGGCATGTCGTCGCCCACCACCCAGGTCACGGCGGTGGCGTGGTTGGTGCCGGCATTGGCGGAGACATAGACGAGCACGATCGAGGGGCCGGCCTTGTAGGCGATGGCGCTGCCCTCGTGCTCGAAGGCGACCTCCAGCCCGACCAGATCCTCGTAGAAGCGCCGGGTCGTGGCGAGATCGCGCACGGGCAGGGTGGCGACGGCGAGCTTTGCTCCCAGCATGGCGGTGCCTCCGGATCGCGCCTCTTGCAGTCCCGCCGCACCGGCCCGCGCCGGGGGGCGCCGCCATGCGATGCAGGATGCGTCCATGAGGATAAGCCCGGCCGGACGTGTTGGCACGCGCTTTTGAGGCCCGTGGCGGGCGCAAAGCGCGTCCAGCCGCGAACGCTTTGTGCTCTCCCGGCGGATTCGGCACCTCTTACGGTTGGGTGCGGGTGATCCAATCGCCGAATGCCCTGCAAGGTGAACACGATGTCATCTTGCCGAATCAGCTGCATTTCCGCCGCATTGGCTCCTATCCTCGATGGTTTGCCGCCGCTGCCCGCCAGCGGCGCCTGCAGGCCGTGCCCTACAAGTCCCGGCCGCCCCCGGCCCCGTCTCCCTGCCGATGGCAAGGGAAACCCACGGAGATCCCATGCGCCCCGTCCGTTCCCCTCTCGCCTCGGCCGCCCTCGCCGCCTTCGCGACCCTGGCCCTGCTCGCGCCTCAGCAGGTTTTGGCGCAGGAGGCAGCCAAGCCGGCCCAAGCCCCTGCCGGCGCGGCGGCGGGCGCGACGCCCCCCTGGCGCATCGGCTTGTCCCTGCTGGGCGAGCCCAAGCACAAGGAGGCTTTCGACCATTTCGACTATGTCAATCCCGATGCGCCCAAGGGCGGCCGGGTGCGGCTGGCGATCAGCGGCACCTTCGACAATTTCAACATCGCGCTGATGGCGATCAACGGCGTCTCGGTGAAGGGCAACATCGAGGCCGGCGTCACCAATGTCTATCAGAACCTGATGACATCGGCGCAGGACGAGGCTTCCACCGAATATGGCGAGATCGCCGATGCCGTGCGCTTTCCCGACGACATCTCCTCGGTGACCTTCCGCATCAATCCCAAGGCGCGCTGGAACGACGGCACCAAGCTGACGCCGGAGGACGTGGTGTGGTCCTTCGAGGTGCAGAAGGCCAACAACCTGCAGACCGCGCAATATTATCACGACGTCACCAAGGCCGAGGTCAGCGCGCCTGACCAGGTGACGTTCTCCTTCTCCAGCAAGGGCAATCGCGAGCTGCCGCAGATCCTCGGCCAGCTCTATGTCATGCCCAAGCATTGGTGGCTGGCCAACGGACCGGACGGCAAGCCGCGCAACGTCGCCAACACCACGCTCGAGCCGCCGCTCGGCTCCGGCCCCTACCGCCTCAAGAGCTTCGAGGCCGGGCGCGGGGCCGTCTATGAGCGCGTGAAGGACTGGTGGGGCGCCGACCTGCCCACCGCCAAGGGCCACTATAATTTCGATGAGATCCGTTACGACTACTACACCAATGCCCAGCAACTGCCGGAACTGTTCAAGAGCGATTCCTACGATTTCCGGCTGGAGAACGTCATCGCCAACTGGATGACGCTCTACAACATCCCGGCGGTGACGGAAGGACGCATCGTCAAGCAGGATTTCCCGTCCAACACCATCGGGCGCATGCAGGCCTTCGCCTTCAATATCAGGCGGCCGAAATTCCAGGATGTCAGGGTTCGCAAGGCTTTCAACCTGGTCTTCGATTTCGAGACGCTGAACCGCACGATCTTCTTCAACAAGTACAAGCGCATCGGCTCCTATTTCGCCGGGCTCGACGAACTCTCGTCCAGCGGGTTGCCGCAGGGCCAGGAGCGCGACATCCTCGAAGCGATCAAGGACAAGCTGCCGCCTGAGGTGTTCACCACGCCCTATGCCAATCCCGTCAATGGCAGCGACGAGGCCCAGCGCGCCAACATCCGCGCGGCCATCGGCCTCCTGAAGGAAGCCGGCTGGGAGTTCAAGGACCGCAAGCTCACCAATGTCGGGAACGGCGAGGTGATGAAGGTGGAGATCCTTCTCTCCAGCGACACCTTCACCAAGATCACCCTGCCCTATGTCGAGAATCTCAAGCGCCTCGGCATCGAGGCCTCGGTGCGCGTGGTCGACGAGACGCAGTTCAACCAGCGCGAGAACAATCGCGATTTCGACATGATTCTGTTCGGCGTGGGCCAGACCCAGTCGCCCGGCAATGAACAACGCGATTATTGGGGCTCTGCCGCCGCCGACAAGTTGACCTCGCGCAACATCATCGGCATCAAGGATCCGGCGGTGGATGCGCTGGCCGACCGTATCGTCTACGCCAAGGACCGGGCCGAGCTGGTCGCCACCACCAAGGCGCTGGACCGGGTGCTGCTTGCCGGCAATTATGTGGTGCCGATGTTCTATTCCGATGTCTGGCACACTTTGCGCTGGAACCGCTTCGGCCAGCCGGCCGTGCTGCCGAGCCAGAGCCCGACGGGCGGCTTTCCGACCGTCTGGTGGTATGACTCGGCCCTGGCCGCCAAGACGGGGGCGGCGAAGTAGACATCGTCATCCCGTGCGCGGCGCAGCGCGAAGCGGTGCGACGCAGACACGGGAGCGGGCTCCGGATAGGGGGCTCTTTTCGTCTTGCGATCCCGGATCAGCGCCGCATCGCTTCGTGCTGCAGCGCGTCCGGGATGACCCGTGTATCAAGGACCCCGCCGATGGCCGACCTCGACCGCCGTATGCTCCTCAAGACCGGCTTTCTCGGCGCCGCCTGCGCCCTCCTGCCAGCGGGAGCGCGGGGGCAGGAGATCGAGAGCCACGGCCTGTCGACCTTCGGCGATCTCAAATACGGGCCCGGCTTCCAAAAATTCGACTATGTGCGCGCGGATGCACCCAAGGGGGGCGCCTTCTCGCAGCTGGTCTACCAGACCGGCTACAACCAATCCTTCAACTCTTTCGACAGCCTGCACATCTACGTCCTCAAGGGCACGGGCGCGGTGGGGATGGACGCCACCTTCGCCACGTTGATGGCGCGGGCTCTGGACGAGCCGGATGCGGTGTATGGCTATGCGGCCCAATCGGTGGCCGTCTCGGCCGACAGGCAGACCTATCGTTTCCGTCTACGCCCCGGCCTCAGCTTCCATGACGGCTCGGCACTGACGGCGGAGGACTGCGCCTGGTCGTTCAACACGCTGAAGGAGAAGGGACATCCCTTCATCACCGAACCGCTGCGCTTCTTCAAGGAGGCGGTGGCGGAAGCCCCCGACATCGTGCGCGTCACGCTGCTGCCCGGGCGCGGGCGCTCGCTGCCCCTGATCGTCGCCGGCTTGCCGATCTTCTCGAAGGCCTGGTGGTCGAGCCGCGATTTCACCAAATCCACCTTGGAAGCCCCGCTCGGCAGCGGGCCCTACAAGGTGGGCAAGGTCGATGTGGGCGAAGCGATCAGCTATGAGCGCGTGGCGAACTGGTGGGGCGAGAAATTGCCGACCCAGATCGGCACCAACAATTTCGACCGCCTGACCTGGCAATATTACCGCGATCCCTCGGTGTCCTTCATCGCCTTCGGCGCCGGCAATTACCGTTTCCGCGAGGAATCGAGCTCCGAGAACTGGGCCAAGGGCTATGACATTCCGCCCGTGCGCGAAGGCCGCATCAAGCGCGAAACGGTGCCCGACCACACGCCCTCGGGCGCCCAGGGCTGGTATTTCAACACGCGCCGCGCCAAGTTTTCCGATCCCCGCGTGCGCCAGGCCCTCGGTTTCGTCTTCGATTTCGAATGGGTGAACCGAAACGTGATGTACTCGTCCTACCAGCGCACGGCCTCGATCTTCGAGAATTCGCCGCTGAAGGCCGAGGGCAAGCCCGGGCCGGACGAACTCGCCTTGCTGGAACCGCATCGCGGCAAGGTGCCCGACGCCGTCTTCGGCGAAGCCCTGCTGCCGCCGGTCTCGGATGGGAGCGGCTTCGACCGCGCCAATCTGCGCACGGCGCTGGGGCTCCTCAAGGAGGCTGGCTGGAGCCTCGACAACCGCGTCCTCAAGAACGCCAAGGGCGAGGTCTTCACCATCGAGTTCCTGGAGGAGAGCGACTTCCTCTACAAGATCACGGCTCCCTTCATCCAGAATCTCGGCCGGCTCGGCATCGCGGCGAGTTTTCGCGCCGTCGATTCCTCGCAATATCAGCGCCGCACCGACGCGTTCGACTATGACGTCATCTCCCGCCGTGCCACTTACGGCCTGACCCCGGGCGAAGACATGCGCGGGCCCTTTTCCAGCCGGACGGCCGCCGTGCCTGGCTCGACCAATATTTCCGGCATCGCCGATCCGGTGCTCGACGCACTGATCGACGCCATCGTCGCCGCCGACAGCCGGGCCGCGCTCGTCGCGGCGTGCCGCGCCTTCGACCGCGTGCTGCGCTCGGGTTATTACTGGGTGCCGATGTACAACCGCCCGAACCACTGGCTGGCCTATTGGGACGAGTTCGAACATGGCGATCCCGGTGTGATCTACGACCGCGGCATCCCCGATCTATGGTGGCCGAAGAGGAAGGGGTAGATCCTGGGATCGCCCGCCGGAAGCCGTCAGTCCCAGGAAACGCAAAACGCCGGCCCGTTGCCAGGCCGGCGTCGAAATCCGTCAGAAGCGCCGGACTTACTTCTTGTAGTCGACGCGCTCGGCGATGCGGGCAGACTTGCCGCGGCGATCGCGCAGGTAATAGAGCTTGGCGCGGCGGACCTTGCCGCGGCGGACCAGCTTGATGGAATCGATCATCGGCGAGTAGAGCGGGAACACGCGCTCGACACCTTCGCCGTAGGAAATCTTGCGGACGGTGAAGCTCTCCTGCAGGCCGCCGCCGTCGCGGGCGATGCAGACGCCTTCATAGGCCTGAACGCGGGTGCGCTCGCCTTCCTTCACCTTGACGTTCACGATGACCGTGTCGCCGGGCTGAAATTCAGGAATGTCCTTGCCGGCCGAAAGGCGGGCAATTTCTTCCTGCTCGATAGTCTGAATCAGGTTCATGATCGATCTCCGCGCGTACCCGAAGGACGCATCTTGCTCTTGCTTGAAGTGGAGGCGTGCCAATACGCCATTACGCAAGGCGAGTCCACCGAATTCGGTAGGGATGGTCATCGCGGACGCGATGCAGCGCGAAGCGATGCGTCGCAGATCCGGGACAGCGATCAGGACAAGGCGCCTTTTCCTCTCCCACTCCCGGATCTGCATCGCGTCACTGCATGCTGCGACGCGCCCGGGATGACTACTTTCTCTTCTTCTGCGGCGGCTGGCGCGCCTGATAGGCCGCCCACAGGTCCGGCCGGCGCTCACGCGTCAGGGCCTCGGCCTCGCTGCGGCGCCAGGCTGCGATGTTCTTGTGATGGCCCGAGCGCAGGATGTCGGGAATTGCGCGATCCTCGAAGAGGAGGGGCCTGGTATAATGCGGATATTCGAGCAGGCCGTTCTCGAAGCTCTCCTCGTCGCCGGAGGTGGCGCCGCCCATCACGCCCGGCAGCAGTCTGACGCAGGCATCGATCAGCACCATGGCTCCGAGTTCGCCGCCGGAGAGCACATAGTCCCCGATCGAGACCTCGGTGAGGCCCCGCGCCTCGATTACCCGCTGGTCGACGCCCTCGAAGCGACCGCACACGATCACCGCGCCCTCTCCGGCCGCCAGCGCGCGCACATGCGCCTGCTGCAGGGGCAGGCCGCGCGGCGACATCAGGAGGCGCGGGCGGCCGTCGTCGCCGAGGGCATCGATGGCATCGGCCAGGACGTCGGCGCGAATCACCATGCCCGGGCCACCGCCGGCCGGCGTGTCGTCGACCGAACGATGACGCCCCTGGCCGAAATCGCGGATATTGCGTGTCTCCAGCGCCCAGCTGCCGTTCGCCAGGGCTTCACCCGACAGCGAGACGCCGAGCGGCCCCGGGAACATTTCCGGATAGAGGGTGAGGATGGAGGCGCGCCACATGTGTTAGGTGCTCCACCCCTCGCCCCCCTGCCGGGACCCAGCCAACACGAGGGAGTTGGCGATACCCAAGGGGTTCGAATGGGAGGGGGCGAACGAAATCGGAATGGTGCAGAAGGTGCCAGCTTGGCCAGATGAATTCCCTTCTCCCCTTGCGGGAGAAGGTGGCGGCAGCCGGATGAGGGGAGATGCACAAGGGCAAGAAATAGCCCTCATCCCAACAGCCCCTTGAGCCTGTCGTCCGTGAAGTCCTTGATCGAGAACACGGTGTTCGGGCCGTCGAGGGCCGCGTCGTCGAGCATGGTCTTCACACCCACGGCGCGCATGCCGGCGTTGCGGGCGGCCTCGATGCCCAGCGGCGCGTCCTCGAACACCACGCATTGGCCGGGCGCCAGGCCCATGGCGTCGGCGGCGGCGAGGAAGAGGTCGGGATGGGGCTTGCCGCGATAGCCCATGGAGGGCGAGACCACGGTGACGAAATGGCGGCGCAAATCGAGGCCGTCGAGCACCAGAGCGGCGTTCTCCGGCGTGGCGGCGGTGGCGACCGACATCTTCTGCCCGCGGACTTCGCAGGCCGCGATCAATGCCATCAGGCCCGGCATCGGCACCATCTGGCTGCGATAGATCTCGCGGTAGATCGCTTCCTTCTCCAGGCCCAGCGTGTCGAGTTCGTGCTCGCTCGCATCGGGCTTGACCAGCCCGACCACTTCGCGATTGGCGCGGCCGGCGGTATCGCGGAAGAAGCGCTCGCGGTCGAAGGCCAGGCCATGGCGCTGATGCCAGGTTTCCCAGGCGTCGTTGTGCACATGCATGTTGTCGACCAGCGTACCGTCCATGTCGAAGATCAGGCCGGCGACCGGCATCCCGGCGAGACTCCTGAAATCGCCATCCAGGCTGCCGCTCAAAATGTGGTCAGCGCTCATCGTCGCCTGTCTCCTCGTTCTCATCAGCCGCGCCAGTCTCTTCGGGCAGCACGACGACAATATGTCCGGCCTTGATGTCGATCACGGGAATGACGGCCTTGGTGAAGGGCAGCAGCAGGGGCTTGGCGCTGCCGGATGCTTCCTTGGCGCCCTCCGGTGCCTTCTTGGCGTCATCCGGCGTCACTTCGATGATGTCGCCGGCGCCGAAATCGAACAGGCCGGTGACCGTGCCGATCCTGTTGCCGTCCTCATCGCGCGCGACGAGGCCGATGAGATCGGCGTGGAAGAATTCGTCCTCGTCCTCGGGCATGCCCAGCGCGTCGCGCGCGACGAAAAGCTGAAGATTGACGAGTTGTTCGGCGCCCGTGCGGTCGCTGACACCTTCGACCCGGGCGATCAGCACGTCCTTGGCCTGGCGCAGGCTGGCGAGCTTGATCTGGCGGCCGGATTTGGTGAGGAGGGGGCCGTAATTGGCAATGGCCAGCGGTTCCTCGGTATAGGATTTCAGCCGGATCTCGCCCTTGAGTCCATGGGCCGCGCCGAAAACGCCGAGGACAACGAGGTTTTGCGGGGCAGGGGGCATGGGGAGCCTTTGGCGAAGAGCGCGGGAACCCCTCTCCCCAGCGGGGAGAGGGGAGCAGGATCGCCTTACTCGGCCGCTTCGCTGGCCGCGGCCTCGGCCTTCTTGGCCTTCTCGGCGGCGCGGTCCTGCGCCTTCTTGCCGGGAACGGCCTTGACCGGGTTGTTGCGGGTCTCGCGGGTCAGCAGGCCGGCCTCGGCGAAGTGACGCAGCACGCGGTCGGTCGGCTGGGCGCCCTTGGCGATCCAGGTCTTGGCGGCTTCCAGATCGACGGTCCAGCGCGACTTGCCCGAATCCTTGGCGATCATCGGGTCATAGGTGCCGAGCTTCTCGATGAAGCGGCCATCGCGCGGAGAGCGCGAATCGGCAACGACGACCGCGTAGAACGGGCGCTTCTTGGCGCCGCGACGGGCGAGACGGATCTTGAGGGACATGGGTAACTCCGTTTGTCAGTTTGTTCGTCGGTGAGGTGAAAGGGTTTCGGGCGGCTATTTCTTCTTGCCGCCGAAGGGGAAGCCCGGCGGCAGGCCGCCCGGCAATTTCGGTCCGCCAAGGCCGGGAAAGCCTGGCAATTTAGGGCCGCCCGGGCCGAAATTCGGCATCTGCGGCGGCAGTTTCGGCATTTCGGAGGGCATTCCCGGCGGCATCTGGCCCTTGGCGATGGCGTCCAGGGCGCCGGGCGGCAATTGCGGCATGCCGCCGCCCAGGCCGAACATCGAGGCCATCTTGCCGAGCGCGCCCTTCTTGGCCCCGCCCATCTTCTTCATCATGTCCGCCATCTGCATATGCATCTTCAGCAGGCGGTTGATCTGTTCGGGCGTGGTGCCGGAGCCGGCGGCGATGCGGCGCTTGCGCGAGGCCTTGAGGATCTCGGGCTTGCGGCGCTCTTCGGGGGTCATCGAATCGATGATGGCGCGCTGGCGCTTGAACACCTTCTCGTCGAGATTGGCGCCGGCGAGCTGGTCCTTGATCTTGCCCATGCCGGGCAGCAGGCCGAGCACGCCGGACATGCCGCCGATCTTCTCCATCTGGATCAGCTGGTCGCGCAGATCCTCCAGATCGAAGGCGCCCTTCTGCATCTTGGCGGCGATCTTGGCGGCCTTCTCGGCGTCGATCGTCTCGGCGGCCTTCTCGACCAGCGAGACGATGTCGCCCATGCCGAGGATGCGGTTGGCGATGCGGGCGGGATGGAAATCGTCGAGCGCGTCGACCTTTTCGCCGGTGCCGACCAGCTTGATCGGCTTGCCGGTGACGGCGCGCATCGACAGGGCGGCGCCGCCGCGGCCATCGCCGTCGAGGCGGGTGAGCACGATGCCGGTGATGCCGAGGCGCCCGTCGAAGGCGCGCGCGGTGTTGACGGCGTCCTGGCCGGTGAGCGCGTCGGCGACCAGCAGCACTTCATGCGGCTCGGTGACGGCCTTGACCTCGGCCGCCTCGGCCATCAGCGCCTCGTCGACCGTGGTGCGGCCGGCGGTGTCGAGCATGACGACGTCGTAGCCGCCGAAGCGGGCGGCATCCATGGCCCGCTTGGCGATCTGCACGGCGGACTGGCCCGCGACGATCGGCAGCACGGAGACGCCCACCTGCTTGCCGAGCACGGCGAGCTGTTCCATGGCGGCGGGCCGGCGGGTATCGAGCGAGGCGAGCAGCACCTTCTTGCCGAACTTGTCGGTCAGGCGCTTGGCGATCTTGGCGGTGGTGGTGGTCTTGCCGGAGCCCTGCAGGCCCACCATCAGGATCGGCACCGGCGGCACCGCCTGCAGGTCGATGGCCTGGCCTTCGCCGCCGAGCGTCTCGATCAGGACGTCGTTGACGATCTTGACGACCATCTGCCCCGGCGTCACCGATTTCAGCACCTCGGCGCCGACGGCGCGGGTGCGGACCTTGTCGGTGAAGGAGCGCACGACGTCGAGCGCGACGTCCGCCTCGATCAGCGCACGGCGGATCTCGCGCATGGCTTCGCCGACATCCGCCTCGGTGAGGGCGCCACGCCGGGTGAGCTTGTCGAGCACATCGGACAGACGTGCGGAGAGACCATCGAACATTCGTCTTTTCCTGTTTGGCCATGGCGTTTTGCGATTTGACGCCATCGTCAAGTATCGCAAAACACGCCGATATCTGCATCTTGGATGCAGATATCGGAGCCATCGTCCCGCAAGGCAAGGCGCACAACGCAAAACACGCCCGTGGGCGCATCGCGCTGACGGGCGTTGGCCTCCATCCTCTCGGGATGGTCGGCGGAAGGGCGTCTTACCCATGTAAGAACGGGGCGGGATGTAGGGGATATGGGGGCGAGAGTCAAGGAAAGCGGGTGTTTCACCCCTCATCCCCCTGCCGGGACCTCTAGTCAACTCAAGAGAGTTGACGACACCCGCAAGGGGAGAAGGAGATTAGCTCGGCTCATTTGGTGCCCTACGATAGATGCTCTATCTCAAGCCCAATAAAACCCCTTCTCCCCTTGCGGGAGAAGGTGGCGGCAGCCGGATGAGGGGTGAAGCACAGCGCTCGTTCGTCGACACCTCTTCCCAAACCGCCGCCGATTTGCGCTAAGGGAGAAGACCACCATCCAAACCCGAGGCCCGCCTTGCCCCTGCTTGATGAGATCGTCGCCGAAATCGCCGAGGAGATGGCCTCCTATAGCGAACGTGGCGAGGTGGCGAGCTATATTCCCGAACTTGCCCGCGTCGACCCCAGGCATTTCGGCATCGCCGTCATCGATGCCGACGGCAATGCCCATGTCGGCGGCGATGCCGACATGCCCTTCTCGATCCAGAGCATCTCCAAGGTCTTCACCTTGACCCTCGCCCTCGGCAAGGCTGGCGACCGGCTGTGGCGCCGGGTGGGACGCGAGCCCTCCGGCAGCGCCTTCAACTCCATCGTGCTCCTGGAGAACGAGAAGGGCATTCCGCGCAACCCCTTCATCAATGCCGGCGCCATCGCCGTCACCGATTTGATTCTGTCCGGCCACCAGCCGCGCGAGGCGCTCGGCGAGATCCTGCATTTCATGCGCTTCCTCGCCGACGATCCCTCGATCGCCATCGACGAGGCGGTGGCCGCCTCCGAGCAGCGCACCGGCTTCCGCAACGCGGCTCTCGCCAACTACATGAAATCCTTCGGCGTGCTCGACAACCCGGTCGACTACACGCTTGGCGTCTATTTCCATCACTGCGCCATCGCCATGTCCTGCCGGCAACTGGCGATGGCGGGGCGTTTTCTCGCCTCGCAGGGCCGCAATCCCTCGACCGGCCATCGTGTGGTGCAACCCGAGCGCGCCCGCCGCATCAACGCGATCATGCTGACCTGCGGCCATTATGACGGCTCCGGCGAATTCGCCTACCGCGTCGGCCTGCCCGGCAAGAGCGGCGTGGGCGGCGGCATCCTGGCGGTGGCACCGGGCAAGGCCTCCATCGCGGTGTGGGCGCCGGGCCTCGACGCCAACGGCAATTCCCATCTCGGCCGCATCGCCCTCGAGGCTCTCACCCGCCGCATGGGCTGGTCGATCTTCGGGGCGTGAGGCGAAGAACCCGTGGCCATCGGGCCTCGAGCCAAGTAAAAACAGCCCCATCGCCCAGACAGGCCCGGAGGAAATCATGTCGCTTTCATACTACCAGGCAACCGTGCCGGTTTTCGTGCACACCTTGGAGGCGCTTTCGGCCATCCTCGACAAGGCAGCCGCCTTTGCCGAGGCCAAGAAGGTCGAACCGACCGTGATGTGCGGGCTCAGACTCACCGCCGACATGCTGCCGCTCTCGCGCCAGGTCAGCACGGCCTGCGATTTCGCCAAGCTGTGCGTGGCGCGGCTTTCCGGGGTCGAGGCGCCGAAATTCAACGACGACGAGAAGGATTTCGCCGAATTGCGCTCGCGCATCGCAAGGACGCTGGAATTCATCCGCTCCGTCCCCCAGGCTGCTGTCGAGGCCGGCGGCGGGCGCGTGATCAGCCTGAAGATCGCCGGCGCGCAGCGCGAGTTGAAGCCCGACGACTATCTCAACTTCTATGCCCTGCCGAATTTCTTCTTCCACGCCACCACCGCCTACGCGATCCTGCGCGCCAACGGCGTGGAACTCAGCAAGAAGGACTATCTCGGCCCGCTGTTCGACTGAAGCGTCCGTGGGACCACCGGCTTTCAGCCGGCTCTTCCCATCCGCAAGAGCAGCGGTTCCAGGAACCGGCTGAAGGCGGTCCCAGGAGCGCCTCGACAAAGCGCTGCAATCGATCCTAAAAGCGCTGATGCGCTTTCGTTTCGTCCACGCCGCCGATCTGCATCTCGACAGCCCCATGCATGGACTGACGGCCCGCCAGCCCGAGCTGGCGGCGCTGTTCGGGCGGGCGACACGCGAAGCCTTCGAAGCACTGATCGACGAGGTGCTGGCCCGGCAGGCAGCCTTCCTGGTGATCTCGGGCGACGTCTATGACGGCGACTGGCGCGATTATCACACCGGCCTGTTCTTCGCCGCCCAGCTGGCCCGGCTGTCGCGCGCCGGCATTCCCACCTTCCTGATCCAGGGCAATCACGACGCCGAAAGCCAGATCTCGCGCAAGGTGACGCTGCCCTCGCTGGTGCATTCCTTCGGCACCCGCAAGGCCGAGACCATGGAACTGCCCGAGCTGAAGGTCGCCCTGCATGGCCGGAGCTTCGCGGAGCGCTCCTTGAGCGATAATATCGTGCGCGATTTTCCTCCGGCGCGCGCGGGCTGGTTCAATCTCGGCCTGCTTCACACCTCGCTTGACGGCCGGGCCGGTCATGCCTCCTACGCGCCCTGCACCCTCGCCGATCTCAAGGCGCGCAACTACGACTACTGGGCGCTCGGCCATATCCATGCGGCCGAAATCGTCGCCACGGATCCCCCTGTCGTTTTTCCCGGCAATATCCAGGGCCGCCATGTGCGCGAGAGCGGGCCGAAAGGCGCCATGCTGGTGGAAGTCGAGGACGGGGCCGTCGCCTCGCTCACGCCTTTGGTGCTCGACAAGGCCCGCTGGGGCCATCGCCGTATCGCAATCGGCGAGGCGGCGACGCTGGCCGAGGTGCTGGCCCTGGTCGAGCCGGCTTTGCGGGAGGAAATCGACGCGGCGGGCGAGCGTCCGCTCGCCCTGCGCCTGACGCTGACGGGCGAGACGCCTGTTCATGACGGGCTTGCCGCCGACGCCCAGCATTTGCGGGCCGAGATCCAGGCGGCGGCCGACAGGGTGAGCGAACGGCTCTATATCGAGCGCGTCGAACTTGCCACCACCGCGCCGCGGAGCGCGCTGGACGAGACCGTCGGCTTTGCCGACCCCCAGGGCCTGCTGGCCGGGCTGGAGGCGGAACCGGAATTCAGCGAGGCGCTTGCCGGTATCGTCGAGGACATTCTCGCCAAATTGCCGGACGAGGTCCGCCAGGCCGTGCGCGGCGAGGAGATCGGCGCTGCGTTGGTAGACGAGGCGCGCGCCGTCGCCCTGGCGCGGCTGCGCCGCGGCGGCAAGGCCGGCGCCGGGGAGGCGGCATGAAACTCACCCGCCTCGATCTCGACCGCTACGGCCCTTTTACCGGGGCACGTCTCGATTTCCGCCCCGATGCCGATCTGCACATCGTCTACGGCCCGAACGAAGCGGGAAAAAGCTCGGCGCTGTCGGCGATCACCGACCTGCTCTATGGCTTCGAGCCGCGCAGCCCCGCCAATTTCAGGCATCGCTACGAGGATCTGAAGATCGGTGCCGAGATGCAGCGCGCCAATGGCGGCTCCTTGCGGTTCTGGCGCCGCAAGCGGCTGAAGAATTCCCTTACCGATGCCGAAGACGCGCCGCTCGACGATGGACTGCTCGAACCTCTATTGAGCGGCATTTCGCGCGAGGTCTTCCTGGCCGCCTTCGGGCTCGACCAGGGCGGCCTGCGCGAGGGCGCCCGCCAGATGCTGGCTGCCGAGGGCGAGGTGGGCGAAAGCCTGTTCGCCGCCGCCTCCGGCCTGAAGACCCTGGTTTCGGTCCGCGCCGGGTTGGAGAGCGAGGCGGACGCGCTATTCGGGGCGCGCAGGTCGAACAAGCGCGCCTTCTATGAGGCGCAGGAGCGTTACGACCAGGCCCGCCGGGCGCTGCGCGAGCAATCGCTGCGGGCCGACGACGTGCGCGCTCTCGAAACCGAGATCGAAGCTGGCGAGGCGCGGGCGCGCGCCCTGGCCGAACAGTTGCGCCAGGCCGGCATCCGGCGCGCCCGCATCGATCGCGTCCGCCGCGTGGCCCCCCTGCTCGCCCGGATCGGCAAGGCCGAGACGGCCCTGGCCGCCGTCGAGGCCCGGCCGGACCTGCCCGATGGCTTTGCCGCCGAGATCGAGACCGCACTGGCCCGGGCCGAGACGGGACGGGAGACCATGGCCCGCCTGGCGCGGGAGGTGGAGGATGCCGAGCGGGCTCTGGCCGCGATCTCCGTCGACGACGATGTGCTGGCCGCGGGCGAGGCGATCACCGCCCTCAACGAAGAACGTGCCGCCCTGGCCAAGGCGATGCTGGACCTGCCGCGCCGGGAGGCGGAGGCGCGGGAAATCGCCGATGATCTCGATGATCTCGCCCGGCGGCTCGGCCAGAAGGACCGGGCCGCCCTTTCGGCACTGAGCCCGGACGATCTCGCCCTCGAACGCATCCGCGTGCTGGCCGAACGTCGACGCGAGATCGAGCGGGAGGCGGGCGAAAGCGCCCGTGCCGCCGAACGGGCCCGCGAAACCATCGAGGGACTGCAGCGCAAGATGGCCGCCGTCCGGGCCAGCGCCGATCCCAGCCCCCTGCGCCAGCGGCTGAAAGCCATGCAGCCGGCCTTGGCGGAAGCCGGCGCCATCGAGGAGCAGGAAGGCGAACTGACGCGCCGCCGCGCGCTGCAGCAGGAGAGGCTGGCGCGGCTGTCGCCGGCCGTCAAGGACGAGCACAAGCTCTGGGCCTGGCGCGAGCCCTCCGAGGAGGAGATCGGCCGGGCCGAGCGGTCGCTGGCGGCACTGGAGAACACGGCCCGCGAACAGGAAGCCGAAGTCCGGCGCCTGCGGGAAGCCTTGGCGGAAGCCGACGCGCTCCTGGCTGAGGGCGGAGGCAGGGATGGGCTGATCGACGATGCCATGCTGGCACGCGAACGCGCGGAGCGCGATGCCCTGTTCGAGGCTGTCGTCAGCGAACCCTCCGCGGCGGCGGCGAGGGCCTATCGCAAGATCGTCGCTGCCGTGGACGATCTCGCCGACCGCAGGCTGGCACAGGCCGAGCATCTGGCGCGCCGCGAGGTGGCGCGCCGCACGCGCGACAGGGATGCTGCGGCTCTTGCGCGGGCCGAGGCCGGGATCGCGGCGCGCTTGCACGAAAGCGAGCAGGCCTGGCAGGCCTGGCAGGCCCTGTTCGCCCCGCTCGGCTGCACGGCGGAGGCGCCGGCGGCGATGCGCCGCTTTCTGGTGGAGCTCGCGCGGCTGCGTGAGGAGCGCCAGGCGCTGCGGGACCTGGAGCTCAAGATCGAGCGCGGCCAGCGGCGTCTGGCCGGGGAGCGGCCCGGCCTGGAGGCCCTTGCCGCCGAAATCGGCATTGCGGGCGCGTCGGCGCAAAGCCTGCCCAGCCTGGTGCGGCTGATCGAGGATGGCCTCGCCGCGCTCGAACTGGGGGCTCGCGAGGCCCGCTCGCTCGCCGACCAGCTCGAGGCGAGCCGGGCCGAGCTGGCCCGGGCGGAAAAATCCCGGGAAGCGGCCGAGACCGCCCGCGCCGCCACCCAGTCGGACTGGGCAGCCGCACTCGCCGTTCTCGGGCTGGCGCCGGGAGCGAGCCCCCAGGAAGCCGCCAAGGCGAGCGAGCTGTGGATCGCCGTGCAGGGCAAGCTGGCCCAGCTCGGGAGTCTGGAGCACCGGATCGCCAGCATTCTCGACGATCGCACCACCTTCGCGCAACGGGCCGCCAGCCTCGTCGACAGGCTTCCTTCCGAGGCGAGCGGCGAGCCGGCGGAGACCGCTCTCGACCTGATGGCGGCCCTGACGGCGGCCCGCGACGCCGCGATCCGCCGGCGCACCGCACGGGAAAGTCTCGATCGCTACCGCGATGCGCTGGCCAAGGCGGAGGCAGCCGAGCGCGGCCATGACGAAGCCGTTGCCGGCCTGGCCGCCAAGGCCGGCTGCGAAACGGCGGACCTGGCCGCACTTGCCGCCGATCTCACGCTGCGCGCCGGCCTCGAGCGTGAACTTGCCGCAGCGAGGGCGGAACTGAGCGGGCAGGGCGACGGTCTAGAAGAGGCGGCGCTGCGGGCCGAAGCCGCCGAGATCGGCGTCGACGAGGCCGCGGGCGAGAGCGAGGCCGTGCAGGCCGAGCTCAACGGCCTGATCGAAGCGGACAAGCAGGCGGCCCTGGCCCTCGGGGATTTGCGCCGGCGCCGCGAGGCGATCGAGCGGGAGGCCGGCGCGGCCGGGGCCGCCCAGGCACTGGAGGACGCCCGCAGCGATCTTGCCCGCATTACGCGCGACTATCTGGTGCTGAAGACCGCTTCCCTGCTGCTCGAGGCGGGGCTGGAGCGCCAGCTCCGCTCCGAGCAGGGGCCGTTGATCGCGCGGGCCGGCGGCCTGTTCGCCACCATTACCGCCGGCGGCTTTTCCGGCATCGCCACCCTCTATGACGAGGCCGACAGGCTGCGCCTCGCCGCGCGCCGGCCCGATGGCGGCACCACCGACATTAGCGGCCTGAGCGAAGGCACAAGGGACCAGCTTTACCTGTCGCTTCGCCTTGCCCATCTCGAAGCCATGGCGGCGCGGCGCGAGGTACCGCCCTTCGTCGGCGACGATCTGGTGATGACCTTCGACGAGGAGCGCGTCGCCGCCGCTCTGCAGGTGCTGGCGCTCAAGGGGTCGGGGCTGCAGAAGATCCTGTTCACCCATCATCGGCATGTGATGGAGATCGCTCGCGAACGCCTGGGACCGGCCGTCGACATCGTCACACTGGACCCGCAAAACCCTCCGGAAAGCTGACGGAAGCGTTCATTGTCCATTCAGCTTGTACCCCCTAAAGTGCATCCCATGAGTTCAAGGGCACAAAGCAGCTACCGATGGTGGCGCTTCTGGAGCGCCCCACGTGAGGAATTGATCATGTTGAAGAAAATTCTCGCATCGGCCCTGGTTGTTGCCACCGTTGCCGGTGCCTCGATGGCGACCACCGGTACCGCGGAAGCTCGTTATGGCCGTGGCGGCGCCTTTGCCGGCGGTGCGGCAGCCGGCCTTGTCGGCGGCCTGCTCCTGGGCGGCGCGCTGACCAACCGCGATCGCTATTATGACGACGGCTATTACGAAGAGCCCGCTCCGGTCTATGTGCAGCCCCGCTGCTGGTTCGAGCGCCAGCGCGTGCCGAACCAGTACGATTACGGCTATCACATCGAGCGCGTGCGCGTCTGCCGCTGATCGAATTTCACGGTAGCGTCCCGGCACCGGCCCCGACAGGCGGCTGGCAGCAGGGCCCCCGGAACCCCGCCGCAAGGCGGGGTTTTCATTTTCAAAAACCGGTTTGCTCCGGCGGGAATCTGCTCTAGAGCAGAGCCCGTTCAGACCGAGACGCGCTTTGCTCCAACTCCTGGTTGACGTGCCTTTGCGTTCCCCAGCGATTTCGCCGGAGCGCAAAAGACTCTAAAGCGTCTTGCGATTTGGTGGAATCGCCAAGAATCGCAAAGACGCGTCGGATCAAGCTAGAGAAAAAAGCGTTCACGCCTGAACGCTTATGCTCTAGGGGAGACCGGCGCAGACGAAGCGCTCTGGCCGCGCGGAGAAAAAGATGGCACCGGTGGATTTCGAAGCCTTCGTGGACGAGCTCGCCAATGTTTCGGGCACCACGATCCTGCCTTTCTTCCGGTCGGCGCTGGCCACGGAAGACAAGTCCGGCGGCGGCAATTTCGATCCCGTCACCGAGGCCGACCGGGGCGCCGAAGCGGTGATTCGCCAGAAGATCCGGGCGATGTTTCCGAGCCACGGTGTGATGGGCGAGGAATATGGCTCCGAACGCCTCGATGCCGAATTCGTCTGGGTGCTCGATCCGATCGACGGCACCAAATCCTTCATCTCCGGCATGGTCGGCTGGGGCACGCTGATCGGCCTCCTGCGCAACGGCCAGCCCTGCTATGGCATGATGCACCAACCCTTCACGCGCGAGCGTTTCTCGGGCGATGGCGGCTCGGCGAAATATCGCGGCCCCGGCGGCGAGCGCACCATGCGCACCCGCTCCTGTGCGGGCCTGGCGGACGCCGTGCTCTATACCACCAGCCCCCGCCTGATGGCCGAGCCCGACCGGGCGCTGTTCTCGACGGTGGAAGAGAAGGTGAAGCTCTCGCGTTACGGCGGCGACTGCTATGCCTATGCCATGCTGGCGATGGGCCTGGTCGATCTGGTGATCGAAGCCAATCTCCAGCCCTACGACATCACGGCTCTGATCCCGATCGTGGAAGGCGCCGGCGGCGTCATCACCACCTGGGACGGCGGCCCCGCCCAGGCGGGCGGCCGTGTCGTCGCGGCGGGCGATGCGCGCGTGCATGCGGCGGCCCTCTCCCTGCTGCAGGCCGGCTGAGGAGGAGGGTCGATCTCCAGATCGACCACCTTGGAAACGTTGAGTGCGACAGAGAGCGAAGACGGTCGATCTGGAGATCGGCCTCCGTGTCTTCGCATCTCATCCGCAAAGCTGTGCCGCCGGGCCTAAGCCTGCGTGCCGGGGATGAAGGCGTCGAAGGCGGCCCAGAAGGCTTCGCGGATGGCGTCGCGTTCCTGGGTGATCTCGTGACGCGAGCCGGGCAGGGTCAATGTCCGCGTGGCATAGAGCTTGGCCGCGAAATGCCGGGCCGCCGGGGAGGAGACGACATGATCGTCGCCCGCCAGCAGGATCAGGGTCGGGATCCGCCAATCAGCCCCGAAGCGCGGATCGGCCAGCCGGTCCATCACCCGAAAGGCCGCGCGGACCCAGCCGATCGTCGGCCCGCCGATGGCCAGTTCTGGCGCGTCGCGGGCGATGCGCGCGGCGCGCTCATAGCGAGCCTTGTCAGAGGTCACCGGATTGCCGTCGAAAGGCTTGAGCCCGACCGGGCGCGGCGACCAGCCCGGCACGATCAGCCGTCCCAGCCCAAGCCCGCCGAGGACACGGGCGAGCCAGCGGGCGCCGGGAGGCTTGCGGTCGATCTCGATCATCGGCGCGGTAACCACGAGGCGGTCGAACCAGATCGAGCCGGGCGGCAGATTGGCGAACAGGATGGCGCCGCCCATCGAATGGGCCAGCGCGTAAAAGGGGCCCGGGCATTCGGGCAAGGCGATCTTGCGCATGAAAGCGTCGAGATCGGGTCCGAAATCAGCGAAATCGTCGATATGGCCGAGGCGCCCGTCCCGCAGAAGGCGGTCGGATCCGCCTTGCCCCCGCCAGTCCAGCGTCGCCACCGCAAAGCCCCGGGCCCGCAAGTCGCGGATCACCTCGAAATATTTCTCGATGAATTCGGAGCGCCCCTGGAACAGGCAGATGGTTCCCTTGGGATATGGCGACAGCGAAGGCCAGCGTGCCGTGCGCAGCGTGATGCCGTCCCGGGTGGTGAGCGCCTCGACGATGGCGCCGGCCGGGCAGGGATTGTCGGGGCTGTCGTGGAGACGGGGGCCTGTGGGCTGGAGCATGACGTGCTCCTTAGCATCTTTTGCGACGGCAGCGTCAAATAACGAGCCCGCCAGCGCCAGGGGCGCAGGCGGGCTGCCGGACCGCTCCGGAGCACGCCGAGCTATCGAGTCGGGAACTGAACTGTGGCTCGAGCCTACCAGCGTG
Organism: Labrys sp. LIt4; assembly: GCF_017813775.1. Classification (NCBI taxonomy): domain Bacteria; kingdom Pseudomonadati; phylum Pseudomonadota; class Alphaproteobacteria; order Hyphomicrobiales; family Xanthobacteraceae; genus Labrys; species Labrys sp. LIt4. The sequence goes on from NZ_JAGIPY010000004.1 coordinate 326,004, forward strand.
GACCACTCCAGGGACGCGGCGGGACCCAGCCGTCATTGTCCCATTGCCGGGGAGGCCTGGCCCAGCCCAATTGCCGCAATCCCGTAATTTCGGTGGTATGGCCGTCGATGACGATGAGCACGCGCCCGCCTTCCGAACCCTCCGCCTCGGCGATATAGCTGTCGCCGCGCACCCGCTTGATGACGACATTGCGATATCCCCGTCCGGCCAGGCTGGAAACGATGGCCCGCGGTGGCAGCAGGCGCGGATTCCCCGCCTCGTCCGGGCCCTGGCCGACTTCCTCGGGTGCAAGCGGAAGGCTTCGATCATTTCCCAGCATCGGCGCTTGCTGCGGCGTCTGGGCGTAATTATTCAGCGAGTTTTGGGCGAAGGCGGCATTCACATCGGTCTGAAGGCCCAGGGTCAGGAAGGCCAGACCGGCAATAACCCCGAAAAGGGTTCGGCAGGGCATGAAGCTTCTCCAGACCGGATCCTAGAACGTTTTGCGACCCGTCCCCACGCCCCGCAACGAGGGATCGAAACAAAAGTTGGCGCAGACGGGCATTCAGTCATGAGGCGTTTGTTGCGGGGGACCATAACTGGATTTGTGTGAACAATCCTGCAAGCCGCTGTTCACGTGGCGTTCATCTTGCGCGGGAGAATGCGGCTGTCGTCGTGCTGGCCCGGACCTGCCGCCGGTCCGGCTGCGGCCCGCGCCAATTCCGCTCAGTCGAGAGAGGCGCCGAGGTCGCGCAGATAGGCCGCCGCGACATGGGGCTGTACCGTGGCGGTGCGCACGATATCCTCGAAACGGCGCGTCAGCATGCGGATATGCTCGCTGGCATTGAGGACCAGATAGGTCGGCCCGAGATAAACGGCGGCACGCGAATTGCCGTAGATGGTGAAGGGTGCCGAATAGGTCTGCCGGAGATCGTAGAGGTTGAGCCGAAGCGTCGGATAGAGCTCATCCACCAGGGCGGCCATGGTGTTGAACTGGGCCCGGCGGCCGGCGGCATCGAAACCCTCCCATTGGGCCTGGCCCCGCGCGAAGAGCTCCAGTGCCTGAACGGAGACACAGGCTTCCATCTCGCCGCCATCGCGGATCGAGGCGATGATCAGCCTTCTGCGTTCGGCCAGGGCCGGGCTGGTGTCCAGGCCGAGCGCCGCCGCATATTCGAATTGCATGACCTCGTCCGTCTTCAGGAAGTCGGGAAAGCTCATCGGCACGGTGCGCAGCTTGCGCCCGGCCGCCTCGGCATGCCAGCGCAGGAAACGTTCGTTGAAAGGGGCGTGGGCCTGGGTTTCGATGGTCAGCACCGCTTCCACCAGTTCGGCGCCGATCTGTTCGCGCTGGCTGAGGCCGAGCAGCCAGTCGATCGAGATGCGGCACCCCTTGGCGATGGCGGCCAGGGTCTCGGCCCGGGGCAGGCGGTCGTTCTCCGCCGACAGCAATTGCGACAGGGTGGAACGATCGATGCCGACATGGCGGGCAAAGCCGGCCTGGTTGAGGCCCGTCTGAGCGATGACCCGTTCGAGCCGGTCGCGAAAGCTCTGTGCCGCGCTAGGATGTGCCATTTTTCACCAGGATTGTTTATAATAGTCAACATATAATGAAATTATCTACAGGAGAGATTATTAGACGACAAATGTCAATGTTATGCGACAACACAATCCTTGTGTGATTTAGGCTTTCGCCGCATCATCACTGTAATTATGGAGTGATTTGAATGCGTAAGGCCGAGATTCGGGCGCAGCGGAGACGGAAGGCAGTCGAATGGCCGACTGTCGCTCTTGCGTCTATAATCTATAGTCTTTGGGGGTTATTGACTTATTTCCATGCGGTGATTCCGCTCTGGATCTGGATCCCGCTCGGCGCCTGGACGGTCGCCTGGCACGCTTCGCTCCAGCACGAAGTCATTCATGGCCACCCGACGGCGAATCGCACTCTCAACCGCTGGATCGGCTGCTGGCCGCTGCTTTTGTGGCTGCCCTATGAGTCCTATCGCATCAGCCACCTGCTGCATCACCGGGACGAGAGGCTGACCGACCCGCTCGACGATCCCGAATCACACTACTGGACACAGGAGCAGTGGGACCGGCTCGGCAGCTTCCATGCCTGGACCATCCGCGCCAATTCCACCTTTCTCGGCCGGATGACCATCGGTCCGGCGCGGGCCATGTCGACCTTCCTGGCGCGGGAAGCCCGCGCAGTGTGGCGCAACGAACCGATGCATCGGCGCATCTGGACCAGCCACGCCCTGCAGCTGCTGGCGGTCCTGGCCTGGCTGGTGCTGGTCTGCGGCCTCAATCCGCTCGTCTATTTCGTGGCTATCGTCTATCCCGGCACGGCGCTGATGCTGGTGCGCTCCTTTGCCGAGCACCGCGCCGAGAACGAGGTGGAGGAGCGTACGGCCATCGTCGAGAACGCACCGATCTTCGGGCTGCTCTTCCTCTACAACAATCTGCATGTCGTGCATCACGACAACCCAATGATGCCCTGGTACGAGATCCCGGCCTGGTACCGCGCCAATCGCGAGCGAGTGATTCGCGAAAATGGCGGCCTAGTCTATGACGGCTATTGGGACGTGGCCCGGCGCTATTTCATCACCGAGCACGACACGCTGATCCACCCCTATGGGCGGGCGCCGCTGGCGCGCGAAGGATAGATAGACGGAAACGGCGCCGGTCCTGGCTCGCCATGCCCCGCCGGAGCCGCGCGGCCCTCACCGCGGCTCTCCCCGTAAGAACGATGCGAAGAGGCACAGGCGTTGTAGTTGATGCACAGTCCGTTCATCTCGCCCAACGGGTGGGCGAGATGGAAGGCTTTCGGCACGAAGCGGCGCCGGCGCAGCGCAACCGCTCATGCACCGGCCGAACGCGCCAAGCGACCTCTCCCGTCAACGGCAATCACCGTCCAGCGGGCCTATCGGGTCATCCGGATCTTGGCGCCCGACAGCGTGGCCGCGCCTTCATAGGCGCCGTCGCCCGTCGGGAACAGGCGCACGGCCGTACGGCCGCCCGGCTCGAGCAGGTCGATCTCCTGGCCGCGCTGCTGCCACGCATTGACCCTTGCGAGCGAGCCGGCCTGGCAGCCCGAGGGGGAGGCGCGGTAGACGTCGAGCAGGGCCTGGCGCGTCAGCGAGATGTTGCAGCTGCCGCGGGCGGCGTCGGAAATCTTCCAGCTTCCGGCAATGCCGCCGGTGGAAGGCGGGCGTGGCGTGGCCGGCAGGGCCGCGACCTGGTTGCCGGGCGGCGCGAGCGAGCTGGAAGGCGCAGCGGCGGTTCCGCCGGGCGTAGCCTCGCTGCCGGCAGGCGGCAGGGGCTGGGAGGTCACGTCCTCCGTCGGCGCCGCCATCAGCGGCTCCGGCGCCGGCACGGGCCGGCCGGCATCCGGCGGAGGACGGCGGGAACTGCCGAAATCGAAGGCGTCGCCAAGACGAGTCGATGACGCGCACGACGCCAGCAGCAGGGCACAGGGTAGAATTGCCAGCGCGGAAAATCTCATCGGTCCATCCGGTCCCAGTCAGAGTTGCTCGGTACTGCCAATATCAGATCGAGGCAGGCGGCGACAGCAAGAAGCGCGATGCCGCAGGCGATATCGGGCGAACGATCCCGCATACCGTAGGGTAAATCGGATTGCGAGAACGCACTCCCGTGTTGAGCTGGTTCTGTGTCGATTCTTTGATAGGCCCGATGATCTTAAGGCTTGCTTAAATCAATTCCGCCAAGGTGTGGCCTGAACGTCACACGTCCCGGAGAGAACCCATGGCTGCCCCAAGCGCCGTTGCAGTGCTGGTTGCCCTGTCGACGATGACGTCAGCAGCCGCTCCGATCGGCCGCGTCGACAGCAATCTCGAATTGCCCAAGCTCACGCTTCACGCACCCGCCACCGTTCCGGCCGCGGCCTCGCCCCGGCTCGATCGCAACGAACTCGGCAAGCAGCCGCCGGTGGAAGACGTCGATGTCACCGGCCCGGTGCGGTGAGAGCGTTCGGCGATCGGACCGGATAAGGCCCCTTCTCCCCGTGCGAGTGTCGCTAACGCCTTTGGCGTTGGCTTGAGGCCCCGGCAGGGAAATGAGGGGTGGTGGCTCCGCCTCTAGACCTGCCTTGCCACCATCATCTTCTTGATTTCGGCGATCGCCTTGGCCGGGTTCAGGCCCTTCGGGCAGGTCTGGGCGCAGTTCATGATGGTATGGCAGCGATAGAGCTTGAAGGGGTCCTCCAGCTCGTCCAGGCGCTCGCCGGTGCGCTCATCGCGGCTGTCGATCAGCCAGCGATAGGCCTGCAGCAGCGCGGCGGGGCCGAGATAGCGGTCGCCGTTCCACCAATAGCTCGGGCAGGAGGTGGAGCAGCAGGCGCACAGGATGCATTCGTAAAGCCCGTCCAGCTTCTCACGGTCGCCATGGCTCTGGCGCCATTCCTTCTCGGGCTTGGGCGTATCGGTCTTCAGCCAGGGCTCGATCGAGGCATGCTGGGCGTAGAAGCGGGTGAGGTCGGGCACCAGGTCCTTCACCACCGGCATATGCGGCAGCGGATAGATCTTGATCACGCCCTTGATGTCGCTCATCGCCTTGGTGCAGGCCAGCGTGTTGGCGCCGTCGATGTTCATGGCGCAGGAGCCGCAGATACCTTCGCGGCAGGAGCGGCGGAAGGTCAGCGTCGGATCGATGGTGTTCTTGATCCAGATGATGGCGTCCAGCACCATCGGGCCGCAATCGTCGAGATCGACGAAATAGGTGTCGGTGCGCGGGTTGGTCTCGCCGTCCGGATCGTAGCGGTAGATCTTGAATTCGCGCAGATTCTTCTGGTTCTCCGGCTTCGGCCAGACCTTGCCGCTGACGATGCGGGAGTTCTTGGGAAGTGTGAGCTGAACCATTTTCGGGTCTCTCGTGGGCTGCGGCAAGGCGCCCGGATAAGTCGATGGATGTCAGGCTGGCGACAGCTCGCTTCAGCGAGCTGCCTTTCTCAATAAACGCGCGCCTTCGGCTCGATATACTGGACGTCGTTCGACATGGTGTAGGTGTGCACCGGCCGGTAATCGATCGTGACAGACTTCTTCTCCGTGTCGGCCCAGGCCAGCGTGTGCTTCATCCAGTTCTGGTCGTCACGGTTGGGGAAGTCCTCATGGGCGTGGGCGCCGCGGCTTTCCTTGCGGTTTTCCGCGCCATCCATGGTGACCACGGCCTGGCCGATCAGATTGTCGAATTCCAGCGTCTCGATCAGGTCCGAGTTCCAGATCAGCGAGCGGTCGGTGACGCGCACATCGTCGGCGCTCTGCCAGACCTTGTGGATCTTCTCCTTGCCTTCGGCGAGCGAGGCGCTGGTGCGGTAGACGGCGCAGTCGCTCTGCATCACACGCTGCATGGACAGGCGCAGCTCGGCCGTCGGGGTCGAACCCTTGGCGTAGCGCAGGCGATCGAGGCGGGAGAGGGCCCGCTCAGCCGAATCGGCCGGCAAATCGGCATGCTTCTCCCCGGGCTTGAGCATTTCGGCGCAGCGCAAACCCGCCGCGCGGCCGAAGACCACGAGATCGATCAGCGAATTGGAGCCGAGGCGGTTGGCGCCATGCACGGACACGCACGCCGCCTCGCCCAGGGCCATCAGGCCGGGGACGATCGCGTCGGGATCGTTGCCCTTCTTGGTCAGCACCTCGCCGTGATAATTGGTGGGGATGCCGCCCATGTTGTAGTGCACCGTCGGCAGCACCGGGATCGGTTCCTTGGTGAGGTCGACGCCGGCGAAGATGCGGGCCGATTCCGAGATGCCCGGCAGGCGCTCGGCCAGGATCTTGGGGTCGAGATGGTCGAGGTGCAGGAAGATGTGGTCCTTGCGCTTGCCGACGCCGCGGCCTTCGCGGATTTCCATGGTCATGGCGCGCGAGACCATGTCGCGCGGGGCGAGGTCCTTCACCGAGGGAGCATAGCGCTCCATGAAGCGCTCGCCTTCCGAATTGGTGAGATAGCCGCCCTCGCCGCGGGCGCCCTCGGTGATCAGGCAGCCGGCGCCATAGATGCCGGTGGGATGGAACTGCACGAATTCCATGTCCTGCAGCGGCAGGCCGGCCCTGAGCACCATGGCATTGCCGTCGCCCGTGCAGGTATGGGCCGAGGTTGCGGTGAAATAGGCACGGCCATAGCCGCCGGTGGCCAGGATGGTGCGGTGGGCGCGGAAGCGATGGATGGTGCCGTCGTCCATCTTCAGCGCCACGATGCCGCGGCAGCGGCCTTCCTCGTCCATGATCAGGTCGAGGGCGAAATATTCGACGAAGAACTCGGCCTGGTGCTTGAGCGCCGCACCATAGAGCGTGTGCAGCATGGCGTGGCCGGTGCGGTCGGCGGCCGCGCAGGTGCGCTGGGCGATGCCCTTGCCGAAATCGGTGGTCATGCCGCCGAAGGGGCGCTGGTAGATGCGGCCGTCCTCGGTGCGCGAGAAGGGCACGCCCCAATGTTCGAGCTCGTAGACGGCGGCCGGCGCGTTGCGCACCAGATATTCGATGGCATCCTGGTCGCCCAGCCAGTCCGATCCCTTGACGGTGTCGTACATGTGGAAACGCCAGTCGTCGCGGCCCATATTGCCGAGCGAGGCGGCGATGCCGCCCTGGGCGGCCACCGTGTGGGAGCGGGTGGGGAAGACCTTGGTGATGCAGGCTGTGCGCAGTCCGGCCTCGGAACAGCCGACCACGGCGCGCAGGCCCGCACCGCCGGCGCCGACCACCACGACGTCATAGGTGTGGTCGGTGATGGGATAGGCGGTGCCCAGAGCGGAGGGTTGGTTAACGGTGCCTTCGGCCATAAATTATACCCCGAAACTGGGTTACATCCCGAAATTCAATTTCAGCAGAGCGTAGAGGCAGGCAGCCCCCAACAGGAGCGAGAAGAAGGTGTTGGCGAGAACGGCCAGGATCTTCAGGCTTTCCGTCTCCACATAATCCTCGATGATCACCTGCATGCCGACCCGCATGTGCACGATGCCGGCGACGATGAACAGGAACAGCAGGATGGCGACGAGCGGCGAGGAGAGGGTGGCGATCGCCGTGGCCTGGCTGGCGCCGGCCAGGCAGATCACCGTCAGCACGAACGCGATGGTGAGCGGCACCATGGCCGCGCCGGTGAGCCGCTGCAGCCAGAAATGATGGGTCCCGGACTTGGCCGAACCGAGGCCGCGCACGCGGCCGAGAGGGGTTTTTAGGCTCTTGCTCATGTCGGGTCCTCAGTTGGCGCCGCTGAAGGCCAGCAGGCCGACGATCCAGATCAGCACGGTTGTTACCACCGACCCGATGATGTTGGCCCAGGCATAGGTGTTGCGCTCGCCCGGCCCCAGGCCGTGACCGAAGTCCCAGATGAAGTGGCGGATGCCGCCGAGCATGTGATGCATCAGCGCCCAGGTATAGCCGAACAGGATCAGGAGGCCGAGCGGGCTGCCGAGGAACCATTGTACCCAGGCGAAGGCCGAAGGGCTGGTCGCCGCGGCCAGAAGCCACCAGGCGAGCAGCAATGTGCCGACATAGAGAGCCCCGCCGGTCACGCGGTGCAGGATCGACATCGTCATGGTGATGGGCCAGCGATAGATCTGCAGATGCGGCGACAAGGGACGCGAATCAGCCAAGCCAGATTTGCCGGCGGACGCGTTTGGATCGGCCATCGGAAGGACCTCCAGTTTCGACCCGTTATAATCTTGCTGCGATGCGATATCCTGTCGGCGGGCGCAGTGCAATGGATTAGAACGCGAATCCGGAGATCCTGGCGGATTTTGGGCGCAGACCAGCCATGCAGAATGAAATATTTTAGTGACGCAAGGGCATGCAATGCTTGAAACCGCCACAGGCAGGGCCACATGCTCTCGCGTTGAGGAGGGTACCATGGTCACACAGTCCCGCATGTATGACGATGCCGGTCGCCGTTTCGAGCGGCGCAAGGAGCAGCTCAAGGCCGATTTCCTGCCCAAGCTGAAGCTGGCGCTCGCCCATGTTCCCTTCGCTTCCGATCTGCTGGCCGCCTATTACGCGGTGCTCGACCGCGACACGCCCTTCAAGGTGCGGGCGACGCTGGCGGGGGCGCTCGCCTATTTCGTGCTGCCCTTCGACGTCGTTCCCGACTTCGTCGCCGGGCTCGGCTTCACCGATGATGCCGCCATTCTCTATGCCGCCATCCGCATGGTATCCGGCGCCATCCAGCCACGCCATCACGACGCGGCCCGCCGCTGGCTCGATGAGGTGAAGGGGAAGCGCTAGAGCGTTTTGCGATTTGGCGGTCACGCCAAGAATCGCAAAGACGTGTCCAACCCTCATCCCCCTGCCGGGACCTTCTCCCGCAAGGGGAGAAGGTGCTGAAATTGGGTCGATTGAGGGATTCCGAACGCTCGACGAATTATTCCCTTCTCCCCTTGCGGGAGAAGGTCCCGGCAGGGGGATGAGGGGTCGCGGCTATTCTATCGCGCGTCGATCGAGGCCGCCTTGATCATGGCCAGCACGGTGTCGCCCTCGCCTAGGCCCAGTTCATCCACGGCGTTGCGGGTGATGAAGGCTGACAGCATGTCGCCGCCGGTCAGGGTGAGGTCGATGCGGGCGACCGGGCCGTCGTCGGTCTCGATCGCCTTCACTCGCGCTCCCAGCATGGTACGGATCGAAACGCTGCCCGGGCGCTTCATGGCGAGCGACACGTCGGAGCCGCGCACCACCACGCGCACCCTGGCGCCGGGCAGGCCGGCGCGGCCGGGAATGCTGATCGGGCCGGCGGGGTGATCCAGGGTCGAGAGGCCGTAATGCTCGTCATAGCCGCGCACCCGCGCCTCCAGCAGCGAGACCGTCTCGAAGCGTTGCCTCGAGAGCGGGCCAAAGAGCGAATCCGGTGCCGGCGCCAGCACTTCCTGCGGCGTGCCGATGCGGCTGACCTTGCCGGCTTCCAGGACCACGACGCGGGCGGCGAGGCGCGCCACCTCCTCCACCGCATGCGAGACATAGAGAATCGGCACCTTCATCTCGTCGCGTACGCGTTCGATCAGCGGCAGGATTTCGAGCTTGCGCGGGGTGTCGAGGGCGGCGAGCGGCTCATCCATCAGCAGGAGGCGCGGCGAGGCCAGCAGGGCGCGGCCGATGGCGATGCGCTGCTTCTCCCCGCCCGACAGCGCGTTCGGACGGCGCCCCAGCAGTTTTTCGATGCCGAGCACGCCGACCACCGCGTCGAAGTCGAGTTTCGGGCTTGAGCTGCGGTTGAAGAAGCGGCCATACAGAAGATTCTGCCGGGCGGTCAGGTGCGGGAAAAGCTGGGCGTCCTGGAAGACGAGGCCGATCCGGCGGCGATGCGGAGCCAGGAAGATGCGCGTGGAGGCCTCGAACAGCGTCTGCCCATCCAGGCGGATGTGGCCGCTGTCGGGCCGGATCAGCCCGGCCATGGCATTGAGCAGCGTGGTCTTGCCCGAACCCGAGCGCCCGAACAAGGCGGTGATGCCACCGTCGGAGGTGAAGGCCGATTCGAGCGTGAAGCCGGCGCGCCGGACGGTGATGTCGGCCTCGATCATGCCGCGCTCGCAAGATCGGGCAGGGTGGCGATGAAGCGCGAGCGAATCTCCGGGGTCGGCATCAGGCAGCTCTCGTGCTTGCCGAACAGGCGATAGCGGTTGCGGGCGATGCAGTCATAGAGGAAGTCCCTGACAGGCCGGGGTATGGCCTTCAGCAGGATCACCCAGCGCCAGCCCGGCAGGCCCCGGCCGATGGCGATGGCGGCGTCCGCCTTGAAATAGGCCATCCCGCCGGAAACGACCGCGACGGCCTCGGGATCGTCGGGCCGGATGCCGAAGCGGCGGGCGAGCATGGCGCCCGCCTCGCTCTGAATGGTGACGAAGCGGAAACGGCCGGCGGCGTCACGGGGAATGACGAAGGCGACCATGCCCGAGCACAGGACGCAGACCCCGTCGAACAGGATTAGCCCATCGGGAAGATCGCCCGCCGGCTGTGGCCGCCATCCGCTCACGAAAATTCTCCCGCGATCTTGCGAGGGCACCCGGGGATATTGCGCATCTCGTGCCTCCGATCATAGAAAGGCTGACCCCCGGGCGCAATCGCCCCTTCTGCCAGCGAGTTTCTCGTGACCCCCTCCTTTTCAGACATCGTCATCGTCGGCGGCGCCGCCATGGGCTCGGCCGCCGCCTATTTCCTCAAGGTCCAGCTCGGCTTTGCCGGCTCCGTCACGGTGATCGAGCGCGATCCCACCTACACCCATTCCTCGACCACCTTGTCGGCCGCCTCGATCCGGCAGCAATTCTCCACGCCCGAGAACATCCGCATGAGCCTGTTCGGACTGGAGATCATGCGCGGCCTCGAGGAGCGTTTCGGGCCGGGCGCCGATATCGGCTTCCACGAGGGCGGCTATCTCCTGCTGGCGAGCGAGGGCGGCAAGGCGATCCTGGAGCAGAACTGGCAAGTCCAGAAAGCCGAGGGCACGGCGATCGAACTGCTCGGCCCCGAGGCCCTCAGCCAAGAGTTTCCCTGGCTGAATGTCGAGGGCATCGCCGCCGGTGCCTATGGCCGGCGGGGCGAGGGCTGGTTCGACGCCCATTCCCTGCTCGATCTCTTCCGCAAGGCTGCCCGGGATGCCGGAGCCGTCTATGTGAAGGACGAGGTGGTGGGCATCGATCACCGGGCCGGCGAGATCGAGGCGGTCAGGCTGAAATCGGGCGGGCGCATTGCCTGCGGCGCGCTCGTCAACGCGGCGGGGCCGCAGGGCGGCGACGTTGCTGCCCTCGCCGGCCTCCACCTGCCGGTCGAGCCGCGCAAGCGTTCCGTCTTCGTGGTGCGCTGCCGCACCGAGCTGCCGCGCATGCCGCTGCTGGTCGAACCAGGCGGCATCTACATCCGGCCGGAAGGCGAGGTCTATATCTGCGGCGGCGCCGAGGACGAACGCGGCGAGAAGCGGGCAGACGGCGATTTCGAGGTCGATTACAACCTGTTCGAGGAGGCGGTCTGGCCGGCGCTCGCGACCCATGTCCCGGCGCTGGAGGAGCTCAAGCTCGTGCGCGCCTGGGCCGGCCATTACGAATACAACACGCTCGACCAGAATGCGGTGATCGGCCCCCATCCCTCCATGCCCAACTTCTTCTTTCTCAACGGCTTTTCCGGCCACGGCCTGCAGCAGGCCCCGGCTGCCGGGCGCGCCGTCGCCGAACTGATCACGACGGGCCGCTTCCAGACGCTCGACCTCTCGGTGTTCGATTATCAGCGCGTGATCGAGAACAAGCCGGTGTTCGAGCTGAATGTGATTTGAGGGCGGGGCGATGTGAAGCGCCAACGTTGCGAGCTCTGGCCTGTCTGACCCGAGAGTTGGACACGCGGACTCTTGTCATGCCCGGGCTTGACCCGGGCATCCAGAGGGGCCTCGTCACCACCGGCAGAGGCTGGATTGCCGGGTCGAGCCCGGCAATGACAAAGCTCGAGCCAATCCAAACGCGGATAAGCTCTCGCCGTGTCCTCACCGCGACCTGGCCGCGCTCAAAGCCCCCTTCAGCGTGATCAGCACCATCACGGCCATGACGATGGCGTTCCAGCCGGCCAGCGAGAGGCCGAGGATGCGCAGACTCGGATTGGTGCAGGACACCACGGTGGAGCTGTCGATCGCATCGAAGAGCCCGCCGACATCGGCCGGGTTGGCGCCGATATTGCCGGCGGCGCAATTGGCGGGGCCGAGCCAGTATTCCCACTCCGCGCCCGCCTGGTAGATGCCGAGCCCGCAGCCATAGGCGAACAGGATGGCCAGCAGCAGCAACGCCGCAGCCATGGCCTTCGCCGGCAGCCTGTCGCCGGTGAAAGCAAGAATGAAGGCGATGGGCACGCCGATATAATAGGGCCAGCGCTGCTCGAGGCAGAGCGGACAGGGGGCGTAGCCGAAGCCGTGCTGCAGCACCAGCGCGCTGACGATGACGACCAGGCCGATCAATCCCGCCGCCAACGCGGCGCGGGAGCTCAAATTCATTGGCATGTGGCAGTTCCACTCGACGGCATGAGATGTTCGACGACGAAGAACCCGCCCACCAGCACAACCACGAAGCCGATGGCCACCAGCGTCAGGTTCTTCTCGATGAAGGTTCGGATGCGCTCGCCGAGGAGATTGAGGATCCCCGCCAGGATGAAGAAGCGCGCCCCCCGCGTGAGCAGCGACAGCAGGACGAACCAGAACAGGCTGTAGCCGGCGAAGCCCGAGGTGATGGTGACGATCTTGTAGGGGATCGGCGTCAGGCCTTTGATCAGGATGATCCAGCTGCCATACTGGGCGTAGAGGCAGCGGAACTGCTCGACGCCGTGCTCATAGCCATAGGCCCTGATCAGCCAGGAGCCGACGGTGTCGTAGAGCAGCCAGCCGATCATGTAGCCGAACACGCCGCCGAGCACCGAGGTGACGGTGCAGACGGCGGCGTAGAACCAGGCCTTCTTCGGTTTGGCGACCGCCATCGGCAACAGCATGACGTCGGGCGGAAACGGGAAGAAGGAGCTTTCGGCAAAGGAAACGATGCCGAGGGCCCAGACGGCCCGGGGACTTTCCGAAATGCGGATCATCCAGTCGTAGAAGCGGCGCAGCATGATCGTCCCTAAAGCGCATTCCAGAAAAGCCGGCAGACTTTTCGATTAAGAAAGCGCGTCAAAACAAGTAGTTTGAACAAAGTTTGATTCGAGGAAATCGCGCTTTGTTCGATGCAGCCGTCGAAGAGGCTGCACGGTTGAATGGCAGGCGCGCATGACGGCAGTGCGATTGCGGCATGTTCGCGGCGGGATGAGGCCCCTTACAGCATTTTCGGTTGAGAAAATGCGTCAAAGCGCCAAATTGGGAAAAAATCGCGATTGGCAGGAGCCGGACGGGCCTCAGCTAACGCGAATCGGGTGAGCAATTTCCGTCGGCTATGGCCGGCGTGCCCCAGAAAAGACGGGATGGCGCGCCACTATCCCTCGACAACAATGAAGAATCGTTAACGATTGAAACTTCGTTAACCATATTGGCCGCATCAATCTGGAATGACCCACGACAGCGCAAACTCGATCATCGGCTCCGTCCTTGCCGGGGCGTTGCTGGCGCTGTGCGTGGCCTGGCCGGCAGCAGGAGCCGAGACGCCGGCCGCGGGCCCGCCCGCCGTCGACGAGGCGGCTGCCAAGCGTCAGGAAACGATGCGTCAGGACCTCGCCCGCATCCAGGGCGAGATCAAGCTGTCCGACGAGACGCTGGCACGCCTGCGCAAGGAGATCCAGGCCATCGGGGCCGACAGCGAGAAGCTGCGCCAGCAACTGGTCGATACCGGCAACCAGACCCATGAGACCGAGGCCAAAGTGCTGGGGGCCGAGGCAAGACTGGCTTCGCTGGACAGCAACGAGGACAATATCCACGTCTCGCTCGACAGCAAGCGCGGCCTGCTGATCGAGGTGCTGGCCTCCCTGCAGCGCATGGGGCGCAACCCGCCGCCGGCTCTGCTGGTCAGCCCCGACGATGCGCTGGAGGCGGTGCGCACGGCGATGCTGCTGGGGGCGGTGCTGCCGGAAATGCGCCAGGAAATGCAGGCGCTGGCGGCCGATCTCAAGGAACTGGCGCGGGTTCGAGGCGAGATCACCGTCGAACGCGACACGCTCAAACAGGCCCTGATCACCCTTGCCGAGCAGCGCACCCGCACCCAGCTCCTGGTCGAGGAGCGCCAGAAGGTGCTGGCACAGGAGCAGAATACCCTCGCCAGCGAACAGGCCCACGCCACCGCCTTGGCGCAGGAAGCGGCCAATCTGAAGGACCTGATCGCCCGCATGGAACGCGAAGTGGCGCCGGCCAAGCGGGCTGCCGATGCGGCGAACGGCCAAGCCCGGCCGTCCCTCGCCGCCTTGCAGGATCCGAGCCGCCTGACGCCCGCCATGCCCTTCGACCAGGCCAAGGGCCTGCTGCGCCTGCCGGTGACCGGCACGATGCTGCGCGGCTTCGGTGCCGACGACGGCAATGGCGGCGCAACCAAGGGCATGACCCTGGCGGCGGCGCCCGGCGCGAGCGTCACCGCGCCCTGCGACGGCTGGGTCGTCTTTGCCGGCAAGTTCCGCTCCTACGGCCAACTCTTGATCATCAATGCCGGTGGCGGGTATCATGTTGTGATGGCCGGCATGGACAAGATCAATGTGGGGCTGGGCCAGTTTGTCTTGACGGGCGAGCCTGTTGCCGCCATGGGTTCAGGTCCGTCTCTGGGATCGGATGCCGGTCCGGGATCACAGGCGGGCTTGGGCAAGACAGATTCGGGCAAGACAGATTCGGGAATGCAGGCGACGGCTGCGGCATTCGGCGGTGCTTCAAGTGCCGGCCAAGCCGCCCTATATATCGAGTTTCGGAAAGACGGTGTTTCCATAGACCCCACCCCGTGGTGGGCCAATCAAGGCGAAAAGGCACGCGGATGATTCGCAAGCTTCCCATTCTGTTCTGCGGCGTGGCCATGGGCGCGATCGCGACGATCGCGGTAACGCAGCCCCACCTGCTGCTGATGGGCGGTGCCAATGCCGCCGTCACCGACACCTACAAGCAGCTCAACCTGTTCGGCGACGTGTTCGAGCGGGTGCGTTCGGACTATGTCGAGCAGCCCGAGGACGGCAAGCTGGTCGAAGCGGCCATCAATGGCATGCTGACCTCGCTCGATCCGCATTCCAGCTACATGGATGCCAAGAGCTTCCAGGACATGCAGGTGCAGACCAAGGGCGAGTTCGGCGGTCTCGGCATCGAGGTGACCCAGGAGGACGGTGCCATCAAGGTGGTCTCGCCGATCGATGACTCGCCGGCTTCCAAGGCGGGCGTCCTCGCGGGCGACCTGATCACCGGCATCGACGGCGAAGCGACTCAGGGCATGACGCTGCAGCAGGCCGTCGACAAGATGCGCGGGCCGGTCAACACCCCGATCACCCTGAAGATCCTGCGCAACAAGGGCGAGCCGATCGACATCAAGGTGGTGCGCGACATCATCAAGGTGCAGTCGGTCAAGGCCAAGAAGATGGGCGATGACATCGGCTATATCCGCATCACCCAGTTCAACGAGCAGACCTTCGATGGCCTGAAGAAGAACATCGACAAGCTGAGCAAGGAAATCGGCCCGGACAAGCTCAAGGGCTACATCATCGACCTCAGGAACAATCCGGGCGGCCTGCTCGATCAGGCGATCCAGGTCTCCGATGCCTTCCTCGAGCGCGGCGAGATCGTGTCCACCCGCGGCCGCCAGGCCGACGACGTGCAGCGCTATTCCGCCCGCGGCGGCGACCTGACCGGCGGCAAGCCGGTGATCGTGCTGGTCAATGGCGGCTCGGCTTCGGCTTCGGAGATCGTCGCCGGCGCCCTGCAGGATCACAAGCGCGCCACCATCCTGGGAACGCGCTCCTTCGGCAAGGGCTCGGTGCAGACCATCATCCCGCTGCAGGGCAATGGCGCGCTGCGCCTGACCACGGCGCGCTACTACACCCCGTCCGGGCGCTCGATCCAGGCCAAGGGCATCGATCCGGAGATCGTGGTGCAGGAGAACGTGCCCGACGATCTCAAGGGCAAGGACCAGACCAAGGGCGAGTCCGGCCTCAAGGGGCATCTGGCCAATCCGGATGCCGACAAGACCGAAGAAGGTGGCTCCTCGGCCTATGTGCCGGCCAACGAGAAGGACGATACCCAGCTCAACAAGGCGATCGACCTGCTGCATGGCGTGCAGAAGAGCGCCTATTTCCCGCCGGATCCGAAGGCCGGCGTGCCGAACTGAGGCCGTCTCGTCCGCTCCATGCTTCTGCAACGCCGGGCTTGTCCCGGCGTTGCTGTTTTCCGGGTGGAGGACGTCTCGTCCGCACTTGGAAACACGGTGCCGGCGGAACGGAAGAGCGGACATCGCCACCTGCAACCATGTCGCCGTGACCTCCGCGCACCCGGAAATTCCCGCTTGAATCGTTTCCGCAAAGGCCTATGTGGAAACATGGTTTCTTCATGAAGGACACGCCATGCGCCTGACCGAACTTCTGGCTCAAAAGCCCGTGCTGCTCGCGGACGGGGCCACCGGGACCAATCTGTTCGAGATGGGCCTGATGTCGGGCGATCCGCCGGAGATGTGGAACCTCGACCATCCCGACCGCATCCACGCGCTGCACCAGTCTTTCGTCGATGCCGGGGCCGACATCATCCTCACCAATTCCTTCGGCGGCAATCGCCGGCGGCTGGCGCTGCACAAGCTCGACGGGCGCGTGAAGGAGCTCAATGCCGCCGCCGCGCGCAACGCCCGTGAGGTCGCCGACGGCGCGGGCCGCCCCGTCGTGGTGGCCGGGTCCGTCGGCCCGACCGGCGATCTCTTCCAGCCGCTCGGCCCGCTGACCGAGGACGAGGCCGTGGAGATCTTCGTCGAGCAGATCGAAGGGCTCAAGGAAGGCGGCGTCGATGTGATCTGGATCGAGACGATGTCGGCTGCCGAGGAAATGCGCGCCGCCGCCAAGGCAGCGGTCAAGGCCGGCATGCCCTATACGGTGACGGCGAGCTTCGACACGGCCGGCAAGACCATGATGGGCATCCCGCCTTCGGCCATGCCGGAGGTTGCCGACGGCGTCGATCCCCATCCCGTTGCGGTGGGCGCCAATTGCGGCGTCGGCGCTTCGGACCTGCTGGTCTCCGTGCTGTCGATGACCGAGGCCAATCCCGGAGCGGTCGTGATCGCCAAGGCCAATGCCGGCATTCCGCAGTTCCATGGCGACCATATCCACTATTCCGGAACGCCGGAGCTGATGGCGAACTATGCGCGCCTTGCCATCGACGCGGGTGCCCGCATCATCGGCGGCTGCTGCGGCACCTCGCCGGCCCATCTTGCCGCCATGCGCCAGGCCATCGACGGCCATGTCCGCGCCGAGCGCCCGGACGCGGCCAAGGTGATCGCCGAAATCGGCCCGTTGGTCGCCCCGCCCAAGGCCGGCGGCGGCGAAGAGGCGCGGCGCCGGCGCCGGCATTGAGAGCTGACCCTTGTCACGCCCGGACCTGACCCGGGCGACGGCATAGAGGCGCGCTGCCGGTGCGTTCCTTGCAGAACAGCTCTCCGGGCGGCGGCAGCCTAGAGAATGACCGGTGACGCGCCGAACGCCTCAAAGCGTTTGCCCCGAGGGGTTCGGCACATCGCCGGTGTTTTCATAGACAGGGAGAGGCCGATGCGCCGCCTGATCGGTTCCTGGGCCATGCTCGTCTCGCTTATGGGCCTGGCTGTTCTCACCGGCCCGGCGGCCGCGCGGGACTGGAGCGACTATGCCAATGCGCGTTTCGGCTACCGCATCTGCTACCCCGCCGATCTCATGACGGCGCAGCCCGAGGCCGACAATGGCGACGGGCGCGTCTTCTCGGCCCCTTCCGGCGCCAGCCTGCGGGTCTGGGGTTCCTACAATGCTGCGGAAGAAGACATCGATGCGATCGTCGCCGGTGTCGCCGATGACGGCAAGATCACCTATCGCAGCGCCACCAAGGATTGGGTGGTGGTCTCCGGCCGGAAGGGCGGTGAGAGCTTCTATGCCAAGCTCTTGCTGGAGAAGGACGCCAAAGGCACGATCGAGACCATCCGCGCCTTCCGCCTGACCTATCCGGCCAAGGAAGCGGCGACCTATGACGCCGTAGCCGCCAGACTGGCCAAGTGCTTCGGCATTGCCTCAAACTAAGCTTCTAGAAACTCGGCTCTTCCTGGGAGCGTGGACATCCTCGTCCGCCCTTGCCATCTCCAGGGTTCATACCCGTGCCCGCGAGTTTAACCCATGGGTCGTTGCGAGCGTAGCGAAGCAATCCAGGAGCCATGGCCACCGCGTCTACTAGCCCTGGATTGCTTCGCTACGCTCGCAACGACAGTGCTTGATCGGTCAAGCATCAATGCCGCTAAAGTACGCTTCCGAGAACGAACGAGGACGCCCGCGCTCCCAGGAAGCTATGCCCCCATGACAGGTGGGTATTTCTAGCTTGGTCTCAGTGGCCACAGGCCTTGGCCAGCGCGGCGGCGCCCTTGGCGATGCCGGCCAGCTTGATCCTCTCGCTCTGGCCGCTGAAGGCGATCTTGAGGGTGCGGCCCTTGCCGAGGACGACGGTCCAATCCGGGTCGAAGGCAGTCTTGGCTTCCAAGGTGAGCCCGCTCAGCTCGTCATCGACCGCCTGCATGGGCACATCGACCTGTCCGCCGTCGGAACTGAAACTGACCACGCCGCTCCAGCCTTTGCGGATCTTGTCGGCGCCAGGCCGATAGGTGATCGAGAAGGCCTTGCCCTCGGGTTCACAAAAAAGGCCGAGCGGCTGGTCGTCTGTGTCGGGCACTTCATAGGCCAGCACTACCGATTCCGGCGACTGGCGCAGCTGCCAGCTATAGGCGTCCGCCAGGGCAGGGCCGGCTAGGGCCAGGGAGGCGAGCAGGGACAGAACGAGGGGGGCCGGCATAATGTCTCCAACGGTCGGAATGTCAGGATTTGCAAACTGATTTGAGGTCCGCGAGGCCCGACTCTATGCCGGCGAGCGGGATTTGCTGCTTGCGCCCCTTGGCGGCGATGGTGAGCTGGCTCCCGGCCGAGAGCAGGGAGATGAGTGCCGGGGTGAGCGTGGTTTCGGCCGAGAGGCCGAGATCATTGCCTGTCTGGCTGGAGCCGGCGGTCATCGGCCAGGATAGAGTCCCTGCTTCGGAAGACAGCGTCATCTTTGTCTTCTCATTGTCCCGAAACCGCTTGGCGCTGACGTAATAGGCGATGGAGAACTGCTTGCCATGCTCGTTGCAATAGAAGCCGAGCAGCTCTTCGCCGCCGCCGGGTGTGTCATAGACTAGCGTCACCGAACCGCTTTCAGGAAATTGGCGGACCTGCCACTGTCTCTCGGCGGCTCGCGCCGGCCCGACGCACAGCAATACGCCGAGCAAGGCCACGCTTATGCCTCTCATCTGCCCCATGCCCGCACCCCGCCGCTAAAACACCTTCCCGAAAAGCCGCTCGGCTATTCGACCAGAAAACGCATCAAAGCAATGAGTTGGAGAGAAACCGCAATTCGAAGACATCGCGTTTCATTCTAGCGCAAAGCGCATTTAGACGGAAACGCGGCATTGCTCTAACTCTTTGATTAGACGCGTCTTTACGATTCCTGGCGATTCCGCCAAATCGCAAAATGCTTTAGCGCGGCGCCGCGAACCCGCCTGTTCCACCGGTTACAGCCAGTCCGGCACCTTGTCGAGCCCGAGCAGTTCGTCATAGCTCGGGCGGGGCCGGATTACCGCGAACTTGTCGCCGTCCACCAGCACCTCCGGGATGAGGGGGCGGGTGTTGTAGGTACCTGACTGCACGGCGCCGTAAGCGCCCGCGGACATCACCGCCACCAGGTCGCCGCGCTCCACCACCGGGATGTCGCGGTCGAGGGCGAGATAGTCGCCGGTCTCGCAGACCGGGCCGACCACGTCGGCCGTCACCATGGCGCCGCCGAGGGGGCGTTCCTTGATCGGCCAGATCGCATGATAGGCTTCATAGAGCGTCGGGCGGATCAGGTCGTTCATGCCGGCGTCGACGATGACGAAGGTCTTGCCCTCGCCTTCCTTCACGAAGGCGACCTCGCTCACCAGGATGCCGGCATTGCCGGCAATCAGGCGCCCGGGCTCGAACACCAAAGTGGCGCCGAGATCCTTGGCATAGCGCTTGACCACCGCGGCATAGTCGTCTGGGTGGGGCGGCGGCTCGTTGTCGTCGCGATAGGGAATGCCCAGGCCGCCTCCGAAATCGATATGGTCGATGACATGGCCGTCGGCCCTGAGGTCCCTGACCAGCCCGACCAGGCGCTCGATCGAGGCGTCATAGGGTTCCAGTGCGGTGATCTGGCTGCCGATATGCATGTCGACGCCGGTGACCAGGACACCCGGCAGCTTGGCCGCGCGGTCATAGATGGCTCGGGCCTGGGCGATCGGGATGCCGAACTTGTTCTCGGACTTGCCGGTGGAGATCTTCTTGTGGGTCTTGGCATCGACGTCCGGATTGATGCGCAGCGACACCCGGGCTGTCCGGCCCTTGGCGCTGGCGCGCTGCGACAAGAGCTCCAGTTCCGGCTCGGACTCGACGTTGAAGCACAGGATGTCCTCGTCGAGCGCATAGTCGATCTCGCGCACGAGCTTGCCGACGCCCGAGAACATGATCTTGCTGGCGGGCACGCCGGCGGCGCGCGCGCGCCGCAGCTCACCTTCCGAGACCACGTCCATGCCGGCACCGAGCTTGGCGAGCAGGCGCAGCACGGCGAGATTGGAATTGGCCTTCACCGCAAAGCAGACCAGCGAGGGCACGTCGGCGAAAGCGCCGGCGAACACCTTGTAGTGCCGGCGCAGCGTAGCGGCCGAATAACAGTAGAAGGGCGTGCCGACGGCGGCGGCGATCGCCGGCAGGGCGACATCTTCGGCGTGAAGCACGCCGTCGCGATAGGTAAAGTAATGCATGGTCAGGCCGGTTCGAAATCAGTTCAACAGGAAGTCCATCGGCAGCTTGCGGTCCGGTTTCACATAGCCCGGATCCTTTTTCTTGCTGTAGCCATTGCCATCGCCATCCGTGACATGCTGCTCGGGCGGAGGCTCGAGCTTGCCCTTGCGGCCGCAACCGGCGAGGCCGAGGGTCGTGACCAGCGTCAAAGCAAGCGCGATGCGGAACGCATTACCAGCCATGGGGAACTCCAGTGTTTGACGCTGTGTAGCACGAATTTCGATTTGGGAACGCGAACATCTCGGCACCATGCGGGCTTGTTGAGAGGCAGCGCTCCGACTACTTCGCCAACGCCTTCAGCCACTTCCTGGCCTGGGCCTTGACGTTGGCCGGCGCCGTCCCGCCATAGGAGGTGCGGCTGCGGACCGACTTCTCCACGCCGAGCACGGCGAACAGGCCCTGATGGATGCGCGGCTCCACCGCCTGCATTTCGGCCAGCGACAGCTTCTCCAGCGGCAGCTTGGCATCGGCGGCGATGCCGACCAGGCGGCCGGTGACGTGATGGGCCTCGCGGAAAGGCAGGTTGAGCTCGCGCACCAGCCAGTCGGCGAGGTCGGTGGCCGTGGCATAGCCCGAGCCCGCGGCAGCCTTCATGCGCTTGAGATCGGGCACCATGTCCCTGACCATGCCGGCCATCGCCGCCGTGCACAGCGACAGGGTCTGCAGCGCGTCGAAGGCCGGCTCCTTGTCCTCCTGCATGTCCTTGCCATAGGCGAGCGGCAGGCCCTTCATCATGGTGATGAGGCCGACCAGCGCCCCGACGACCCGGCCGGCCTTGCCGCGAACCAGCTCGGCCGCATCGGGATTGCGCTTCTGCGGCATGATGGACGAGCCGGTGGTGAACTTGTCCGACAGCGCCACAAAGGCGAATTGCGGCGTTGTCCAGATCACGATCTCCTCGGCGAAGCGGGAGAGGTGCATGGCGGTGATCGAGGCGGCGGCGAGCGCCTCCAGCACGAAGTCGCGATCGGAGACCGAATCGAGCGAATTGGCGGTGGGACGGTCGAAGCCGAGTGCCTTTGCCGTGGCATGGCGGTCGATCGGGAAGGAGGTGCCGGCGAGCGCCGCAGCGCCGAGCGGGCATTCGTTGAGGCGTCTGCGCGCATCGGCGAAGCGGCCGCGGTCGCGGCCGAGCATCTCGACATAGGCGAGCAGATGATGGCCGAAAGTGACCGGCTGGGCCGATTGCAGATGGGTGAAGCCCGGCATCACCGCGCCGGAAAAGGCGAGTGCCCTTTCGGCGAGCGCTGTCATCAGGTCTTTCAGCTGGGCGTCGAGATCGTCGATGGTGTCGCGCACCCACAGCTTGAAATCGGTGGCGACCTGGTCGTTGCGCGAGCGGGCGGTATGCAGGCGGCCGGCTGCCGGCCCGGCGATGGCCGCAAGCCGCGACTCGACATTCATATGGATGTCTTCGAGCGCGCGCGAAAAAGTGAACGATCCGCTCTCGATTTCGCCGCGGACCACCTCTAGACCGTCCGCGATGGCCTTGGCATCGGCGGCGGCGACGATCCCCTGCTTCTCCAGCATGGCAAGATGCGCCAGAGAGCCGCGGATGTCCTGGGCCCACAGGCGCTTGTCAAAGTCGATCGAGGCGTTGATCTCTTCCATGATCGCGTCCGGTCCCGACTGGAACCGGCCGCCCCACATTTTGTTGCTCATCCGGATAGGCTTTCAGTGAACGAGAATAGTCGGCAGGAACATTCGCAGGCTCAGCCACCACAAGGATCGAACCGGCGCTGGCTGATCGGCGCGGCAATCCTGGCGGGAGCCGTGGTGGGTGTCGGCGCGGTATACGGGACAAAGGGCGGCTCGGGCAATCAGGAAAGCGCGTCCTGCCCTGCTTCCGCGGCGATTGCCGCCCGCGTCGACCCGCTGGCCAAGGGGGAAGTGGCGGCCCTCGCCGTTTCCAAGGTGCCGCAGCCGCTGGTGCCGATCAGCTTCCAGAAGGCGGATGGCAGCAAGACGACCCTGGCCGATTTCAAGGGCAAGACCGTGCTGCTCAATTTGTGGGCGACCTGGTGCGTGCCCTGCCGCAAGGAAATGCCGGCCCTCAACCAGCTGCAGGCCGATCTGGGTGGCAAGGATTTCGAGGTGGTGGCCGTCAATATCGACACGCAGGGCCCCGAGCGGGTCGACGCCTTCCTGAACGAGATCAAGATCGACAAGCTGCACCGTTACGCCGATCCCTCGACCGGCATCCTGCAGAGCCTGCGCAACGAAGGCCTCGGCCAGGGCCTGCCGACTTCGGTGCTGATCGACAAGCAGGGCTGCCGCATCGGCGCCATGGCGGGCCCGGCCGAATGGGCCAGCGAGGATGCCAAGGCGCTGATCAAGGCGGCGATCGGGTCGTAGGGAACCTCAAATCCTGCTTTTCTGCGAAACGCCCCGGTCTTCACACCCGATGATAGGGGTGGCCGGCGATGATGGTGGCGGCGCGATAGAGCTGCTCGGCCAGGAGGATACGCACGATCTGGTGCGGCCAGGTCATCTTGCCGAAGGAAAGCGAGAGGATCGCGCGCGACCGGACCGCGTCGCCATGGCCGTCGGCGCCGCCGATCAGGAAGGCCAGTGATTGGGTTCCATTATCGCGCCAGCCGGCGATTTTTGCGGCGAAGGCCTCGCTGCCGGGCGAGTTGCCGGTTTCGTCCAGGGCAATGATGGCGGCTTGGCCGGCGGCAGCGAGCAGCTTGTCGGCCTCTTCGGCCTTGCGGTCCTCAGGCCGCCGGGCGCGGCTTTCGTCGATTTCCACGATGTCGAGCGGGCCGAGGGCGAGGCTGCGGCCGCTCGCATTCAGCCGCTCGGCGTAGCGGGCCACGAGATCGCGTTCCGGGCCGGCTTTGAGCCGGCCGACGGCGCAGATCATCAGGCGCATTCAGATCAGCTCGGAAGCAGTTCGTTCGGGCGGCCCGAAGACCACATCTTCTCGAGATTGTAGAAGGCGCGGACCTCGGGGCGGAACACGTGCACAATGACGTCCCCGGTGTCGATCAGCACCCAGTCGCAGACCGGGACGCCTTCGATGCGGGGATTGCCGTGTCCGTTTTCCTTGAGATCCTTGGCGATGCGATCGCTGATCGCGGCAACATGCCGGGCCACCCGGCCTGTCGCGATGATCATGACGTCGGCGATTGCACTCTTGCCGCGCAGATCGATCTCCACAATCTCCTCGGCCTTCATGTCGTCGAGGCCATTGAGGATCAGGCGAACCGTAGCTTCAACGTCCGGGCGGATCGCTCGGCTCACGGGATGAAGCGGAATCACGTCCGCTTCGCGTCTCACCAACGTGGTCAGGGGCACACCCTCTTGCTCATTGATTCGCGGACCTCCGCGAATTCCACTCGCTCCACAATATTAGCAAGCCATCGCGTCGATTCAATGACGTCGATGAAATTAAGCCTGCGCCGACATGGTTAATAAGCGGTTAATTTTTACCTTATGGGCAAGCCGCGGCCGCTGGCCCGCAACGCCGTGGAGGAATTGGCGTCGAGCGGCGCGTGCAGGAAGGTCCAGGCGGGAGGGCGGCGATATTTCAGCGTCGCGGCCTGGTGCTCGGGAACGCGATAGGCGGCAAGCACGCGAGCGGCCTTGGCGAGCGGGCCCTTGGTGGTGGCGCCGGGGCGGGCCACCACGGCGATGGCCACCCGCGAGGCGATGGCCTGCCATTGCTGCCAGCGGTGGAAGCCGGCGAGATTGTCGGCCCCCATGATCCAGACGAAGGTCACGCCCGGGCAGCGGCGCTGCAGCCAGGCGATGGTGTCGTAGGTATAGCGGGTGTGGATGTCGGCCTCGATGCCGGTCACCTCGATGCGGGGGTGGCCGGCGAGCCGGCGGGCGGCCGCTACCCTGAGTTCGAGCGAGGGAAGGGCGCGGTTGTCCTTGAGGGGATTGCCCGGTGTCACCAGCCACCAGACCCGGTCCAGTCCAAGCCGCGTCAGCGCCACCAGGCTGGCGTGGCGATGGCCCTCATGGGGCGGGTTGAAGCTGCCGCCGAACAGCCCGATGGTCATGCCCGGGGCAAAGGCCGGCAGGCGGCGGGCATCGGCGGGCGAGAGTTCGGGCATAGGGACTTGTTCGTGCACGGTCGCGCCGCCCCTCACCCTTACTCTCTTCCCGCAGATGAGAAAAGCGCCCGAGGGCGCTGCCCTCTTAGGCGTTGGCCGCGATCTTTTCCCATTCGCGGATATCGACGAAATGGCCGGCGATCGCGGCAGCGGCGGCCATTTGCGGCGAGACCAGATGGGTCCGTCCCTTATAGCCCTGGCGACCCTCGAAATTGCGGTTCGAGGTCGAGGCGCAGCGCTCGCCCGGCTTGAGTTTGTCGGCGTTCATGGCCAGACACATCGAGCAGCCCGGCTCGCGCCAGTCGAAGCCGGCGGCCCGGAAGATCTTGTCGAGGCCCTCGGCCTCGGCCTGCATCTTGACCAGGCCCGAACCCGGCACGATCATGGCGTTGACCTTGGCATTCACATGATGGCCGGCGACGACCTTGGCGACGGCCCTGAGATCCTCGATACGGCCATTGGTGCAGGAGCCGATGAAGACGCGATCGAGCTTGAGGTCCTGGATACGTTCGCCACCCTTCAGGCCCATATAGGCCAAGGCGCGCTCGATGGCGGACTTCTTGTGCTCGTTGGGCGCATCCTCGGGGCGCGGCACGGAACCGGTGATCGAAGCGACGTCCTCGGGGCTGGTGCCCCAGGTGACGATCGGCGGCAGCGCGGCGGCGTCGAGCTTCACCTCGCGGTCGAAATGCGCGCCTTCCTCGGTATACAGCGTGTTCCAATAGGCCAAAGCCCGGTCCCAGGCCTCGCCCTTGGGCGCCTTGGGGCGATCCTTCAGATAGGCGTAGGTCTTCTCGTCGGGCGCGATCAGGCCGGCGCGGGCGCCGCCCTCGATCGACATGTTGCAGATGGTCATGCGGCCCTCCATCGAGAGGGCGCGGACGGCTTCGCCGGCATATTCCAGCACATGGCCGGTTCCACCCGCGGTGCCGATCTCGCCGATGATGGCCAGGATGATATCCTTGGCGGTCACGCCCTCCGGCAACACGCCGTCGACGGTGACGCGCATGTTCTTCGCTTTCTTCTGGATCAGCGTCTGCGTGGCGAGCACATGCTCGACCTCGGACGTGCCGATGCCATGGGCGAGGGCGCCGAAGGCGCCATGCGTGGAGGTGTGGCTGTCACCGCACACGATGGTCGTGCCGGGCAAGGTGAAGCCCTGCTCGGGGCCGACGATGTGGACGATACCCTGACGCTTGTCGAGTTCGGAATAGTATTCGACGCCGAAATCCTTGGCGTTCTGGGCGAGCGTCGAGACCTGCATGGCGCTTTCGGGATCGTCGATGCCCTTGGAGCGGTCGGAGGTCGGCACATTGTGGTCGACCACGGCCAGAGTGCGCTGGGGCGAATGGACCCGGCGGCCCGAAACGCGCAGGCCCTCGAAAGCCTGCGGGCTCGTCACTTCATGCACCAGGTGGCGGTCGATATAGAGCAGGCTCGTCCCGTCGGCGGAAGTTTCGACGACGTGGTCGTCCCAGATCTTGTCGTAGAGCGTGCGGGGAGCCATTGGATTTTCCTAGAATGTCGATTTGACGGCTGATGTAGTCAAAAATGCCCGCCTGGAAAAGAGTGTAAAAACTAACAGCCTCGTGTGGTAGGTTGCGCTTCCCTCGATGAGGTTGCAAATGGCTGAAGTGCGGCACCAGCCGATGTCGCTGGATGAGTTCCTTGCCTGGGAAAACGAGCAGGAACTGCGCTACGAACTCGTAGACGGCCAGGCCGTGATGATGACCGGCGGCACGGTGGCGCATGATTATGTGCGTTCGAGAATCGCACTCGCTCTCGGTAACCAGTTGCAGGGTAAACCTTGTCGCCTCGCGCTCGATGTCAAGATCGCCTGCCCAAACGGCAATGTTCGCTATCCGGATGTGGCAGTGCATTGCGGCCCCTATCGTCCGAGGGACCTGCTCGCAAGCGAACCTCGCATTGTCATCGAAGTTCTTTCGGATTCGACCAAAGCCACGGACTTCCTCATCAAGTTGCGGGACTATCAATCAGTGCCGGATATCGCCGCCTATTTGATATTCTGGCAAGACGAGGCTCGGGTGTTGGTGCATCGCCGTAACGAGCAGGCTTGGCAGCCTGGGGAGGAACTCGTCGGCGCCAGGGCAATCGTAGGGTTGCCGGAGATCGGTGCGGAACTATCGTTGGCCGAGATCTATCGCGAGATCGTTCTCGAATAAACGCTACGGCCCTTCCGTCACACCCACCATCGGCCCCAGCGTGGTCCAGCCGCCGATGGCCGGCATGGGGGGCGCGTAGAGGGTGGAGATCGAACCGTCGAGGAAGAGGGCGTTCTGAGTGCCCAGGCGATCCCGAAACAGCTCGGCGAAATCGTGGAAACTGACCGGCTCGGCCGAAATGGCGAAGATCACGATCTTGCCGTCGCGCACGCCCACGCCATTGCGGATCTTCTCCGACGGCCCGTCCGGCTGGATCTTGGGATGAATCTGGCCGTCGATCACCAGCATCGGTCCCGATTGCGTGGCGAAGCGGGCATTGATGCGGGCTTTCAGAAAACGGCTCGTTTCCATCACGCCTGCCTTGCCGTCGCCGAAATAGAACACGCCGTTCGGCTTGAGGTGAAAATTGCCGAAGCCGTTGCGCGTATTGGCATTGTGCAGGATGCGGCCATTCTCGACATAGAGGCCGACCGGGCCGAGCGCCTTGTCATACATGCCGGCATTCATGGCGAAGATCAGCTTCTTGCCTTGGGCGCCCAGTTCCTGGGCAAGCCGGCTGGGGCTGCCGAGCGGCGTACCGTCGGCGCCGCGCCAATAGAGGGCGAGGCTGTCGTTCGACAGATCGAAGCGGCACACGATGTAGCTGCGCCCCTTCGAGGTCGTGTCCTCGCAGGCAGCCTCGGCCGCGACGGCCGATCCGATCAGGGCGGCGATAATTGCCAGGCCCAGCAGGGTCCGGCGCAGAAACGACGGCAAGCAACAACTCCCCAGAGCAAAGCGTGTCTTCAACGGAAACGATTTTACTCCAACTCTCC
Source organism: Labrys sp. LIt4 (assembly GCF_017813775.1). Classification (NCBI taxonomy): domain Bacteria; kingdom Pseudomonadati; phylum Pseudomonadota; class Alphaproteobacteria; order Hyphomicrobiales; family Xanthobacteraceae; genus Labrys; species Labrys sp. LIt4. The sequence continues at coordinate 353,510 of NZ_JAGIPY010000004.1, forward strand.
GATTCACTGCGATTTCGAGACTTGAACCGATTCGGTCAAATCCGAAACCGCTTCAGGCGAAGCCCCTTCAGCGGGTCTGCGTGGTCAGAATCTTGAAGGCGAAAAGCCCGAAGACACCGGCGAAGGTGAAATCGATGCCGCGCAAGACCCGCGGGCGGGCCTTCAGCCACGACACCACTTTCTCAGCCCCGAGAATCAATAGAAACGCAAACGGCAGATTGATGGCAATGAAATAGAGTCCCAGAAAGAAAAGTTTTTGGGAGGCATGCGGGTCGGCGGCGTCGACGAATTGCGGCAGGAAGGTGAGGAAGAACAGGACCACCTTGGGATTGGTGAGGTTGATGCCGAGGCCGACCATGAAAGTGGGCCAGAAACCCGCCTCCGACCTGGCCTCGTCGCGCAGGTTCAGGGCCGAGCCAGAACGGATGGCGCCATAGGCGAGCCAGAGCAGATAAAGCGCGCCGACGATCTTCAATGCGGTGAAGGCGGTGGCCGAGGCCGCCAGCACGGCCGACAGGCCGACCGCGGCGAAGAAGGTGTGGAACAGGCAGCCCGCCTGCGTGCCCAGCATGGCGGCGGTGCCGCCGCGCCGGCCGCCCGAGATGGTCTTGGCCAGCCACAGGCTCATGTCGGGGCCGGGCGTGATGAACAGGAATACGCAGGCTGCCGAATAGAGGGCGAGTGTATGGAGGTCGGGTAGAAAGGTCATCGCGACTCCGCCGGCACATGCTGGGTCTGTGTCTGCTACACTGAGATCGGTGTTTGGGGAAGGGTTCGGCGGCAACGTCGCCCCTCTGTCCCAACGGGCCTATCCGGTCGCGGCGGGAGGCAGGGTCAGGGCCGCATTGGCGGCGACGGCGGCACCGAGGCCGGCGCGACCCTCGCCGTCGAGCGTGCGCACCGCCACGGTGCCGGTGGAGAACTCGATGCCCTGTTCGGGGAGGATGCGGACCAGGCGCTTGAGCGCCTCGCGCTGGATGAAGGTCGGCTTGTTCGGCTTGACCGTGAATTTGAAGCGGACGACGATGGCGTTGTCGGTGATGTCGAACACGCCCTGCATCTTCAGCGGGGTGAGGAATTCCTCCTTCATCTCGGGGTCCTCGAGCATCTCCTGGCCGATCTTCTTGACGGCCTTGCGCAGCTTTTCCAGATCGGTCTCGCGCGCGAAGCGCAGCGTGAATTTGATGGTCGCCCAGTCGCGGCTGTAATTGGTGACCTGACCGAGCTGGCCGTAGGGGATGGTGTGCACCGGTCCATTCTGATGGCGCAGGCGCAGCGAGCGCAGGGTGAAGCCCTCGACTGTGCCCTTGGCCTTGCCGACATCGATATATTCGCCGACCCGGAAGGCATCGTCGATGAGGAAGAAGACGCCCGACACCACGTCCTTCACCAGGGTCTGCGACCCGAAGGAGATGGCGAGACCGAAGATCGAGGCGCCGGCGATCAGCGGCGTCACGTTGACACCGAGCTGAGACAGGACGGTCAGCACGGCCAGGATGGAGATGGCGATGGCCAGTCCGATGCGGAAGACCGGCATCATGGTGGCGATGCGCGAGGCGGTGGAAACCGGTGCTTCGTCCTCGTTCTCGCCGGTACCCGGCAGGGAGGGACCGCTGCGGCCTGCGGAATAGCGGTCGGTGACGTAGCGCACCAGCTCCCAGGCGCAATAGGCGGCGAAAGCCGTCAGCCCCGCGGAGAAGAGGTTGCGCGCCACCGTGTTGAAATCATCACCCGCCATGACGCCGCTGACGTCGACGGCCCAGGTGCGGCCCAGAGCTCCGATCGCCAGGATCAGGACACCGAAGCGGGCGCAGCGCGCCAGCGCTTCGGCGCCCCTGGGGTGAATCAGATGGACGCCGTCGGACTGGTGCTGGAGCATGATGCGGATGCGGTGCACCAGGGATTCGATGACCAGCAGGGCGACCAGGATCGCCAGCGTCAGCATCAGGGCGCCGGAGATGCGCGTCTGGCCGGCCACGGCCGCATAGATGTCGGCGGTGACGAACAGCGCGAACAGCAGCATGGCGCCTAGAAGCCAGTGCTTGGCGATCGCGGTCTTGACCGGGCTGGCATGGGCGGGATTGGCGACGCCGATGAACCAGCGGCCGATCGGACCGTTCAGGCGGATGCAGACGGCCGTCATGCCCAGCATCATGATCACGGCACCGTAGAGCTGGGCGGTTCCGACGGCCAGAGGCGGGGATTGCAGCGCGCGCAGCACATCGGCCAGCACAGCGTTGAACAAGAGCAGCAGGATCGCGAAGGAGGCGCCGCGATAGATGGCCCGCGCATCGGCATCCCCGAGATCGGGCAGACGGGCCTCGGGCAGGCGGGGCTGCAGGGTGAAACGGAACACCGCCTGGAGCAGGCGCCAGATCAGCATGGTCTTGAGCATGGCGATGGAGAAGCGGGTCTGCGGCAGATCACCCATGAAGCGGGCGGCCTCGCTGGCATTGCCGACGATCCACAGCGCGATCAGGGGTGGCAGTTCCAGGGCTCCGAGACCGAGCAGGGCCCGGATGCCATGCAGCCCGTGCATCCGGGTCACCAGGCGCCGCCGCAGAGGCGCAAGCAGCCACCTGACCACCCATTCTGCCGCGAGGGCCGCAGCCAGCGCGCCGATCAGCAGCAGGAAATAGCGGCCGAGGCCCCTGCCATTGTTGAAATCGGCATCGAGCCTGGCGGCCAGCTTGCCGAATTCGGCCCACAGAGCCGGCAGGCCGGTGACGAGGCTGCCGACATGCATGAACATTTCTGTCTGCTGGGCACTCGCCATCTGCATGCCGCTGCTGTCGGGGCTGGGCGGTGCGGGTTGGGCGCCCTGGGCACCCTGCGCCTGCAGCTTTTTCATGACGGACTGGCTGATGGCTTCCACCATCGTATCCATCTGCTGCTGGCTCATGGCGGCAGGGGGCGGGGCAGCGGCGGGCGGCGTAGGCGTTCCCTGTGCCCGGCACGGCGAACTGGCCAGGGCGAAAACCAGGAAGAGCCAACGCAAGGCGCCAGGCAGTCTCAACACGAACGCCCCCCAAGCGTTCTGCGATTTGCCGGTTGCGGCGAGAATCGCAAGGACGCATCGAAACAAAGAGTGAGGGCAAAGGGCATTCGGTCATGAACACGCTTTGCGCCAATTGCCGCCGGCTGGCGCGCATGGGTCTGCGTTCCTCGCCGAAGGTCAGCCAATTCACGACACAGCCAGGAGGGCCGGTCAATGGCTCTGTGTCGGCAAATCGCTATTTTCGCGTGGCCAGCACGGTCGAATTCGCCTGCCGGGATATTGGCTGTTCCTCGCAATCGAGGTTGCGCAGCGTGTAGTCGGCAAGCGCCGACCGGGCCGTCGCCGTCAGGGCTTCGATCTCCGCCGCCGAGCGGCCGGCCTTGGCGAGCAGGCGGGGGTGGAAGGCGATCAGCGCCGCCGCGGTGCGCGGGCCGAGGAGAGGGGCCAGGTGCGGCAGGAGCTGATACTCGGCCCCTTCCACGTCCATCTTGAGCACGATGCGCCCGGCGTCCCCCGCCATCGCGGCGATCTCGGCCGGCAGGATGGCCTGCGCCTCCCACAACGCGACGCCGCTGTCGGCGGCCAGGATGCTGCCCATGCTGTCGCCGGGCTTCTTGGGCGAGCCCAGCCTGACACGCCCCGGGGTCGGCGACACCGCGGCATGGTGAAGGCGGATGCGTGGTGCCAGGGCCGGATTGGCGGCGACATTGGCACTGATGAGCTCGAAGGCGCGCGGATCGGGTTCGAAGGCGAGAACCTCGGCGCCGAGGGCGGCTGCCGTCAGGGTGATCGGTCCGATCCAGCCGCCGATATCGATGAACAGCGTGCCGGGACCGGCGAGGGCATGCACGCTCGCCAGCGTCTCCGGCTCCCAGGCGCCGCTCTCCGCCTTGTCCCAGAAACCGTCCTTGTCGTCGGCGACGGCAAAGCTCGCGCCGGCGACATTGCGCACCCGGGCGTTCACGCCGCTTTGCTTTGCAGTTCGGCGGCCCTCTGCCGGCGCAATTTGTTGAGCTTGATCTTGAAGCCCATATTGTCGGCATTGGAGTAGGAACAGCTCTGGCAGATGTCGAACTGTTTAGTGTAGCCGTGGCGCCGGGCCTTGGCGGCCTCGTCCGACAGATAGGCTTGCTTGAAGCCGACCTTGTCGACATTGGGCAGCTTGATCATGCGGTCATAGTCGATGCAGCACAGGCCCAGGTCCCCCTCCCAGAAGACCACGGTCTGGTAGAGCGGCACGTCGCAGAGCAGGCTGATCTTTTCGTTCTGATGGCGCTGAAGATCGTGATTCTTCGGTACGAGGTGACCATATTTCGTCTGCTGGTCGTCGTCGGTATAGGAGCCGAGGCTGAAGGTCTTGAAGCGCACCTGGTCGAAGCCGATATTGTCGGCCCATTCGACCATCGCGTCGATCTGCTTTTCCGAATAGGAGGTCAGCAGGGTCTGCAGCACGGTCACCGTCTTGGTGTTGCCGAGGCGCTGCTTGATCGCGAGGAAGTTCTCGATATTGGCCTTCACCTGTTCGAATTTCGAACCGACGCGATAGGATTCCTGCGCCTCGGCATCGAAGCCGTCGATGCACAGATTGATGCGGCCGAGCCCGGCCTGGAGCATCTTCTCGATCAGTTCGGACGAGAGCTTGGTGGCGTTGGTCGAGACGAAGGTGTCGTGCCCGCGCTCATTGGCGTAGGCGATCATCTCGGGCAGCGCCTTGTTCATGGTCGGCTCGCCGGAGAAGTTGAAATACATCGCCGGCTTTTGCTTCTCGTCGACGAAATCGTCGACGATCTGCCGGAAGATTTCCATTTTCATCAGGCCGCGCGGACGGGTCATGGCGAAGGTGACCGGGCAGACGGGACAGCGCAGATTGCACGAATTGGTGACGTCGACGACGATGATCGTCGGCAATTTCTTGAAATATCGAAGCGGAATGCGGCTGGCGGCGTAGGTGAACGCCTTGCGCGCCAAGGGCGATTTCTGGATCTGGTCCGTCACCCTGTCGCGCACGCGGTGCAGCAGTTTGGGGGCGGCGGATTTGGTTCCAATCGCAGTCAGGTCAAGCACGGTTTTCTCCTGTCGGCGCACCGGGTCAAGGCCGGTGGCTTGAGCCCGTGTGTAGCGCAGATTTGGCGGGAGTGCGACAGGCGGCGCTCAAATTCGAGTGATGGCCGACCCGGCAGAAGGCGCCGTGCCGGACGGCTCCGAAGACCCGTCTCCCATGGCGTCTGCAGTCCCGCCTCACTCCGCCGGCACGGGCGTTTCCTCCAGGGTGTAGAGCGTGATCGGCTTGTCGCGGCCGACGATGTGCAGATGCTTGCCGTTCTGGCGCCGCAGCGACATGCCCGAACGCTGCATCGCCTCTTCCGAGATCAGGCAGTCGGTGAGGTAATCCTTGGTGGCGGCCTCCAGCCGGCCGGCGATGGTGACGGTGTCGCCCAGCGCGACGAGGCGCATGCCGCGTTCGCTGTCGCCGACACGGGCGATGATGGCGGGGCCGGAATGAATGCCGATGCCCACCCTGAGGGGGATCGAGAGCGCCGCGCCGAATTCGGTATTGAGGCCTTCCACGCTCTTGAGCATGCCCCTGGCGGCCCTGATGGCATCGGCGGCGCCGCGGGAGGGCTCGTCGCCCAGGCCGAAAATCGCGATCAGCCCATCAGCCGCGAAAGCGTCGACCCGCCCGCCATGGGCCTCGGCAGCCTGGGTCATTTCCTGCACGAAGCGGTTCATCAACAACACGATGTCGTAGGGAATCTGCAGCCTCGTCATCGCATTGAAGGCGCGGATGTCGACGAAGAGCGCCGTGATCTCGCGTTCGGCGCCCCAGCGATAGAGATCGTCGCCGCTGCGCCCGCGCATGCCCGTCGGCACGATCGGCAGCAGGATCTGCACGGAGATGTCGTGATCGGGACGAAGCTGGCAGGCGAGGCGGACATTGGCGGGCGCCGAGATTCGCTCCAGCATGGTGCGCTCGGCCTTGCTCGGGGAGGGCAGCGCGCTCGCATCCGAAGTGACGGCCACCCGGCAGGTCGAGCAGCGCCCGCGCCCGCCGCACTGGGCGGGGTGGGGGATGGCGTTGGCGCGGCTGGCTTCGAGCACGGTGGTGCCGCGCGGGATCTTGAAGGTGCCGTGGCCGACATAGCGGATGGCGACGGTGCCGGAACGCAGCCGCAGCAACACCCTGAGAATCATCACCAGCGCCACGAAGGCGATGACGGCGGCCAGGCCGAGCAGCAGCCATTGGCCGGCGACGAGCAGGGCCATGGTGTGGTCGGCCGCGATGGGCGAAGGCGTGCGTCCGGCCGCCTCGAGCTCGCGGCTGGCGGAGAAGAAGCCCGCCAGAGCGAGCGTAGGCAGCATGCCCGTCCCCAGAATCAGCAAATCGCGCCAGCGTGCATAGAAGGAGCGGCTGCGCAGCACCTGTCCGATGCCGATGCAGCCATGCGTCCAGGCACAGAGCAGCAGCAGGATCTGCTTGGCTGGCCCGCCCTGCCAGATCCGCGCGAGCACCTCGCCATAGCTTTCGCTGTAGCCATAGAGCGAGGTGATGCGGGTGCCCATTACATGGGAGATCAGGAAATAGGGAATGGCCAGGCCGAGCGCGATCTGCACCAGCTCCTCGAGCGGCATGCGCGAAATGCGCCGGGTGGTCAGGCGCTTGAGCGCGAGTGTCGCATGGGTGAGCAGCGCTCCATAGAGGAGCGCGGTGCCGCCATAGGATTGCCAGGCCCAGATGCGCCAGCGCTGCACGGCCTCCATGGTCGCCACGCCGAACACGCCGAGGGCGTGATTGAGCAGATGGGTGGTCACGAAGGCGAACAGCACGACGCCGGCCCATAGCCGCAATTCGCGCTCCCGCGGCAATCGCCATTCGATTTGCCCGGGTGCGCTCTCGGTGTCGCTCATGCGGTCGAACTCGTGAAGATGGGTGCCGGGATGCGGCGTTTATCAAATCGGGAGCCCATGCGGGCTTTGCAGCAAAGCCCGTTTTAGCGAAAACGCAGCTTTACTCTAGCTCTTTGTTTCGACGCGACTTCGTCCCATATTTCTGCCGGCCCTCGGCGCCTGGGCAGAAGGGCAACGTCGAAAACACCAACGGGCGGATTCGGCGCATTCTGCCCTTCGACACCGACATCTCAGCGCTCTGCAAGCGTCAGCTGCAAAGCAGGCAGATCGGCTCAACGACACGCCCCGCAAGTGCCTCGACTGTCGTATCCCGCGCGAGGTCTTGGGCAGGAAGCTCGCCGCCGCGGACCCCTTGGATCAAGGCCAATCGGCCGAACAATGACCGGAAGTGGCGGTTGTCGGACTGTCCGCTTCGGGCGCGGTGACCTGCGCAAGCGGACCCACTTCGCGTCGGCTATGACGCTTCACTAAGGTGGTTTGTATCAAATGCCTCCCTTGCCGCCCGGAAGCTGTCCGCATTTTCGACGATCCAGGTCCATAGAGGAACCATCCGGACAAGTAGCTCCAAGCCGGAGTCGGACAGCCGATACTCGACGTGAGGGGGCACCTCCTCGAAGTCATGGCGGATCACCAATCCGTCACGCTCCAATAGGCGAAGGGTGCGCGTCAGCATCCGCTGGGTAATACCGTGCATGCGCCGGCCGATCTCCGCATGACGTAGCTGGCCGTACACGCCGAGGGCGTGGATGACACCGAGCGACCAGCGATTGCCAGCATGAGCCAGCACCTCTCGCCGCAACCCGTCGTCGTCGTCCCGAAGACCGTCGCAGACCGTCTGGGAGTATCTGAGAACGTCGTCCCGGTTTAGCGATCTGCCCCCAGTATCACGCATGTGCCTTCTTTCGCGCCTGTCTATGGATTGCCAGATCAGGGCGGCAACCAATCTTGAATAGGTCAGAACTATGAACGATGTAGTCTCCGCAGTGAAGTCACGGAACATTCTCGTGCTGGGTGCCGGCGAACTTGGCATGCCGGTACTGCGCAACCTGGCGCGTCGTGCAAAGAACGTGGAGGGAGCCCGGATTAGCGTGCTGTTACGCGCCAGCGCCGTCGCGTCCGACGAGCCGACCAAGAGGCGCGATATCAGCGAGATCCGCGACCTCGGGATAGAGATCGTCGTAGGCGATCTAGTGAAGAGCTCGGTCGACGAGCTTGCGTCGGTTTTCCAGCAATATGACACCGTGATCGGATGCACCGGCTATGCCGCCGGGATCGACACGCCTATGAAACTGGCCGAGGCCGCGTTGCGGTCCGGTGTTCCACGCTATTTTCCGTGGCAGTTCGGCGTCGATTTCGAAGCGATCGGTCGTGGCGGACCGCAGGATATCTTCGACGCGCAGCTCGACGTACGCGAACTGCTGCGCTCACAGAGCAAGACTGAGTGGGTCATCATTTCGACCGGCATGTTCATGAGCTATTTATTCGAACCGGAGTTCGGCGTTGTCGATCTGAACAACAGCGCGGTTCATGCCCTTGGCAGCCTCGACACTGCCGTGACGCTGACGACGCCGGATGACATCGGGGTGTTAACCGCCGAGATTGTGTTCTTTGAACCGACCATCCGAAATGAGATCGTATTTCTGGCGGGTGATACCATTACCTACGGTGAAGTCGCAGACAAGCTGGAAGCCGCCCTTGGTCGTCCCTTCAGCAGATCGGAATGGACCGAACCTTTCCTGATGGAAGAGCTGGCACGCGCCCCCCAGAACATGATGCGCAAGTATCGTGCAGCGTTTGCCCAAGGGCGCGGAGTCGCTTGGGACAAGGCCGGGACGTTCAATCAGAGGAATGCCATCCCCGTCACCGATGTGACGGCGTGGATCGGCGCAAACCTCACCTCGTCCCGCAGCAATTAGCCGCTTAGCGAGAGGATCGGTACAGACCGGGTAGCCTCGGCCATTTTGCGAATGGCGGTTATCCGGTCTGCAAATCAACCGAAGGGATGACGAAAGCGGGGCGTAAGCCGATCGCCGGACTTCCTTGTGAGTGCGGCCTCGGACGCAGTACCCGATAGCCCGAGCCGTCTTGATTGGGCGGTATGACCAAGCCCGTTGCTCGCGCAGCGGGTCCGGGGCGCGAGCCGGCAGCTGTGCGAACGACCTCAATGCGTCAGGATGTTCGCGTCCTGCGTGGCGATCTGCATGACGCGGCGCGCCAGTTCCTTGGCGATCGACATCGAGAATTGCGGATTATCCTGCATCATGCGCAGCAGGCAGTCCTTGTTGATGCGCATCACCGAAATGTCGGTATGGGCCCGCGCCGAGGTGAAGCGGCGTGCATCGCAAAGCACCGCCACTTCGCCGATCATGGCGCCCGGCCCTTCGGTGCCGATGGAAATGAGATTCTCGCCGTTCTGGCCGAGAAGTTCGACGTCGCCCTTGAGGATGACGTAGGCGGCATCGGGAATCTCCCCGACCTTGAAGAGATAGTCGCCCTTCTCGAAGGTCAACTGCTCGCTCATGCAGGCGAGCAGCCGCATCTTGCACGGATCTATGCCCGTGAAGATCGGCGCGTTCCTAATGGTTTTGACTTCCAGATCGAGATCCAAGGTCCCTCTCCCCGCTCAACCCTGGAGCAAAGCGCGTCCAGGTGTGAACGCCCGTTTGCTCTAGCTCCTTGTTCCGACGCGTCTTTGCGATTCGAGGTGACTCCCTCATATCGCAAAACGCTTTAGCAACCCCTCGTTGAGCAATCGAGGCAAAATCCAGATGCAATCCAAGCATCATTTAGGCGCTCTGCGCAAGAGTAACAATATCGCGAGTGACGATTCTTGGTCCCTCGAATTCGATGACCCGGTCGAATCCCTCGGCCTGGGTGCTGCTCGCCAGAGTTGCAATCAGGGTGCGGCCCTGCATGGCGTTGCGCACGCCGTGCAGAAGTTCCTCGGCTTCGGAGCTGGAAAAAGCCAGAAGCGCATTCTCCATCACCAGAATCTGGGGATTGGCGACCAGCGCCCTGGCGATGGCGATGCGGGCGCGCTGGGCCGGCTGCAGCTGCCAGCCATTCTTGCCGACTTCGAAATTCAGCCCGAGGGCGAAGATGTCCTTGTCGAGGCCGAGTTCCTCGACGACGCTGCGCGCCAGCGCATAGACGCGTTCCGGGGCGTTGGCGATGCCGTAGCTGATGCGTCCAAACAGGATGTTGTCGCCCACCGGCGCCGCGCGCATGTAGCGGGCGGGATCATAGAACTCGATCTCGTCGCTGTAATGCGAGGGCAGATGGCTCCGGAAGCTGTGCCGCGCCCTGAGCACCCGTGCCGTGAAGGCCTCGGTCACCAGGCCCAGGCGATGGCGCGGTTCGATATAGGCAAGGCCCGCGCCGAGCAGCCGCGTGCGGGCCGAGGACGAGAGCGCCCGCGTGGTGCCGCGCGCATGCACGGAATCGACGATTTCCTGGAAGCGCGGCAGGTCTTCGGGGCGAATCGCCGAATAGCGCTCAAACACGGGATGTTCGGGCGGCAGGCCGGCGAAGGTCTCCACCGCCATCTCCGCCACGCGCAGGCCGAAATCGATCAGGGGCTCCAGCAGGGCTTCGGCCTCGAGGATGGAGCGCATGAAACTGTCGCGCTGCAGGCTGTCCATATGCAGTCTCTTGCCCTTTGGCACGCCGAAGAGCAGGTTTTCGCCGACCGATGCGCCGGCATTGTAGAGCTGCGGGTCGAAGGGATCGACCAGGTGGGACATGCCCTTGTTCGCCAGGCGCTCGCGGACGACCTGGCGTGCCCGCACGAAACGCTCGAGGAAGGCGTCGCTATGGCTGTCGTCGAAGCGGCCGCGCACGCCGAAGCGGTTGATGTCCGCGAAGGCGCCGGCAGCGTCGAGCGCCCTGCGAATCGCCTCGTCGACCTCCTGGGGGCCGGCTACGCCGAGCGCCTGGTAGTCTGTCCAGTCGGCATCGGCGGAGACCAGCGGATTGCCGGAGCGCCGCGCTTCCAGGAAGGCCTTGTACTGCGCATTGTCGGACACCAGCACCGAGATGTCGCCGAGGGAGGGCGGGCGGCGCTGGGCGGCGAACAGGATGTTGTCGCGGATGGAGCCGGGCGAGAGCAGGGGATCGGGGCCGACGAAGGACAGAATCTGGCTGAGTTCGAGGTCGGAGAAGGAGGAAATCTCGGCTTCGCCGATCTTCACGCTGCCCTGGAAGGCCAGGAACTGGCGCCCGAGAATGCGGGCCAGGATGTCGCGGCCGGCTCCTGCCGGTCCGACCAGTGCGATATGGCTCGGCCGTTCCAAGGTGAGGGAGAGCCGGTCGAGCAGCGAGACGCCGCGGGCATCCTGCACGCTCACCGAGGTGAGCTGGATCGGCGTATCGGCGGGCGGAATCGCCGCGGTCTTGCCGTTGGCGGGCGGCAGCAGGCGCTCCGGTGAGAATTGCGCCGAGACCTGCTCATATTTGACCTGCACGTCCTGGCGCTGCTGGTCCCAGGTGATGAGGTCGTTGATGGGCGCCGGGAGGTCCTTGTAGGCGTTGATCACGGCGACCAGGGAACCGATGCTCACGGTGCCGATCAAGGCGAAATAGCCGCCCGCGGCATAGAAGATGAAGGGCGTGAGCTGGGCCAGGAGATTGTTGAGGAACTTGACCGCGAATTTGCGGCGGAACAGGTCGGCGCGGATCCTGTAGAGGCCACCGAGCCGGTCGCCGATCTCGGCCTCGACATAGCGCGTTGCGCCGAAAGTGTGCAGGGCGGGTGCCGTCTCGATCGCCTCGCCGATTCGCCCCGCGAGCTGGCGTGACGCCAACTGGCGTTCGCGGCCAAGGCGGATCTGTTCGCGCCGCAGGATCGGGATGATGATCGCCTGGGCCAGCACCACCACGAGGGCGGCCAGGCCCAGGCTCGGGCTCTGCATCATGATGAAGAGCAGGGCGGTGCCGGCCTGCGTGACCAGGAAGATCGGCTGGATGAAGGCGTCGCCGATGAAGCCGCCGATCGGATCGACCTCGTCCTTGATCATCCCCGCCACCTCGGCCGGCTTCAGCGGCGCGATGTCCTCGGGCCGGAAGCGCATCAGGATCGAGAACAGATCGAAGCGCAGCCGCCGCAGCATGCGCTCGCCCAATATGCCCTTGCGGATGTTGATGACATATTTGAAGGCGCCGTTGATCAGCACCAGCACCAGGAACCACAGGCTGAGGGCGAACAGGAAGGGGACCCGCGTGAGTTCGATGCCCTCGTAGATTCGCCAGGTGGCGCCGCCGAGGAAATCGGGCAGGGAGAGCGACATCTCGAACAGGCGCGCCGTCTGCTTGCCGCCCTCGAAGGCGCCGCCCTGGATCGCCTGGTTGACGATGTGCTTGGGAACTTCCAGCGATATCCAATAGAAGGGCAGCGACGCAAGAATCACCAGCAGCAGAAAGATCTGCTCGCCTCGCGAATGCCGCCAGACATATCGAAAAAGGCTAGGGTCCAACGGGTGACACCTGTTTCCAGTGTCGTGCAGTTAAGAGCTTGCAGGCCGTCCGTCAACGAGGCGAGCGGCCGGATCGACAAAAGCCTGTCACGAAATCGTGCCTAGAATCAATGTCCACGCCGCGATAGAGCAGCGTGAAAATGACGTGGCTTGTCGGCATTGCGGCGCGGCTTCGGCGGCGCTAGGAAAGCCGTCATCGCCCGTTGTCGCTGTGGCACGGTATGTTTATGATGAACCCAGAGTGGTATCGGCCTCCGGCTGCTACGCTTGGTTTCGGCCGCCAGTCGGCCGCATCGATCAGAACTGAATTCGGTATTCATGCGTAGAGCATCCAGCACAGGCTCGGGGGGCTAGTCGTCATGTTGCATCAGCCCGGGCCGGGACTATCCCGACGCGCGCAACGCAGCTCCGGCGGCCCGCGCGTGATGATCTACAGCCATGATACGTTCGGCCTCGGCCATCTCAGGCGTTCGCGCGCCATTGCCAACCGCCTGGTCGAACGCCATCCGGACGCCTCGATCATCATCATCTCCGGCTCGCCGGTGATCGGCAGCTTCGAATTCGGCGATGGGGTCGATTACGTGCGCGTGCCGGGCGTGGTCAAACATGCCGACGGCAACTACACCACTCTCAGCCTCAATCTCACGCTCGACGAAGCGGTGGCGATGCGCGAGGGCATCATCCTGCAGACGGCGCGCACGCTGAAGCCGGATCTGGTGATCGTCGACAAGGAGCCGACGGGTTTCCGCGGCGAGTTGCTGCCGTCGCTCGAGGAACTGCGCCGGGCCGGGGCGCGCATCGTGCTCGGTGTGCGCGACGTGATGGACGAACCCTCGGTGCTGGCGCCCGAATGGGAGCGCAAGGGCGCCGTCGACGCGCTCGTGCGCTATTACGACGACATCTGGGTCTACGGCCTGAGCGAGATCTACGAGCCGCTGGCCGGGCTCGATTTGCCCGACCATGTCCGCCGGCGCATCGTCTATACCGGCTTCCTGCGCCGCGAACTGCCGCCCCAGCCGCAATTGATCCGCTATCCCAAGCTGACCAAGGGCCCCTTCGTGCTGGTCACCACCGGCGGCGGCGGCGACGGGCATGAACTGGTCGACTGGGTGCTCTCCGCCTATGAGCGGGACCCCGGCATCCCGACGCCGGCCCTGCTGGTGTTCGGGCCTTTCGTCGCACGCGACCGGCGCGGCCCCTTCATGGAGCGCATCGCCCGGCTGCCGCATGTGGACGCCATCACCTTCGACGCCAAGATCGAGCATCTGATGGTGAAGGCACAGGGCATCGTCTCCATGGGCGGCTACAACACTTTCTGCGAGATCCTTTCGCTCGACAAACGGGCGCTGATCGTGCCGCGCACCACGCCCCGGCGCGAGCAGTCGATCCGGGCCGAGCACGCCACCCGCCTCGGGCTGGTCTCCATGCTCGACGGCAACAACCTCAATCCCGGCGCCCGCCGCGATCCGCTGGAGATGGCGCAGGCGATCCGCAACCTGCCCAACCAGCCCCTGCCGTCCAAGGCCTTCCTGCCCCATCTGCTCGACGGCCTCGATCGTATCGAGCAATTGGCCACGCCCTGGTTCGAGGCCAAGCTGGGCGCGGTTCCACTGGGGCGTGTTGCCGGGAGCTGACCTTTCTCCGGGTGCGCGGGCATCACAGCAACATGCTTGCATGTTGCGATGCCCGTTCTCTTGGATGCTCGGCTTTTGCAGGATAGGGAGAACGGGCAGGATGCCCGCGCACCCGGAAAATCCCTTCGACACGGGTTGTCCCCCGACCCAGCTTCTCTCCAACGGATCTTGATGCCTTCCACCCGATCTCCCATCGCCATCGTCGTCAAGGGCTATCCCCGCCTGTCCGAGACCTTTATCGCCCAGGAGATCCTGGCGCTGGAACAGGCGGGCTTTGCCTTCGAGATCTGGTCGCTGCGCCAGCCGACCGACGGGGCCGTGCACATGCTGAACCGGCAGATCAAGGCGCGGCCGGTCTATCTGCCCGAATATCTGCATCAGGCCCCGCTGCGGGTGCTGGCGGGGGCGCTCAGCGCCTGCAGGCGCCCCGGGCTGTTCAAGCTGATCAGACTGTTCCTGCGCGATCTCCGGCGCGATTTCAGCGCCAGCCGCGGCCGTCGCCTCGGCCAGGCCCTGGTGATGGCGCGTGAGCTCGATCCGGCCATTCGTCACATCCATGTGCATTTCCTGCATACGCCGGCCTCGGTGGCACGCTATGCCGCCTTGCTCACAGGGCGGACCTTCAGCTTCTCCGCGCACGCCAAGGACATCTGGACCACCACCGATTGGGAGAAGCGCGAAAAGATCGCCGACAGCCAATGGGGGGTCACCTGCACGCGCGACGGGGTCGAGGCCCTGCAGCGCCTAGCGCCGGCGGATGATCCCGATCGGGTCAGCCTCGTTTACCACGGCCTCGATCTCGGCCGCTTTCCCGCGCCGCCGGCCGAACGGCCGTGGCGCGACGGCAGCACCGCCGAAGCGCCGGTCGAATTCGTCACCGTGGGGCGCGCCGTGGCCAAGAAGGGCTTCGACGATCTGCTCACGGCCCTGGCGCAGCTGCCCCCGAGCCTCTCCTGGCGCCTCACCCATATCGGCGGGGGCGAGTTGCGCAAGGCGCTGCAGGCCCAGGCCGAGCGACTGGGCCTGGCCGATCGCATCGCCTGGCGGGGGGCGCTGGCCCAAGGCGAGGTGATCGAAGCGCTGCGCGCGGCCGACCTGTTCGTGCTGCCCTGCAAGGAAGGCGAAGGCGGCGACCGTGACGGGCTGCCCAATGTGATCATGGAAGCGTCGACGCAGGCCCTGCCCATCCTTTCCACGCGCTTTGCCGGCGTGCCGGAATTCGTGCGCGAAGGCGAGGAGGGGCTGCTGGTGCCGCCGAGCGATCCGGCGGCCCTTGCCGGAGGGCTGTGGACCCTGGCCACGGATCCCGCCTTGCGCCAGCGCCTGGGAGCGGGCGCCTATCGGCGGGTGCGCGAAGCCTTCTCCTTCGAGGCCGGCATTGCGGTGCTGGCCGGCAAGTTCGACGCGGTGCTGGCCGGACCACACGCGGCCGCCGCGCCGGCACCGGCGCTGGCGGGGCAGGGCTCGTGAGCCGTCTCGACAGCTTCATCCGCCGGGTCAGCGCCCAACGCGACGTGCTCGACCATGTCTGCAGCCTGATCGCCGGCCTGCCCGGCCCGGTGCTCGAACTGGGGCTCGGCAATGGGCGGACCTTCGATCATCTGCGCGAGAGGCTGCCGGGCCGCCGCATCGTCGCCTTCGACCGGGTTCTCGGGGCGCATAAGAGCTCGATCCCCCCTGAGGAAGACCTCGTGCTCGGCGAAATCCGGGAAACCGCCGCACGCTTTGCCGGCATCGGCGCCGCGCTGGTGCATGCCGACATCGAGACCAATTATGCGGAAGTCGATGCGGAGACGGTGCTCTGGCTGCCGTCCCTGGCGGCCGACCTGCTGCAGCCCGGCGGCATCGTGGCCAGCGGGCTTCCCTTGCAGCATTCCGCGCTCCGGCATCTCGACCTGCCGCCTGGCGTGCCCGCCGGGCGCTATTTTCTCTATCGGCGCTTGGCCTAGAGCAAAACGCGTTCAAGCGTGAACGCTTATTTGCTCTAACTCATTGTTCTGACGCGTCTTTGCGATTCTAGGTGACCCCGTCTAATCGCAAAACACTCTAGGACGATAGTCGATCACGTCGGGTCGAATATCGTCCGCGATTTCAAAAGGACGCTATGGCCCGTTGAGCGCGCCAGGCAAACAAACTCTTCTCGACGATCCCGTCTAAACACTTCGCCGGCGGCCTGCGGACAGCGGTGATCCCGGGCGGGACCGGCCGCCGGCCGCCGATATTTCGTCAGCCGGCTTTCTCGCGACGCGGCATCAGCCGCTCTGGCGAACCCGGCTGATCCGGTAGACCGCGGCGGGCGGTAGGTTCCAGAAAGTGCCGCCGATGCGCGCCGCCTGGAGGCCGAGGCCGGAGAGAATGGCGCGGGGGACGGGGCAGCGCGGCCCATAGGTGAACTGGTAGAAGGCGCCGTCCGGGCGCAGATAGTGGAAGGCGCCCGCCACGATGTCGGCGACCTTGTCCGGCGGCATCGACAGCAGCGGCAGGCCGCTGACCACGGCTCCGACGGGGCTGCCCTCATAGAGCTCGTGCCGGGCGAGACGGGCGGCATCCATCGACAGGATGCGGGCCCGCGGAAAGCGGCTTTCCAGCATGCGGGCAAAGTCGGCGCTGAACTCGATCAAGGTCAGGTCGCTTTCGGCGATGCCGCGCGCCAGCAGGGCCCGGGTGAAGACGCCGGTGCCGGGTCCGAGTTCCAGCACGGGACCGAGTGCCGGCGAGATCTCGTGAGTCATCACCCGGGCGAGCGCGCCGCTGGAGGGCGCCACCGCGGCCACGCGCAGCGGGTTGGTCACCCAGGCCCGCAAGAAGCGGGAGAAATCGGCACAGGACGTGCCGGGATCGGTCAAACGAAGCTCGGCTGATGGTTCGGCCATGTCACACCTGTCAGTTCTTCGGAGATGCCCCAGAGGCGGGCTGCGAGGGCGGGATCGCGGGCCTTTTCGCCGACCCTGGCGTCCCCGACCGGCCCCTTGAGTTCGAACATGGCCTGCGGCCCGTAATAGCCCGATGGCCTGGCCTCGGGCGATGTCGCTGCGAATAGAGTCGGCAATGCGCCAGCGCCGTCTCATAGCCCAGACCGCCGGCCGCGCCGGTGATCAGGACACGCCGCCCCCGCTGGGGCGGCATGTCGCGAGTGGTCCAGGGTCTATCGGCACCGCTCATGATGGCTAGGCCCTCAGCAAGGCCGGGAGTTCGGCGCCGTCGAAATCGGTGGAGGCGCTGACCTCGGCCCATTCGGCCGCCGCCTTCTGCCTGGCCGCCTCCGCCTGGCGGAAGACGTGAAGGGCATCGCTGCCGAGGAGCAGGTGGGCCGGCAGCGTCTCACGGGTGGAGAGATCAACCACAAGCCGGGCGATCTTTTCGGGGTCGCCGACTTCGTTGCCGACATAGGCCTTCATGCGGTTGAGGACCGCGCCGACGCTGGGTTCGTAGTCGGGCAGGATGTCGCTGGCGGCGTCACGGGCGGTGTAGCCCCAATCCGTGCGCATGCCGCCGGGCTCGAGGGCGATGACCTTGACGCCGAAGGGCGCGACTTCCTGGGCCAGCACCTCGGTGAAGCCGCCCACCGCCCATTTGGCGGCCTGATAGGCGCTGAGGCCGGGCGTGGCGACGCGCCCGCCGACGGAGGAAATGTTGATGATGTGGCCGGACCGCTGGCTGCGCATCACCGGCAGGGCCGCCCGGATCAAATTGACCACGCCGAAGAAATTGGTCTCGACCTGGGCGCGGAAATCCTCCTCCTCGGTCTGCTCGAAAGGACTGAGATGGCCGAAGCCGGCATTGTTGACGAGCACGTCGAGGCGGCCATAGGCGGCGACGGCAACGTCGACGGCACGCCGGGCCATGGCCGGATTGGTAACGTCGAGCGCCGGATTGAGCAGGCTGTCGCCGTAACGCTGCTTGAGGTCGGCAAGGCGTTCCGGATCGCGCGCCGTCGCCACCACCTTGTTGCCGGCGGCGAGCGCCGCCTCGAGGATCGAACGTCCCAGCCCGCGGCCGGCACCCGTGATCAGCCAGATCTTAGACATGGTTCACTTCCCATTTTGGTGAATAAAGAGTGTGCGCTCACTCATCTAACGTGCAAGAGAACTCGGTTTCCCGAGGTGGCGTCAGCTTCCCAGGCCGCCCCAGAAGATCTGGAAGCCGGCCTGCTTGTAGGCATCCCGCCTTTCCGGATCGCGCGCCGTGAATTCCAGGGTCGTCTCTGCGAGCGCCTCGAAGGAGGCGCTCAGGAACGCCATGGGCTGGTCCCGGAGCGGACCCAGCGCGTGGGCCTGTTCGAAAGCGGCACTGACATCACGAAATGCCGAGCTGCCAGCCTGCCTGGTGGCCGGGGTGATGCGCTCGGAGACGCCGAGCTGGCGCATGGCCTTGCGTTTCACCGGATATTTCGCGCCCCAGTTGATCCAGTGGCTCCAGATGTGCCAGGCGCGCTCCCTGATGCTGGCATCGGGGATGAAGCCCTGCATGATGGCTCCGCCAAGTTCGGTCTTGAGGGTCAGATAAAGCTGGTTGAGCAACTCGTCCTTGTTGGCGAAATATTTGAACAGCGTGCCCTCGGCGATCTCTGCGCCCTGGGCGATCTTCGCCGTCGGCGCGCCGATCCCCATGGCCGCCACCAACCTTGTGGCGGATTCCAGGATCGCCTGACGCTTCGCTTCGCTGAGGGGCCGTGCCACGGTTCAACTTCATTTGAGTGAGTACATGCTCATTTATAGAGATCGCCAGACGCTTCGTCAAGAACCAAGATGGGGCAATCGGATGAACGTCGATTTGGTCCACCCGCACGCGGTGCCGCATGCAAGGATGTATCGCTCCCGATGCTATAGCGTTTTGCGATTAGACGGAGTCACCTAGAATCGCAAAGACGCGTCAGAACAATGAGTTAGAGCAAATTAGCGTTCACGCTTGAACGCGCTTTGCTCTAGGCCTTGACCACCTTCGCCATGTCGGCGCCCGCCTTGGCACAGGCATTACGGGTGTCGACCACCAGCCGGGCCGCACTGGCGACGAGGGCGTAGTCGATGTCGTCATGGTCGGTGGCGATCAGTACGGCGTCGTAGCCGGCGAGCGTTTCAGGCGTGAGGGCCACGGAGCGCCGGCCGGCAAGAGCGGCATGCTCGCGCGTTTTCGGGATCACCTGGGCATGGGGATCGTGGAAGTCGGTCTCGGCGCCGCGTTCCTCGAGAATCTCGATCAGCTTGAACGAGGCGCTCTCCCTGGTGTCGTCGACATTCTTCTTGTAGGCGATGCCGATCAGCAGGATGCGGGCACCGTTGAGCCCGCGCCTGAAGCGCTTGTCGAGGGCCTCGGCCAGCCGGTCGACGACATGGCGCGGCATGGCGGCGTTGATCTGGCCGGCCAGCTCGATGAAGCGCGTGGCGATGTCGAACTCCCGCGCCTTCCAGGTCAGGTAGAAGGGGTCGATCGGAATGCAATGCCCACCGAGCCCGGGGCCGGGATAGAAGGGCATGTAGCCGAAGGGCTTGGTCCTGGCGGCCTCGATGATCTCCCAGACGTCGAGGCCCATGGCGTCGTAGATCACCTTCAATTCGTTGACGAGGGCGATGTTCACCGAGCGGAAGATATTCTCGGTGAGCTTGACCGCCTCCGCCGCCGCAGGGGAGGAGACCGGCACGGTGGCGCTGACGAAGGCGTCATAGAGGGTTTTTGCCAGGGCGAGCGCGTCGGCGCCGTCGCCGCCCACCACCTTGGGAATGTTCTGGGTGCCATAGACGGGATTGCCCGGATCCTCGCGCTCGGGCGAGAAGGCGAGGAAGAAGTCCCGGCCCGAGACGAGGCCGTCGGCCTCCAGTACCGGTTTCATCAGTTCCTCGGTGGTGCCGGGCCAGGTCGAGGATTCCAGGATGACGAGCTGGCCGCGCCGGAGCCTGGCCGCAATCGAGGCGGTCGAGTTGGCGACATAGGACATGTCGGGCTCGCGCTGGCGCGTCAGTGGCGTCGGCACGCAGATCAGGATGGCGTCCGGCTCGTCGAGCCGGACGAAATCGGCGGTGGCCGAGAACAGGCCCATGGCGATGGCTTCGCGGATCGGCGCATTGGAGATGTGCTTGATCAGCCCGTCGCCCTGGTTCAGCGCCGCCACCCGCCTGGTATCGATGTCGAAGCCGAGCACCTTGAAGCCCGCGCGCGCGATAGCGATGGCGAGTGGCAGGCCGACATAGCCGAGGCCGATGATGCCGATCACGGCCTGTCTGGCCTGGATGCGGGCGAGGAGGGCGGAGGCGAGCGGAGACTGCATGTCCTGCATATCCGCCAGGGCCGGGCGGAAGGCAAGCGGGCGTTGCGCCTGCGGGAGGTTCGAGCGTCACTGAGGCGGGTTCGACGGCCTCGACGAAAGCGCGGCTCGACATAGCCGATGTGCAATGCGGATGCATCCGCGTTTCACGCCGACGCTGGCCGCCATGCCGCCGCGCAGAGGTGTTATGGCGCGAGCCGGCTGTTTTTCATGGCGCCATGATATGTGTAGTCCATGATGAGGTGATGGACGTGGCCGGTCGGAGGGGGCACCGCAATTTTGTCCGCGCCCGTTGGTGCGTTGGAGGCGTTCCCATCCCAGGGGGAGGGCGGAAAATGCACCTCGGTGAGCGTGCTCGGCAGACCCTCTTTCTGCGTATGTCTCTTGATCGTCGGGCCGCCCTTTTGGGGCGAGATGTCGGCGTGCGCGCTCCTGATATACGTGCTGTCGAGATCGATGGCCTCGAGATAGCTGCCGTGGGTCGAGATCCGGTTGTAGAAATTGGCATGGTAGGCGATGCCGGAGCTGAAACTGGTCGAGCCGATCTCCACGTGATTCATCGACAGGGGAAGCGCCGGCGCGTCCGCCGGCGGATTGATCACCTTGTCACGGACCACCGTCAGGATTTCATACAGCGTATCGAGCGGCCGGTCCGCGAAGACATCGTTGGCGGCTGTCGGATGGTTAGCGGCCGCGTTGCGCATCATCGCAATGAGCAATGGGAACTTCCGTGCCGCCCCCAATTGCGGGGCCGTTATATTGAGATATCTCTGCGCAAGATCCTTCCAGTCGCTTCCCCAGCTGTCATAATTTCGATCGTCGGCGATGATGTGGGCGACGGGCTTTCCCCCCGGCTTATCCGGATAGACCTGAACCGGTGTGGGGTGGAAGAAGACGTGAAGCTTGTGGGAAACGATGGTGCCATCGGGCACGAAGGCGACGACCCAGAAGATAGCCCCTTTCTTTTCGACCTTGAGACGTGCCGTTTTCCCACTGATCTGGGGCAGATCGATCCATCTGGTCTTGCCACTCCCGAGGAAGGATCCTGGATCGATGGCTTTCCTGGAGGGCGCCGTTCCCGGCGTAACCGAGCCTTCGACGGTCACATAGATCGAAGGGTCGGTCATCGCGAAATTGAGTATCGGGTGCGGCGGCGGCTCGGGAGGATCAGGCGGAAACGGAGGGGATGGAGGGACAGGAGCAGGCCCGTTTTCCCTTGCCAGCATTTCGCTATCCAGGCTCGCGATGGTCATTTTGCCGACGATATTGTCGGCCTGAGTCTGATAGGCGCGATTGATGATGTTGCGCTTCTGCTTGTAGGACAGCACGGCCGCAGCCGTCGCCGGTCCATAAATCTCGTCCCGCGCCAGCCTGGCGCTGTCGAGCTCGGTCAGGGCTTGCTGGATCTTGCCGACATGGGGGCCGCGGGAGCCGGGCATGATATGCGCGGCATCAAGTTGCGCGGCTGCTTCCAGCTTGGGATCGCCGCGAAAGAGCTTGGATTGCAAGGCCATGGGATCCCGCTCTCATCGCGGCCATAATCACAAATCCTAGCGCATCCGTGACGGCGGAACAATTAGGATCACCGATTCGAAAAGTTTCCCGAGCATCGGTTACGAGGCGGCCGCGTCCCTGAGGCCGTCGCCGAAGAAATTGAAGGCGAGCACGACCAGCATCACCGGGATCATCGGCATCAGCAGCCAGGATAGAGGTTGATGGCGCCCAGATTCTGCGCGGAATTGAGCAGCACGCCCCAGCTCACCACCGGCGGGCGCAGGCACCCATCATCTCGGCGACATGCACGAAATCCTCGTTGCGCAGCGATTTCACTTTCGAGCGCACCGCCAGCGACAGGCCCGGCCAGTCGAGCAGGCCGAGGATGTGCCGGAAACCGAGGAACAAGGGATTCAGAGCTTCCTCTACCGGGGCGGCAGCCTTTCGATCCGAAAGCCTGCCGCTATCTCACTCCTTCCCGGTCTGGATGCGGCCTGAGACTGTGCGGGACCGGAGGCCAGGAATGGTCCGGCACCGGTTCCTCAGACGATGGCGGCCCATCCAATCACCACGATGAGGATCATGGTAATCGCAGCGCCTGAGACATAGAGAACGGTTCGCACGCTGCCGCCTTTTGCCGCGTTGCCGCCTCGCAGGTAGACTGCAACATGAGCCAGCCGGATCGCTACGTGGAGCCATACCAAAACGGCGAGCAAGGTCGGCCCGACGCCCACCATCATCGCCAGTACGGCCGGCACGACGAAAGGGGCAATCGCCTCTACCGAGTTCAGATGCACACGATCGATGCGGTAGAGCAGGTTCTCGTCATCCGCCGGCAGCACCGGGCCGGAGAGCGCTCCGGCCCTGCCCTTGGAATATCCTGAAGTGACGGCCAAGACGACGGAGACCAGGCAGAGCACGAGCACTCCGATGATGCTGAAGGTGTAGGCTGCCATGTGATCTCCACGGATTAGAGCCATGGTGAGCGCGGGGATGAAGCAGGCAGGCGGCCGAACGATCGCCATCCAACCGGCGGCGGGTATCAGGCCTGTGCGGCCACCAATTCTGCGAAGCGACGCAGATAGAGCGGCCAGCCCTGGTCGCCGGCAACGGCGTCGCGCTCGCCTTCCCAACCCTGGCCATGGCGTTCGAGCTTCCGGTGCTCGAGCTCGACTCGGGTGCGGCTCGCCGTTTCGGCAATGAACTGCACCTCCCATTCGCTGGTCTTTTCCGGATCGGTCTCGATCTGCCATCGCGGGCTGATGTCCCAGCTCAACAGCACCCGATGAGGTGGCTCATAAGCCAGCACGCGTGCCCAGCGGCATTCGCTGCCGTCGATGCCACGGTCATAGATATTGCCGCCGACCCGTGGCTCAAACACGGTTTCGGCGATGTCGACGCCGAGCAGGTTATGCTCACGGGGCTTGAAGCTGCCGAATTGCTCGGTGAAGACCTTGAAGGCGCGCTCGATCGGCGCCTCGACCACGATGGATTGCTTCACGGTTGAGGGTGTTACATGAGAGCTCATTACTGTTCCTCTGCCGGTTGCTCGGCGGCAATCTTGTAGGCCGCGAGGGTATCGCTCCAGAAACGGTCGAGCCAGGCGCGCATCTGGCCAAGCCCATGCGGATCGATGTGGTAGACGTTGCTCGCCCCCTTTGGCTCCGAACGCACGAGCCGCGATTCACGCAATATCTTCAGATGCTGCGAGACAGCCGACTGGGAGACGGAAACATGCCGGGTGATCTCGGCAACGGAGCGCGGATGCTCTGCGATCAACTCGAAGATCGTTCGACGGGTCTGGTCGCCCAATGCGGCCAGTTGCACGCTATCAACAGCCATGACTTATGATTAGTATAAACTGATAATAATGTCAAAACGACGCGGCGGGGCTCTCCGTCCCGCATCAGCCTTTCCGATCCTGACTGACCGTTCTCCGGCTCAATGATAGGGGTCGGCCGCGTCCCTGAGGCCGTCGCCGAAGAAATTGAAGGCGAGCACGACCAGCATCACCGGGATCATCGGGATCAGCAGCCAGGGATAGAGGTTGATGGCGCCCAGATTCTGGGCGGAGTTGAGCAGCACGCCCCAGCTCACCACGGGCGGGCGCAGGCCGAGCCCGAGGAAGGACAGCGCCGTCTCGCCCAGGATCATCGCCGGGATCGATAGGGTGGCGCTGGCGATCAGATGGCTCATGAAATTGGGCAGGAGGTGGCGGCCGATGATGCGGGCGCGCGAGGCTCCCATCATCTCGGCGGCATGCACGAAATCCTCGTTGCGCAGCGATTTCACCTTCGAGCGCACTGCCAAAGCCAGGCCCGGCCAGTCGAGCAGGCCGAGGATGATGGTGATGCCGAGAAAGACGATCACCGGGCTCCAATTGGCCGGCAGGGCCGCGGACAAAGCGAGCCAAAGCGGCAGTTCGGGCAGCGAGCGCAGCACCTCGATCAGGCGCATCACCAGGGCATCGACGATGCCGCCGACATAGCCGGCGAGGCCCCCCAGCGTCAGGCCGATCGTGAAGGAGACCGCGATGCCGATCAGGCCCACGGTCAGAGAGATGCGGGCGCCGTAAATGATGCGCGAGAGCATGTCCCGGCCAAGCCGGTCCGTCCCGAGCAGGAAGGCGGTGCCGTTTTCAGGCGGGCAGACCAGGTGGAAGTTGCCTTCGAACAGACCCCACATCTTGTAGCGCTCGCCATGGCAGAAGAAGCGCAGCGGCTGGGGTTTGGTCTTGTCGACCTGATAGATGCCGGGAAATTGCGGGCTTTCGATATCCCGGATGGCGAAGCTCACGGGATAGACGAAGGGGCCGACGAACTGCCCGTCATGGAACAGATGCACGCTCTGCGGCGGCGTATAGAGATAGTCGGCATTGCGCTGGTTCAGGGAATAGGGAGCGATGACTTCCACGAAAGGCAGCGACAGATAGATCAGCGCCAGAAAGATGCCGGCGAATAGGGCCGGCCGATTGCGCCGGAATTTCCACCAGATCAGCGTGGCCGAGGAAGCGCGATAGAACCGCTCCTCCTCGGCCGTCATCTTCTTGGCGACATAGGGGTCGAAGGGAGCGGGATTGACGTAATGGGGCGATCGCAGTTCGGTCATGGATCGTCCTATTTGCCGGTGCCGATACGAATGCGCGGATCGAGCACGGCAAGGGCGAGATCAGCGATGAACATGCCGACCACGGTGAGGAAGGCAACGAAGAGCAGGATGAAGCCGGCCAGATACTGGTCCTGGATGCGCAGGGCCTGCACCAGGATGGGGCCGATCGTCGGCAGGCTCAGCACGATGGAGACGATGGCCGAGCCCGAGACGATGCTGGGCAGGAGATTGCCGATATCGGCCACGAAGGGATTGAGCGCGATGCGGAACGGGTACTTCAGCAGAGCCCGGCCGGGCGGCAGCCCCTTGGCCTTGGCGGTGACCGTATATTGCTTGGCGAGCTCGTCGAGCAGGTTGGCGCGCAGCCGCCTTATCATGCCGGCAGTGCCGGCGAGGCCGATCACCACCACCGGCACGATCATGTGGCTGAGGAAGGAGCCGAGCTTGCCGAACGACCAGGGCGCGTCGGTATAATCGGGGCCGAACATGCCGCCGATCGAGATGCCGAACCAGCGGTTGAGATAGAACAGCAGCGCGAGGGCGAGCAGGAAACTGGGCGTCGCCAGGCCGATATAACCCAGGAACGTCACCAGATGGGCACCGACGGAATTGCGGCGGGTGGCCGAATAGATGGCGATCGGGATGGCCACCAGGTGGATGAAGACGATCACCGCCAGGTTGAGCAGGACGGTTAGCAGCAGGGCGTCACCCACCACCGCCTTCACCGGCTGCTCATATTCGAACGACCAGCCCCAATAGCCCTGGATGAGGCCCTTGAAGCCGTTGGGGCCGGGCAATATGCCGAGCCAGGTGGCGTATTGGTGGAGCAGCGGCTTGTCGAGGCCGTATTGCGCCCGCATCGCCTCGGCCTTGGCCACGCTGGCAGCCTCGCCCTGGGCCCTGAGTTCGTTGATCTTGTTGGTCAGGAAGTCGCCGGGGGGCAGCTTGATCACGATGAAGATCAGAAGCGAAATCAAGAGCAGCGTCACCACCATGGTGGCGAAGCGCCGCAGCACGTAGCGCATCATGGCGCGTTCCCCGTCACGACGATGTTGTCATAGTAGAATTCATCGACGCGATAGACACCTAGCAGCGCCGTCGGCTCCCACGAAAACACCGCCTTCTTGGGAATGTTGCGGATGGCCTTGTTGACGACGATGGGCTTGAGCGCGCCCTGCACGGTGCCGATGCTGAATTGCTGGTCGGCATGGAGGGAGAGCATGTTGCGCCAGATCGCCGCCTGAGTGTTCAGGGTGGTTGCATTCATCCATTGCTCCCACAGGGACATCAGCTCGATCGCTTCGGGCATGTCGGGCTTTTCGCCGGCCATGCCGCCGGTTTCGGCATATTGGCCCCATTTGGGCCAGGAATAATTGTCCTGGCGCAGGGGAGCCAGGCCGCTGGGCGGCATCAGTGCGGTCGGAATGGCGTTCTCCAGGCCCTCGCTCGCCACCATCAGCGTGACGCCCGAGAAGGAGCGCTTGTTGAGGTCGTTGCTGTCCTCGGCCTTCACCACCACTTTGAGGCCGACATCCTGCCAGAACTCGCTGGTGATCTCGAGCGCATCGGCGATGTCGCGGGCGGTGCCGGCGACCTCGACGATCAGTTCCGCTTCCCGGCCGTCGGGCAGCAGGCGGAAGCCGGCGGCATTGCGCTTGTTGAGGCCGGCTTCGTCCAGCAGCTTCTTGGCCAGCGCCGGGTCGTAGGTGGCCCAGCGCTTGCGGTCGTCCTCGCTGTAGAGCGCGCTTTCAGGCATCACCGTGTTGTTGCCCTCGATGCCGAGCCGGAACCACAGGGAATTGTTGAGCGTGTGCCGGTCGATGGCCAGCGACAAAGCCCGGCGGAAGCGCACGTCCCTGAGCACGCCGCGCCAGACCGGGTCATTGCAGGTGAGGTTGGGAAACAAGGCGAAGGCGGAACCGCGCGCGATCGGCCAGGCCAGTGTGCGATAGGCGTGGCTGGCCTCGCCTTCCTTGAGCGTGGGGATGTCGCTGGTGCTCAGTCCCCAGGCCAGCAGATCGACCTCGCCCGCATTGGCCTTGGCGGCGAACAGGCCGCCGGACGAGATCGAGACCACGATACGGTCGATATAGGGCAGCTGTCGCCCGCGCGGGTCGACCCGGTGGAAATAGGGGTTGCGCTCGAACACATATTGCTGGGCCGGCGCCTTGGTCACCACATGCCAGGGGTCGAGCGTCGGCATGTCGGGGTTGGAGTTCTCATAGGGATCGTCGAGCTTGTTGTAGAGCGCAGCCCAGGAGGTCATCTGCCGGTCCGCGGTCATCTGGGCGAGCTTGTCGGCATCCCCATATTTCTTGTGGAACTGCTTGAGATAATGCGCCGGCGCATAGATCCAGATCGGCCGTGGTCCGGCCAATGACGGCAGGAAGCCCGGATTGGGCTTGGACCAGGTGTAGCGGATATGGGTGGCGTCGAGCACCTCGACCTTCGGCTTCTCGCCGTCCACCAGCATGAAGGCGGGCGGGCCGGTGGGATTGAGCTTCGAATTGAGGGCGACGTCCTCCCAGTAGAAGCGGAAGTCCTCGGTGGTGAAGGGCGCGCCGTCAGACCAGCGATGACCCTCGCGCAGCGTGAAGGTGAAGACCTTGTCGTCCTTGCTGTCGACGGCCTGCAGGATATCCGGCTCGAGGTTGAGGTGTTCGTCGTAGCCGACCAGCCGAGTATAGCTGATGACGTTGATGTAGCGCAGGTCCCGGGCCTTGGCGGCCAGGGTGCGGATTTCGCCGCCATAGTCGCCGAGGCTGCGGTTGCGGGCGAGCATGTCGGCCACCAGCGGCACCTTCGGCATGCGGTCGAGCAGCGGCGGCAGGGCGCCGCTGGCGATCTTGGCCACCAGGGAGGGCGGCTCGGCGGGCGCCGGCGGCGGATCCGCGACGGCCGGGCCGGCCAGGAGGAAGGCGAGGCCCAGTGCGGCCGCAAGTCGCTTCAGGAGGGTGTTCACGCCGCTTCTCCCCTGCGCTGGTCGGCCGCCGTGGCGCCGAGGCGGACGAAATGGCGGGGCTCGACCTCCACCATGACAGGCGGCGGTGCATTCGGTGCGATGGTGAAGGGAGCGGGCCAGTGCTCGGGCTGGGAGGCGCCGCCGGTCTTCAGCTTGGCGAAGTCGAGCGGGCTGGCGAGGTCGACGTCCGGAATGGCCTGCAGCAGGGCCTTGGTATAGGGGTGCTGGGGCGAACGGAACAGCACCTCGCGCGGGGCCTGCTCCACGATATGGCCGCGGCACATCACGGCGATATCGCGGGCCATGTATTCGACCACGGCCAGGTTGTGGGACACGAACAGGTAGGAGACGCCGAGTGCCGCCTGCAAATCCTTGAGCAGGTTGAGGATCTGGGCCTGGACCGAGACGTCGAGAGCCGAGGTCGGCTCGTCACACAGGATCACCTTGGGTTCCAGCGCCAGGGCACGGGCTAGGCCGATGCGCTGGCGCTGGCCGCCCGAGAAGGAATGCGGGTAGCGGCGCATATATTGGGGCTCCAGCCCGACCAGTTCGAGCAGGGACTTGACCCGTTCATGGCGTTCGTCGGAGGTGCCGATGCCGTGGATCCGCAGGGGTTCCGACAGGATGTCGAACACCGTCATGCGCGGGTTGAGACTGGAGAAGGGATCTTGGAACACGAACTGGACGGAGCGGCGGTAGGCCTTGAGCGCTTCGCCTTCCAGCGTGAACACGTCGCGCGGGCCATCGCCGTCATCGAAGCGAACCTCGCCGCTATCCGGGGCGCTGCCGGGGGCGCGCATGATCATGCGCGACAGGGTGGTCTTGCCCGAGCCGGATTCGCCGACGAGGCCCAGCGTGGTGCCGCGTTCGAGCGAGAGCGAGACGTTGGTCAGCGCCTGGATCGTCTCGCTGCGGCCCGACCACATGCCCGATCGCATCGTGAACGTCTTGGAGACATTCTCGACCTGAAGCACCGGGCCGCCGCCTGCCGACGCCGGGGCGGGCGCCGCCGCTCCGCGGGGCGGAACGGCGATTTCCCGCAGGGGCTTCAGTCTTTCGCCCGGCTTCATATTGAAATGGGGCACGGCCCGCATCAAAGCCTTGAGGTAGTCATGCTGCGGGTTCTGGAAGATGGCGTCGCGGCCGCCGAGTTCCATCACCTCGCCGCGATACATCACCACCACCTCGTCCGCCATGTTGGCGACCACGCCGAGATCGTGGGTGATGAAGATCACCGCCATGCTCTGGTTCACGGCGCTCTTGGCGTCCTGGATTTCCTTGATGAGGGCGAGGATCTGCGCCTGCGTGGTGACGTCGAGCGCCGTGGTTGGCTCGTCCGCGACCAGCAAGGCGGGCCGGCAGATCAGGGCCATGGCGATCATGGCGCGCTGGCGCATGCCGCCCGACAGCTCGAAGGGATAGGTGGTGAGCATGCGCTTGGGATTGCGGAAATGGATCTTGGCGAAGAGATCGAGCGCCCGTTCATTCGCCTCGCGCCGGGAACAGCTCGTATGCACCATCAGCGCTTCGGTAACCTGGTCCCCGATGGTGTGCACCGGCGACAGCGAGGTCATCGGCTCCTGGAAGATCATGGCGATGCGCGCACCCCGGATGGCGCGCATTTCAGGCCCGTTCGGACTGAGCTTGACGAGATCCGTCGTCGTGCCGGTGGCAGGGTCTCTGAACAGACAACTGCCGCCCGTGATCCGCGCCGTCTTGGACAGCAGGCCCATGATGGCCTGGGCCGTCACCGACTTGCCGGATCCGGACTCACCAACCACCGCCAGCGTCTGCCCTTCGAAGACGTCGAAAGACACGTTCTTCACCGCGTGAACCAGACCGGTGTCGCCCTGGAAGTCTACGCTGAGATCGCGCACGCTCAGCAACGGCTGGTTGATCATTCCCGCTCCGCAGTCTCTCCGATGCCCGTTTTCCGGTGCTTGTCGGTTGCCAGACTATTCCCACGCGCAATCGCGCGCCACTGCTATCTGGCGTGTGTATCGTTTTTCGATCCAGTGCTTCATGCAAATAACGCGCATGCTGGCATGAAGCGTATATTCGCGTGCTTCTTGAGCCTGTCGAACAATCTATCCAGGAAACTCCAAATCCAGGCGTCGTGTACGAGGTGATGGGTCAGTATGCCCAAGGGTTCGTCATGTTCAAGGGCGCGGATGCATTGTGACAATACCAAAACAGGATCGAGGAGGCCGCCACCTTGTTTCCAGGCGATCGGATCGACGTGAATATTGACGGCGGTAAGATCATGCAGGCGGGCGGCGAGCCGCGGGCCGGCGACGGACAGGCCGCGAAAGCCGAGGGCGGCGAGGCCGCCGATCAGTGCCGGATCGATGCGGTTCCAGGGCGGCACGAGGACGGGCAGGCAGCGCTCCCCGAAGCGGGAGCGTAATGTCGAGAGGCCCCGGCCGAGTTCCGCCAGCATTTCGGCGACGGCACGGTGGCCGAGTTCCTGCTTCTTGGCGCCGGGTGGGGCATGATTGGCATGGGCATAGCCATGCACCAGCACATCGACATGCCGTTCTTCGGCGATCGCCCCGGCGAGGTTGGGTGAGGCGGCGGCCGGAATGACGGCCAGCGACAGCGGCAGGGCGTGCCGATGCGCCAGGGCGAGCAGGCGGTCGAGCGCCGGCGTGGCGGCGACGGCGTCGTCGTCGCGCCACCACAGGCGAATTTCGCGGCGGGCAGCGAGGGCCTCGTCGAGGCGCGTCCAGGCCTGGGTCAGCTCTTCGGCACGCTGCGCCGCCGCCTCCACCGCCCGCACGCTGGCGGCAATGCCGTCGAGGGCAAGGACCGGCGCCTCACCGGGCGTGCGCGCCAGGGCGGCCTTGACGGCTGCCGCGAGGGCGGGACCGGAGAGATCGGCCTCGCCGACGATGCCGGCGAGGCCGAGAGCATGGAAACGCTCGGCGCGCAGGCGCTGTTCGGCCTCCTTGCCCTGCTCGAACGGCACCACCACCGCCGGTACGCCCGCGCGGGCGAGGTCGATCATGGTGTTGTAGCCCGCCTGGCTCACCGAAGCGGCCGCCCCTGCCAGCAGGGCTGGAAAGTCCGGCCTGGCGCGCTCGACGATGACCCGTGGCCCGGCATTGGCCGCCAGTGCCTCGAAATCGGCCTCGGTGACGCCGTGCCCGACCAGCAGGCGCCAGCGCGCGGGCGTGTCGGCAAGCGCCGCGGCTTCGATGGAGGCGCGGTAGAGCGGCAGGCTGGCGGCACTGCCGCCGCCCGAGACCAGGATTTCGCCGGAGGGGACGCCTTTTACGGGTTCGGCCGTGTCGGCGATGTAGCCGGTATAGGTCAGGATGCGCTCCAGCCCCGGGCTGGTGGGCCAGGACGCCGACAGCGGCGTGACCACGGCATCGCCATGCACCAGCACGCCGTCATAGAAGCGGGCGAGGACGGCCTCCGTCTCCTCCACCCGGCTCGGCTTGGCCGGCGGGTTGAGGATGTCGCGGATGGAGGAGAGGATGGCCACCGGTCTGGGCCGATCGCGCGCCGCCTCGAGCAGGGCTCGGAATTCGGCGGCGAGCTGGCGCCGGCCGAAGGGGTAGGTTTCGGTCACGACCACGTCGGGGTCGGCAGAGGCGAGTGCCGCCAGGATCGCCTCGATGCGGGCTTGCCGGACATCATCGCCGATTTCCTTGCCATCCGCGTCGAGCAGGGTGCGGAAATCGACGCCGACGCAATGGACGGGCGGCAATTGCACGAAGGTTGCCCCCTCGACCCGGATCAGGGGAGCAGGCCGGCCGCCGCTGACCAGGGTGACGCGATGGCCGGCGGCGACCAGCCCGCGCGCCAGGGCGGCCGCACGGGCGAGGTGGCCGACGCCGAGCAGATGAGTAACGAGGATAAGGACCGAGCGGCTCATGCGGCGGGCTTTCCCGGTTGGACAAGCGGCAGCAAGAGCTCGCGCAGGCGGCCGGAGGCGGAGGCGAGCGAGCGCTCCTGCCGGGCAAAGGCGAGGGACTGGCCGGAGAAAAGCTGCCGCAGCGCGGTGTCGCGCATCAGCCTGGCCAAAGCGGCGCTGAAATCGGCGATGTCGCCGGGCTTGGTCAGCAGGCCCGTATGGCCATCGCGAACCACCGAGCCGACGCCGCCGAAAGCGCCGGCGACCGCGGGGCAGCCCTGCAGGGCCGCCTCCAGGAAGACCATGCCGAAGGCTTCGTTGACGGCTGGCCAGGCCAGCAGATCGGCCTGGGCGTAAAGCAAGGCCAGTCTGGCGCGGTCGTCGATGCGGCCATGCAGGGCGACCCGCTCGCCGAAGGGGGCGAACAGCGCCTCGACGTGGGGCCGGGCAGGGCCATCGCCGACGATGTCGAGATGCCAGGGATGATCGCCGCCGAGCCCGGCAAGGGCTGCCGCCAGGATTTCATAGGACGCCAGCTTGTCGCGCTCGCGCATCATGGCGACGCTGAGAAGGCGGCAGAAGCCGGGCGCGGGCCGGCTTCGCTCCAGCAACGGCCAGCCCGCCGCATCGATGAAGGGGGGCAGGTCGACCAGCGCCTGTCCATCGGGCCTTGCCGCTTCCAGCATGGCGCGGTCATTCGGGTTGAGGATGAGGATGAGGGTGGCTGCGTCGAGCGCGGCCTCCGCCTGGGCATGGCCCCTTGACCAGGCTCCCTGGGCCCGCTTGGGAGCCCGTGATCCCTCCGCGATCACATAGGGGATGCCGAGGGCGCGGGCGATCGCCGGACCGACGAGGTCGGGCGCCTTGTAATAGACGTGGTAGGTGAACCACAGGGCGGGCCGTTCCTGCGGCTGCTCGCGATAGAGGGCAAGCAGGCGGCTCGCTTCCGCCTGTGCCGGCTCCGAAAAATCCCACCCCCCGGCCGAATCCGCCGTCCTCAGCGTCGAAGCGACATCGGCCTCGAAGCCGGCGCCCTGCAACGCGGCGAGGAAGAGGCGCGCCGTTTCCCGATCGCCCGAGGGTGTCGGGTGGTCAGGGGGCTTGAGCGGGGCGTAAAAGGCAATGTG
Organism: Labrys sp. LIt4; assembly: GCF_017813775.1. Classification (NCBI taxonomy): domain Bacteria; kingdom Pseudomonadati; phylum Pseudomonadota; class Alphaproteobacteria; order Hyphomicrobiales; family Xanthobacteraceae; genus Labrys; species Labrys sp. LIt4. The sequence continues at coordinate 386,331 of NZ_JAGIPY010000004.1, forward strand.
TGGCATGATTCACAGTGGGCTCTATCTTGCCACTCGCCGGCATACAATCCCACGTGATGGCTCGGCTGTCGCAGGGAGTAGAAAACCATCGATCTGCAAGCTCAAAGAAGAACGCTCATGCGCCAAACATTTTCGGTGGGCTCTTGAAGGGATCGAGGATATTGATGCCGCGGCTGGTGACATCCGATACGTTGCGTGTAACCAGGATCAATTAATGAACCTTGGCGGTCGCGGCCAGACCGGTATCATCGACATGCTTGTCGCTTTGTCCGAGCATGATACCCCATTGCCGCGCGACGTTTTCGTCTACAGCCAGAATGCGGCCTGTAAACGCAGCCTGGATACTAAGGACGGCTGCTTCGAGCCGCGTTGCCAGTTCGGGGTTACCCGCTCGTTTTCGTTCAATGCCTTTCCAGATTTCGCGAATGCTGACCACCGATATGGCGAGGTCTGAGTCGTCCACCATGTCGAGCCATGACTGGACGTTGGCGTGGGGAACAGCCTTGCCTATCTCCTTCAATAGATTGGTATCGAGCAGATATTTCACACCTCGTCATCCAAGACGTCGAGCCCACTGTTGCGGAGGGCCGCCTTGGCCGTCATCTTGGGGTAGGGTCGGCCGATCTTAGGATTGATCACTGCGTAGGCCCGGGCGGCCCGGAGTTGATTCTCACCTAGTGACGGATAGTCTTGCAGAACGGCTTCGACGCTCATACCTGCTTCAAGCAGGGCGGCGATGCGATAGGCTTCAATCTGCGTACCCTTGATCAGCGCCTTGCCGGTGCGAATCTCAATCTCGCTGGAAAGCTGCTCGAGTTCACGCAGCCGCGCCTCGATTTCGTGGATATGTCGAAATAGCTTGATGGTGACGTCACCGAAACTGACTTCCGAGCGAATGGTTCGCCGGTCCTTCACCAGCGCACTGTAAAGTTCGGCCCGTCCCCTGGGGGTGAGTTCGGCCTTCAGAGTGTCTTCTGCATGCAGAAAGACGAGATCACCGAGCGCAAGGCGGCGCGTGCGTACGCCGCCCGCGCGTGCCACGCGCGGCTTGACTGGGCCACGCTCGATTGCCTTCTTTATGGCCTCGATAGGCTTGTTCAGGAGAAAGGCAGCCTGGGCCGTCGTCCAATCCTGTCTCATGGATGCCTCCAACTCGGCCCCTAATATAGGGCCGGGTTGGTTGTCGAGCAACCAGGCTGGCAAAGCGCTCGCTTCAGCGCGTGAAGCTCACCACATTGCCGGCATCGACATTGAGGAAGTTGCCGGTGGACTTGGCCGAGAGGTCCGAGGCGAAGAAGTAGACGGCCTCGGCGATGTCCTCAGGATAGACCGAACGCTGCAGCAGGGAACGCTTGCGGTAGAACTCCTCCAGGTCGTCCTCGCCGATCTTGTTGGAGGCGGCGCGCTGCTGGCGCCATTCGCCCTGCCAGATCTTGGAGCCGCGCAGCACGGCGTCGGGATTGACGACGTTGACGCGGATGCCGTGCGGGGCCCCTTCCAGGGCCATGCAACGGGCGAGATGGATCTCCGCCGCCTTGGCGGTGCAGTAGGCCGAGGCGCCGGCCGAGGCGGAGACGCCGTTCTTGGAGGCGATGAACACCAGGGAACCGCCATTGCCTTCGGTCTTCATCAGGCGATAGCCCTCGCGCGCCACCAGGAAATAGCCGGTGGCGAGGATGGAGATGTTGCGGTTCCACAGTTCCAGTGAAGTGTCCTCGACCGCAGCCGCCGAGGAAATGCCGGCATTGTTGACCACGATGTCGATGCCGCCGTAGCTGCGCGCCGTTTCCTCGAAGGCGGCGATCACGCTGGCCTCGTCGGTGACGTCCATCGCGATGCCACGCACCCTGTCCTTGCCGAACAGCTTGCCGAAATCGGCGACGGCCGCGTCGAGCGAGGCCTGGTCGATATCAGCCAGCACGGCATTGGCGCCTTCCTGCATCAGGCGGGCGGCGATCGCCCGGCCGATGCCGCCGGCGCCGCCGGTAACCAGGGCCGTGCGGCCGGCGAGGCCCTTGGGCTTGGGCATGCGCTGGAGCTTGGCTTCCTCGAGCAGCCAATATTCGATGTTGAAGGCTTCCTGTTCGGGCAAGCCGACATAGGTGTCGACGCCGCTGGCGCCGCGCATCACATTGATGGCGTTGACGTAGAATTCGGCAGCGATGCGGGCCGTCGCCTTGTCGGCGGCGAAGGAGAGCATGCCTACACCCGGCACCAGATAGATCACGGCATTGGGGTCGCGCATGGCCGGGGAGTCAGGATGCTTGCAACGTTCGTAATAGGCGGCGTAGTCGGCGCGATAGGCCTCGATCAGCGTATCGAGCGAGGCGATGGTGGCCTCGATATCGCCGGCGAAGGGGATCACCAGCGGGCGGATCTTGGTGCGCAGGAAATGGTCGGGGCAGGAGGTGCCGAGCGGCGCGAGCTTGGCGAGCGCGTTCGAATTGACGAATTCCAGCACTTCCGGGGCGTCGGTGAAATGGCCCGACTTGGCCTGGGCCTTGCCGATGCGGCCGCGGATGGCCGGCATCAGGCGGGTGGCGATGGCGGCGCGCTCGGGAGCGGGCAGGGAGGTGACTTTTTCGCCCTCGAAGGCGGGCTTGCTTGCCTTGGATTCCAGCCAGTCCGCGGCCTTCTGAATGATGCGCAAAGTGAGCTGGTAGCAGGCCTTGGCATCGTCATGCCAGGTGAACAGGCCATGGCCGCCGAGCACCACGCCGGTGAGATGGGGGTTCTCCGTGGCCAGCTTGGAGAGCTTCAGGCCGAGGTCGAAGCCTGGGCGCTGCCAGGGCAGGAATCCGATCTCGCCGCCGAAGATCTCCTTTGTCAGCTTCTCGGCGTTCTGCGAGGCGGCAATGGCGATCACGGCGTCGGGATGGACGTGATCGACATGGATCTTCGGCACGAAGGCGTGCAGCGGCGTGTCGATGGAGGCCGCCCGGGGATTGAGGTCGAAGGTGCAGTGCGGCAGATAACCGACCATCTCGTCCTCATGCGCGAGGCCGCGATAGAGCCCCTTCAGCGCTTCGAGCTTGTCGAGATAGAGGGTCGAGAAGCCGTCGAGTTTCATCGAACCGATGTCACCGCCCGAGCCCTTGACCCAGAGCACGGTGACCTCCTGACGCGTCAGCGGATCGGCCGCCTTGACCTTGGCGGAAGTGTTGCCGCCGCCGAAATTGGTGATGCGCAGGTCCGAGCCCAGCAGGTTGGAGCGATAGAGCAGCTTGCCCGGCTCGTCGAGGGAGGCGGCGACCGCGTCGTCCCAGAGATCTGTGAGTCGTGCTGAGGCCATGGCGTGCGTTTCCTGTGTCATTGTTTCCAGAGCTTATGAACGCTCTCGCTCATGGTCAATCAATATCGCTCATCACATGCGCATAATTTGTCGTGCAGTGCAGCAAAATGCGCGTTTTGTTGACATGAATGAGCGAATGGGCAAGGCTATGAGCGAATTGGAGGGGGCATGCACGAACAGGAACGCTGGCAGGCCATCGTCAGGCTTGTACAGGAACGCTCGGTGATCTCGGCGCGGGAGCTTGCGGCCGTCACCAGGGCCTCGCCGGCAACCATCCGCCGCGACCTCACCCATCTTGCCGCACAGGGCATGGTCCGGCGCATGCATGGCGGCGTCCGGGCGCTGGCCTCGCCGGAAGGGAGCACGCTCGAGGCGCGGCGCTTCGGGGTCAGCCAGGCCCTCAATGCCGAGCGCAAGAGAGCGGTCGCCGAGCGGGCGGCGGCGCTGTGCCGCGATGGCGAATCCATCATCATCAACGGCGGATCGACCACCTTCCACATGGTCGAGTTCCTGCGGACCTCGCGCCTGCAGATCCTGACCAATTCCTTCCCGATCGCCGCGGCGCTGATGCAGGACAGCGACAATCGCATCATCCTGCCGGGCGGCGAAATCTATCGCGACCAGAGCCTGATCCTCTCGCCCTTCGACCAGGACTCGATCCAGCACTACACGGCCTCGAAAATGTTCATGAGCGCGGCCTCGATCGGACCGCTCGGCCTGATCGAGAGCGATCCGCTGATCGCGCGGGCGGAAGCCAAGCTGCTCACGCGCGCGGCCGATCTCATCGTCCTGGCGGACTCCTCGAAGTTCGAGCCGCGCGGCTCGATGGCGGTGGCGCCGCTGTCGCGTATCCGCCGGCTGATCACCGATGACGGCATTCCACCCGCCGCGCGCGACATGCTGGCGGAGGCCGGGGTGGAGGTCGAGGTGGTCACCGTGGCAGGCTGATGAAGAAGTTCTCCGTCATTCGGTCCAGTTCTATGTGCTGGTCGAAGATGCCAAATGAGAGCTTCTTCGCGCCGCTGGATGGCAGCAGAGGAAGGCTGCAGCATCGGGAGCAATGGGGCATGACGGCAGTGGCGAACTCGACCGCATGGCCGAGCACCAAGTCCAAGCACCAAGGCCAAGCGCCAAGTCCAAGCGAAGCCGCCGCGGACGCCCGGGCCTAACGAGGCTCGCAAACCCGGGTTTTTGTCATGCTTTTCGCTCCTATTTTCCGCTACGCAACTTGCGCCCGCGCCCGCAAAGTTGTGGCGTCAGTCTCAAGCTGGTCGGCTGCGATATCATCACGATAGGTTTCCGGACCCATCCATACGGCATAAGCCGTGCAGAGACCGAGGAAGACGGAATAAAGCGCTACCGGCCACGACGAGCCCGAAGCCCACGACACCATCAAGGTTGCCAATGCGGGTGCCGGGCCGCCGGCGAGAAGCGATCCGAGCTCGCGCGCGAAAGCGAAACCCGAGAAGCGACGCGCCGGCCCGAAAAGTTCTGAGAAATATGCAGCCTGTACGCCGAACATCATGCCGACCGATATCTGCGCCAACCAGAACGCTGCGATCGAGGCCAGGAACGATTTCGACTCGAGCAGCCAGAAGAATGGAAACGCAATGAGACACCCAAACAACGCGCCCGCCATGTAGACCGGCCGTCGGCCGATGCGATCCGACAGCGCCGCAAAGCCGATCACGCAAGCTATCTGTACGACATAGCTCGTCATCAGCACGAACAATGACTGATCCTTTGGGAATTCGAGCGTGTTCACCGCGTAGCTAAGTCCGAATACCGGAAATAAATAGCCAAAGCCGTTCTCAGCAAGACGCGCGCCGAGAACGACCAAGAAATTGCGCGGCTGCTTCGTCAGCGACTCGATGATGGGATTTTTCGATTTCTTTTCCGGCTCGGCCGCAATCTTTTCGAACACCGGTGTTTCATCGATACGGTAGCGCACGAACAAGCCGAACGCGATGATGACGATGCTGGCCAGGAATGGCAGGCGCCAGCCCCAGTCCATGAATTGCTCTTGCGGCAGTTGCGAGACGAGCCAGAACGCGCTCGATGCCAACATCATTCCGAGGCCGACTCCGGCGGGCGCAAATGAGCACCAAAAGCCGCGCTTGCCGACCGGCGCATACTCGGCGAGCAGGATGACGGCGCCCGTATATTCGGCGCCTGCACCGAAACCCTGCATCAGACGCATGGTGACGAGCAGGATTGGCGCCCAGATGCCGATCTGTTCGTAAGTCGGCAGCAGGCCGATGAAAACTGTGCCGATGCCGACCATCATCAAGGTGATCAGCAGCACCGGTTTTCGGCCGATGCGATCGCCGAGATAGCCGAAGAACAGGCCGCCGAAAGGGCGAGCGATGAAGCCGACGCCGAACGTTGCGAGGGCTATCAGCGTGCCCTTGCCGCCGAAATCGGCAAAAAACAGCTTGCCGAACACCAGTCCGGCGGCCGTCGCATAGATGAAGAAGTCGTACCATTCGAGCGCAGAGCCGACGCAAGACGCGACAATGACCTTGCGCGGATGCATTTCCATCGCAGCTTTTGGCATAGAGGATCCTCCCGGAGGCATTTGTTTTGTATCGAATGACCGGCGCCTCGTTGGACGCCGGCTGCGCTTTGCGCACTCGCAAGCGGCGCGGCTAGGCCGCGCGCCCGGCCTTCTGATCGGCCTTGGCGAAGGCACTGACCGCGCCCGCGCTCTTTTGTGTCTTGAAGATCGAGGTCGCGTCAGGCGCCGGCGGCAACGGCAGGAGCACCGGCACGTCTTTCAGGCGCGGGCGCATCGTCTGCTCACCGAAGATGATCCGGCTTTGTACAGTGTCATAGACCTGGCGCTGATTCATGTTGAGGAAGGCGCCGGCGCCGCCCGCAAGTGGCCAGGCATCTGCTGCGCACATCTCATAGAAACAAATGAGACGCGCCCGGTTCGACACGTTCGGCGCTGACCCGTGCAATGTGCGGCAATGATGTACTGTCATCGAACCGGCCTTGCCGGTCAGCGTGACGATCTTGTCCTTCTCGAACAGCGGATCACTTGGATCGATCGCGCCGGCGAATACACCGTTGACGAAGTGACTGAGCACCGGGCCCTTGTGTGTGCCTGGTATGACGAGCAGCGGACCGCTTTCCTCCTCGACGTCCTCAAGCATGAGGCCGATCGCGAGCACGTCATCATTGGTGTGCGGATAGAACGCCCAGTCCTGGTGCCATTCGACGGCGGCTCCGCCGCCTGGTGCCTTCGTATTGAGCTTCGAGGTCTGCAAGCGCACGGCTGGGCCGAGAAGGGCTTCCAGCACCGAGCGGAATTTGCTGGATTTCAACACGTCCCAGAACGCCGGCATCTGAATGTGCGGCATCTTGATGCGCGTCAACTTCGGATTGTCTTTCGAGTGTCCTTCGTCGAGGTCGAACACCTCGTCGCTTACGGATACGGCCCGCGATTGATCGATCTTTTCGTAGGTCAACCGTCGCAGTTCTTCGAGCTCCTGACCCGTGACGACATCCTCGACAAGGATGTAGCCGTCGTCGTGATAAGCCTGGATCTGGGCTTCGCTGAGCATTTTTCCTCCTTCAGGCGCGGCGTTTCTTCGTGAACGGGCCAGCATCTGTTTGCGTAAACATGATTGCGCAAACATGTTTGCGATAACATCACCTCGAGTCAAGCGCATTGAGTTGTGCGGAAAAAAATAATACGAGGCGAAGGCGGTCTTTTGCGCGACGATGCGCAGAGCCGGATGGAACGAAAAAAGCGCATGGCAGCCCCCAAATCACAGCCCAAAACGGACCGCAGGCTCCGTATGGACGATGTGGCGGAACGCGCCGGCGTTTCGCAGATGACCGTGTCGCGCGCGCTGCGCACGCCGGAGCTTGTTGCCGTGGCAACGCGGGCCCGCATCGAAGCGGCCATGGCCGAACTGGACTATGTGCCGGACCTGCTGGCCGGCAGTCTTGCTGCACGGCGGAGCGGATTGATCGCGGCGGTGGTCTCGACGTTCGAGAACGCGATCTTCTCACAGACCATTGCCGGGCTCACGCGCTGCGTCGAAGCGGCTGGTTTTTCCATTCTGCTGGGCTCGTCGGACTATTCGGCGACCGACGAGGAGCGTTTGCTGCGTGCGATTCTCGGCCGCCGCCCGGATGGAGTCGTGCTGACCGGCACGCTGCATACGCCCCGCGCACGCCGCCTGCTGAGCATGGCCGGCGTGCCTGTCGTCGAGACCTGGGAACTGCCGGCCGAGCCGGTCGACATGGCCGTCGGCTTCGACAATCCGGCTGCGGGTCGCGCGATGACGATGGCTCTGCATGGCTATGGTTATCGACGCATCGGCTTCATCGGTCCGGGTGACGAGAAGGATCAGCGCGGCCTGCAGCGGCGCGAGGGCTATCGCACGGCGCTGGCGGCTCTGGGCATGGCACCGCGCGAAGTCGCCGTAGCCGCAGTGGTCGCCGGCATGGAAAGCGGCCCGGCACTGCTGGATGAGCTGCTGGCCCGTTTTCCCGATACCGATGCGGTGTTTTGCTCGCTCGATGCCATCGCTGCGGGTGTGCTGCTGGCCGCGCAGCGGCGCGGCATCGCGACACCGCAAGAGCTCGCCGTCGCCGGCTTTGGTGATTTTGCGATCGCCCAGCCTAGCGGCCTCGACCTTACCACTGTGCGCATCGCCGGGCGTGATATTGGAACGCGCGCCGGTGAATTGGTGCTGGCGCGCATACGCAACGAGACGGTTCCGGTGCGGATCGTCGATATCGGTTTTGAAGTGGTACGCCGCAGTTCGGCGTAGAGCCGGCTGCTAAATGCCTGCGGTGTGGCCGGGACGCTCTTGGCTGATTCAAAGGCAATCGTCAGCAGCGAGCCATTCGAGACTATGCATTCGCCTGTTTGGTCGTATGCCTGGATCTGAGCCGCCGCCGCCCCCGAATGCGGTGGGGCGTAGTCGCGGCGTGTGAGAAGTTCGGACGGACATGTCTGCATAGCGTTCCGCACCGAAGGCCATTGTGCCGGTGAAATTCCTATCAGCTCTGCCCGCCAATCGAGGTTGCCAAGCTGGGGCACCCCTTTAAGCTAAGGGCTCAGAGCAGCGGAAAGCTGTAGAATATCTGGGAGCGAACCGCGACATGGATGGTCAATAGCGATGGGCGATCAATATTTCATCGGGGTCGACGTGGGTACGGGCTCGGCGCGGGCCGGCGTCTTCGATAGCAAGGGCAAGCTGCTCGGCTCGGCCAAGCAGGCGATCACGATCTGGCACGAGCCGGGCGACATCGTCGAACAATCCTCCGAGAACATCTGGCAGGCGGTCTGCACGGCCGTGAAGGGAGCGCTGGCAGAGGCTGCGGTCGAGCCGGGCGCCATCGCCGGCGTCGGTTTCGATGCGACCTGCTCGCTGGTGGTGGTCGGCAAGCAGGGCGAGCCGCTTTCGGTCGGTCCGTCTGACGATCCCAATCGCAACGTCATCGTGTGGATGGATCATCGCTCGCTCGACCAGACCCGGCGCATCAATGAGACGGGCGAGGAGGTGCTGCGCTATGTCGGCGGCGTGATCTCGCCGGAGATGGAGACGCCCAAGCTGCTCTGGCTGAGGGAGCACAAGCCCGAGATCTTCGCGGCGGCCGGCTATTTCTTCGACCTGCCCGACTATCTGAGCTGGCGCGCCACAGGCTCGCTGTCGCGCTCGGTCTGCACCGTCACCTGCAAATGGACCTATCTCGCGCATGAGAAGCGCTGGGACGCCGGCTATTTCCACAAGATCGGCCTCGGCGCGCTTGCCGACGAAGGCTTCGCCCGCATCGGCGACACCATCGTGGATGTCGGCACGCCGCTGGGCTCGGGCCTGACGGAGGCGGCCGCCGCCGATCTTGGGCTGGCGGCCGGCATCCCCGTCGGGGCTTCGCTGATCGATGCCCATGCCGGCGGCATCGGCACCGTCGGCGCGGCTGGCAAGGACGGCGAGGGGGCCGACGTGACGGCGCGCCTCGCCTATGTCTTCGGTACCTCGGCCTGCACCATGGCGAGCACGCGCGAGGCCGCTTTCGTGCCAGGCGTGTGGGGTCCCTATTTCTCGGCGATGGTGCCCGGCCTCTGGCTGAACGAGGGCGGGCAATCGGCGGCCGGCGCGGCGCTCGACCATCTCCTCACCCTGCATCCGGCCTATGCCCAGGCCGTGGAACGGGCCGAGACCGCGGGGCGCCCCCTGCTGGCCTGGCTGGAGGCGCAGGCCAATCTCGCCGGCGATGCCACTTTGGCACGCAGCATCCATGTCGTGCCCGAGTTCCTTGGCAATCGCGCGCCCCATGCCGATCCCGATGCCCGGGCCGTGATTGCGGGCCTGGACCTGGAGGACGATCTCGACAGCCTGGTCAGGCTCTATGTCGCCGGTCTGTGCGGCCTGGCCTATGGCGCGCGGCAGATCGTCGAGGCGATGGCGGCCAAGGGCATTGTGCTCCAGCAGATCATCATCTCGGGCGGGGCAGCCCAGAGCCCGCTGGTGCGCCAGATCATCGCCGACGCCACGGGCATCGAGGTGGCGGTCGCGGAGACGCCGGAACCCGTCCTGCTCGGCGCGGCCATGCTCGGCGCGGTGGCCGGCAAGGCCTACCCAGCGCTGGCCGAGGCGATGAGCGGCATGTCCGCGCTCGGCGCCACCTACGCGCCCGGCCAAGGCGAGATCCGCGCCTTCCACGAGAAGAAGTTCAAGGTCTACGAAGTGCTGCAGGCGGCCGGGCGGCAAGCCCGCGAACTGATGGCCTGAGAAGGTTCCGGGGCTGCTCTAACCGACCTCGCGGTAACGCCGTGATTGCAAAGATCATGGCATGTGATGAGATGGGCGCGGCCGTGATTCGGCCGCTCTCGCTGCCGGTCCGGCCGTTCGATCGGGCCTGCGGCGTTCTTGCTTTTCTCGTACCACCCCCGGACGGAGTTCCCATGACCGATACCTTCAGCCGCCGCCAGATCGTCACGCTGCTGGGGGGCCTGGGGTTGGCCGGCATGTCGTCATCGGCCCTTTCGGCGCCCAATCCCAAACCCAAGCCCAAGGCCGATCCGACGCCCGTGCTGCCGGTGACCGAAGGCAGATTGCGCGTCGGGGTGATCGTGCCGGTCAAGGACGATCCCTTCTACAAGGCGTGCGCCGACGGGGCCCAGGAAGCGGCGACGCAGATCGGCAATCTCGACATGGCCGTTGCTGCGCCGGAAAAGCGCCAGGTGCGCGAACAGGCCCTGTTCCTCAACGGTTTCGTGAAGCAGAAGGTGGATGCCATCCTGATCAGCCCCGTCGATGCCGGCCTCCTGGCGCCGCTGTGCAAGCGCGCCATGATCCGGGGCATCAAGGTGGTCTCTTTCGAACAGGCCCTTCCGGCCAATTCGCGCTCGGCCCATGTCGATCCCGTCGGTAACCGGGGCAAGGCGGAAAGCTTCCTGACGATGCTGGCCGACGACGCCAAAGATGGCGGCGACATCGCCATCCTGGCCGGTGGGCGCAGCGGCGCGGACGGGCAGGGGCTGGTTTCGGAGACCATGCAGCAATGGCTCAAACCAGGCTATGGCAAGCTCAAGCTCGCCGACACGCTCTATGACAACGACAACGAGAAGGCCGGCTACGCCAGCGCGGATTTCGTGCTGAGGCAGCACCCCAATCTCAAGGGATTGCTGGTCTTCAACCCGGCGGCCCTGGTGGGCGCGGCGCAATGCGTTTCCGACAGAGGTCTCGCCGGCAAGGTCTTCGTAACCGGTTTCGGCCGGCCGGCCGCGCTGAAGGCCGCCATGTCGGCCAAGGCGGTGGAAGGCTTCGCCGCCTCCAATCCGGTGGATATCGGCTATGCCGCCATGCAGATTGCCGCGGCGCTGGCCAGAAACACCATGACCACCGGCACGGGCAGCCTGGTCACCGCCGGCCGCCTCGGCCAGATCGCCCTCGGCGAGAACGGCGTCCTCACCCTGCGTCCTTTCATCGTCGACGCCAGGAATTTCGACAAATATGCCGATCTCTAGAGCAAAGCGCGATTCCTTCGAATCGCGCTTTGCTCTAACTCTTTGTTTTGGCGCATTTTCTTAATCGAGAAGTCTGCCGGCTTCTTTGGAAAATGCTTTGGTGAGACGTAATCCTGCGAGCCGACCATGTCCGTCACCGCCGTGCTCGATGTCGGCAAGACCAATGTGAAGCTGGTCCTGTTCGACGGCGCTGCCAGCCTCTGGCAGGCTTCGATGCCGAACCGGACACTGGCCGGCCCGCCCTATCCGCATGCCGATGTCGAGGCGATCTGGCGCTTCCTGATGGAAGGGCTGCGCAAGGCCGGCGCCGAGCATGCCATCGCCGACATCGCCGTCACCACCCATGGCGCCGCCATGGCCCTGATCGGCGATGACGATCTGGCCCTGCCGGTGATGGACTACGAGTTCGAGGGAGTCGGCGAGATCGAAGCCGAGTATGCCCCGTTCCGCCCGCCCTTTGCCGAGACGTTGTCGCCGCCCATGTCGGCGGGCCTCAATTCCGGCAAGCAGATCTTCTACCAGCAGTTGCGCCACCCCGAGGAATTCGCCCGCGTCAGGCACATCGTGCCCTATCCGCAATATTTCACCTGGCGCCTCACCGGTATCGCCCGCAACGAGGTCACGGGCATCGGCGGCCATTCCGATTTGTGGGCTGTCCGTGAAAAGCGCCTGTCCTCCCTGGTGACACGGCGTGGTTGGGAGACGCTGTTCCCGCCGCCGATCGCGGCTCACGCCGTGCTGGGTCCGCTGCGGCCCGAGATCCGGGCTGAGACCGGCCTGCCCGACACCGTCAGGGTGCGCGCCGGCATCCATGATTCCAACGGCTCCATCCTGCCTCATCTGATCGCCTTCGAGCCGCCCTTCACGCTGGTTTCCTCCGGCACCTGGGCGGTGATCATGGCGCTCGGCGCCGATCCCGGCCGTCTCGACGCGGCCAGGGACATGCAGGCCTATGCCGATGTCGAGGCCCGGCCGGTGCCGGCGGCCAAATTCATGGGCGGCCGGGAATTTGCGGTGATTCTCGATGGTGCCCCTGCCTCCTGCTCGCTTGCCGACGCTGCGGCCGTGATGGCGGCCGGCGTGTTGGCACTGCCGAGTTTCGTGCCCAATGGCGGGCCTTTTCCGGGATATCCCGGCGCGATCCGCGGCGGGCTGCCATCCGGGGAGGGCATGCGGGCGGCCCTGGCCAGCCTCTATTGCGTGCTTCTGACCGATTATCTCCTCGAGGCGCTTGGCGCCGGCAGCGGACCTTTGCTGATCGAGGGCAGCTTTGCCGCCAACCCGGTCTATTGCAGCCTGCTCGCGGCATTGCGCCCGGGGCAGGCGGTCCTGCCCAGCCTCGACAGCTCCGGTACCGCCTATGGCACGTCGCTTCTCGCGACCTGGCCCGAAATGCCGGCGCGCGAGCCGGCAAGGCCGGCAACGCCCTATGCCGATGCCGAGGCCCTGCTTCGCTACAAAGCCGCCTGGCGCCAGGCGCTGCCGCTGATCGCTTGACAAGGGAGCACGCGGCGCTTCGGGCGAGTGTCAGGCCGCCATCTCGACTTCGCGCGCCCGGCCGAGCCGCACCATCCAGTCGGCCATGTCGGGGCGGTGCTGCTTCTGAAAGGCATAGTGCCGGCGAAGGGCCTGTGTCAGGCGCCCGCCCCGGCCGAGAAGTTCGTCGGCAAAGCCGATCAACACGGAATTGGGCCAGGCCTGCGGGCGGATCGAACGCAGGCGGGCAAAGATCTCGTCCTCGGACAGGCTCGAATCGGCACGCGCCATCAGCGTCGCCATCGCGGCCGTCGAGCGCGAAACGCCCATATGGCAATGCACCAGCAGGCGTTCCGGCACGAGGATGGCGCCCGCTTCGTCGCGGGCGAAGCGCAGGATTTCGGCCATGTGCTCGCGGGCCGGCATGATCTTGCCGACCATGGGATCGATGATGTCGTCGAACTGCAGGATGGTGCGCTGGTGCACGCCATAGGCTCGGAAGGCACTCAGCTCAGGCCAGTTCGGGTCGACGATCGAGAGCACGTGGCTGACGCCGGAGCCGCTGAACTGATCGAGCTCGTCGATGCCGCAGACGGTCCAGGCCGCAAAGGAAGGAAGGGAGGTCATAAGTCCTGGTCGCAATGTCATGGTGCAAAGGCTCCTGCCTCTCAGCCGGCTAGCCGGACTGATCACGATAGGAGGGCCTTGACCGTCGTAGCGAGGAGAAGCGCCGCCATCAAGACATTCAGACAGCGCGATATTTTCGGATTTCGCAACAGGCGGGCAAGCGAGACGCCGATCGTCAGCCAGAGGAGGTGGATGGCGACGATCATCAGCCCCAGCAGCACAACCTTGATGCCGGCGTCGAGAGTGGGATTCTCGCGCAGGATGTTCGTGCTGGCGAAGACGGCCGCGAGCGCGAGATAGGCCTTTGGATTGGCGATCGCCAGCAGAAAGCCGCCCGTGAAAGCGGGCGCCGCAGCTGTCCGTTGTGCCTGCGCGGCAAGGGGCGGCGCCGTGGCGATCCTGTAGGCGAGATAGGCGATATAGGCGCCGGAGGCGACGAGGAGTGCAGGAGCGCCATACGGGATGGAGAGCAGTACGGAGACGACGCCGAAGGCGACGGCGACCAGCACTGCGCCGGTACCGGAAATCAGGCCGCAGACATAGAGCAGCGATCTCCTGAAACCGTAGGCGGCACCGGTGGCGGTTGCGCTGATGGTCGAGGGGCCGGGGCTGCCCATCACGACCAGGGCTGTCAGGACCACCGTCATGATCGAGGGCCAGATATCGGTGCCAGATATGATTTGTGCGGGCATTGCGGGCTTTTCCTGCAGGTGATGCGGTTGCCATGCTATCCGCCGGTCCCCGCCGCGATCTTGAAGGTTTGTGCGCGTGATGGACGCCTTGGCCGCCCGGCGGGCCCGGTCCGTCCCAGCGTTAAAATTAATCAGACAAATTGCTGCCGACTCTTGCATTCGCCGGCGAGGCGGGCATGAATGGCGCCTCTGCGCGGGAGAGTCGGTGGCCAGTCCGGCCGTCAAACCGCCTGCGGGCAGACAGACCGGCAAGAGCCGGCTGGCAATGTGGAGGGAACGACATGTTCGACGATCAGTCTCGTCGCAGCGCCTTGAAGATCCTGGGCGGTTCGCTGCTGGCAGGCGCCCTGCCGCTCGGCGCGGTCACGCCGGCTTTCGCCGCCAACAAGCGCATCGCACTGGTGGTCAAGAATCTCGGCAATTCCTATTTCGATGCCTGCCGCGACGGCGCCCAGCAGGCGGCCAAGGAACTCGGCGGCATCGAGATCATCTATACCGCTCCCACCAAGGCGACTGCCGAGGACCAGATCGCGGTGATAGACGCGCTGATCGCCCAGAAGGTCGACGGCATCATCGTCTCCGCCAATGACGCCAACGCCCTGGTGCCCGTCGGCAAGAAGGCGGCCCAGCGCGGCATCAAGGTGATCTCCTTCGACAGCGCCATCGCCAAGGGCGGGCGCATCATGCATCTCAACGCCTCCTCCACCGAGATGATCGGCGCCAAGCAGGTGCAGATGATCTCCAAGACCCTCAAGGGCGAGGGCGAGGTCGCCATCCTCTCCGCCGCCTCCACCATGACGAACCAGAACAGCTGGATCGCCGCGATGAAGAGGGAATGGGAGAAGCCCGAATATGCCAAGCTGAAGCTGGTCGATACCGTCTATGGCGACGACCAGGACGACAAGTCCTATCGAGAGATGCAGGGCCTGGTGAAGACGCATCCCAATCTCAAGGGCGTGATCTCGCCCACCACCATCGGCATCCGCGCCGGTGCCAAGGCGATCATCGACGGCGGCCTCGCCGGCAAGGTCTTCATCACCGGCCTCGGCCTGCCTTCGGAAATGAAGGACGCCGTGCTGAAGGGCGCCTGCGATAGCTTCGCGATCTGGAATCCGGTCGATTACGGCTATTCGGCCACGCAGATCCTGGCCGGCATCATCGGTGGCGAGAGCGGCAAGCCCGGCTCCACCGTGAAGATGGGCCGCATGGGCGAGACCAAGATCGGCGAGGACGGCGAGGCGGTGATGGGTGAGCCCTTCACCTTCGACAAGTCGAACGTCGAGAAATACGCCAAGATCTTCTGAAGATCGGACCCGGGTGAATGGCGCGCGCCCAGCCCTTCTCCCCTTGCGGGTATCGTCCACTCCACTGGAGTGGACTGGGTGCTCCAAAGGGCGGATGAGGGGAGAGATGCAACCTTGCAGAGTCCGCTCTAACACCCCTCATCCGTCATTGCGTTCGCAATGCCACCTTCTCCCGCAAGGGGAGAAGGCCTGTCGCGCCTCATTCGGGATGGCAGCGTTTCCTTGCCGGACTGTTTCATGACCTCCACTCCCCTGCTTTCCCTTTCCGGCGTCTCCAAGCGTTTTCCCGGCGTGAGGGCGCTGCATGACGTCAAGCTCGCTCTCCATCCCGGGGAAGTCACGGCGCTGCTCGGGGAGAACGGTGCCGGCAAGTCCACCATCGTGAAGATCCTCACAGGCATCTACACGCCGGACGAGGGCGAACTACGGGTGGGCGGGCAGGCGCTGCATTTTTCGAGCCCGCGTGACGCCTGGGCGGCCGGCATCACCGCCATCCACCAGGAAACCATCATGTTCGACGAGCTCTCGGTCGCCGAGAACGTCTTCATGGGCCATATGCCGAAGGGGGCCGGCGGGCTGGTGGACTGGAGCAGCGTGCATGCCCGCACGCGCGACCTGCTGAAGCGGCTCGATGCCGACATCGATCCGGGCGAGCCGCTGAAGGCCCTGAGCGTGGCCCAGAAACATCTGGTCGAGATCGCCCGCGCGCTATCCCATGAGGCGCGCATCGTCATCATGGACGAGCCGACGGCGGCGCTCTCGGCCCGCGAGATCGACGATCTCTTCCGCATCATCGACCAGCTCAAGGCCGAGGGACGGGCTATCCTGTTCATCAGCCACAAATTCGAGGAGATCTTCCGCGTCGCCGACCGCTGGCTCTGCCTGCGCGACGGCGAATATGTCGGCGATGGCGCGATCAGCGAGGCGACCCCGGCGCAACTCGTCCGTCTGATGGTCGGCCGTTCGATCGACCAGGTCTTTCCCAAACGCGAGGTGCCGATCGGCGAGGTGGCGCTCGAGGTCAGGGACCTCGCCAATGACAGCGAGTTCGCCGAGATCTCCTTCACGCTGCGCCAGGGCGAGATCCTCGGCCTTTACGGGCTGGTCGGCGCCGGCCGGTCCGAAGCGATGCAGGCGGTGTTCGGGCTTTCCCGGCTCGACAAGGGCGAGATCCTCGTGCGCGGCAAGGCGCTTGCGATCAGAAGCCCCGCCGATGCCATCGCCGCCGGCATCGCCTATGTGCCGGAGGACCGCCAGATCCAGGGCGCGGTGCTGCCCTTCGGCGTGCGCGAGAACACCACATTGGCGAGCCTGATGCGCCATGCCCGCCTCGGCTTCCTCAGCCTGCGCTCGGAGATCGCCGATACGCGCCGGCTCGGCACGAGGCTGGCGGTGAAGGCCGCCTCCTGGGACCAGAAACTGCAGGAACTCTCCGGCGGCAACCAGCAGAAGGTGGTGATCGCCAAATGGCTCGCCACCAATCCCAAGGTCATCATCCTGGACGAACCGACCAAGGGTATCGACGTCGGCTCCAAGGCCGCCGTGCACGATTTCATGGTGGATCTGGCCGCCGAGGGCCTTGCCGTGGTGCTGATCTCTTCCGAACTGCCGGAAGTGATGGGCATGTCCGACCGCATCCTGGTGATGCATGAGGGGCGCATCGTGAAGGAATTCGCGCGCGCCGAAATGGACGCCGCCGCCATCGTCACGGCAGCCACGGGAGGGCATGCATGAAAACTTTGTGGCGCCGCTATGCCCGCGAGATCATCCTTGCTCTCATCGTGGCCGGCATGGTCCTCGCCATCGGCATGAGGGCGCCGGTCTTCCTGAGCGCCGACAGCCTGATGGGCGTGCTCAAGGATACCGCCATCCTCGCCATGCTGGCCCTGGCGCAGATGACGGTGATCCTCATTCGCGGCATCGATCTGTCGGTGGCGGCCAATCTGGCGCTCAGCGGCATGGTCGCCGCGCTCTTTTCGATTGCAGCGCCCGATCTGCCGATCGGCCTGGTCATCCTCGTCGCCATCGCCGTCGGCACCTTCTTCGGTTTCCTCAACGGCGTGTTCATCGCCTTGGTCGGCATTCCCTCCATCGTGGTGACGCTCGGCACGCTCGCCATCTATCGCGGCCTCGTCTTCATCGTCTCGGGCGGCAAGTGGATCAGCTCCGACAAGATGACCCCGGCCTTCCTGAACTTTCCGCATGCCACCTTTCTCGGGCTGTCGAGCCTGGTCTGGTTTGCCATCGCGGTGGCGGTGGCGATGGCTCTCTTCCTCGGGCGCACCACCATCGGCCGCGGGCTCTACGCGGTGGGCGGCAACCCGGTGGCGGCGCGCTATTGCGGCATCGATCTCGCCCGCCAGCAATTGCTGGTCTTCACGCTCTCGGGCGCGGTGTCCGGGCTGTGCGGCTATCTATGGGTGGCGCGTTTCGGCATCGCCTATACGGAAATCGCGCTCGGCTATGAGCTCAGCGTGATCGCGGCCTGCGTGATCGGCGGCGTCTCGATCGGCGGCGGCATCGGCTCGGTCAGCGGCGCCTTGCTCGGGGCGCTGTTCCTGGGCGTGGTGGTCAACGCCCTGCCGGTGATCAATGTCTCGCCTTTCTGGCAGATGGCGATCTCCGGCGCAGTGATCCTGGCAGCCGTGGTGGTCAATGCCCGGGCCGAGCGCAAGGGCGGCAAGCTGATCCTGCCCGAGGCGCGCCGGCGCGCTGCCGCCAGAGAAGGAGCCCGGTGATGACGGACACCGCCCGCTATCAGGTGCTCGACCGCGCACCCCGCGCACTAGCGGATCGCCTGCTGCGCTGGGAGACCATTCTCTGCCTGCTGCTGGCGGCGGTGATCGTGGTCAACGCGCTGGGCTCGCCCTATTTCCTCGATCTCTACAACCTCTCCGACATGACCCAGAACTTCTCGGAGAAGGCGATCATCGCCCTCGGCATGGCGCTCCTGATCCTGACCCGGGAGATCGACCTGTCCGTGGCCGCCATCGTGGCGCTGGCTTCGCTCGCCATCGGCTATGGGGCGCAGGCTGGCTACGGGCCGGGCGTGCTGATCGCCATCGGCCTTGGCGTCGGCATCGTCTGCGGCGCTTTCAACGGCTGGCTGGTCACCGGCTTCGGCCTGCCTTCGATCGTGGTCACCATCGGCACGATGTCGCTTTATCGCGGCATTGCCCAGGTCGTGCTGGGGGACCAGGCGATCACCACCTATCCGGAGGAATACACCAACCTCGCCCAGCTCTACATCATCCAGGAACCGCCGCTCTATCTCGCCTTCATCCTCTTCCTGGCCCTGGCTGTGCTGTTCACCGTCGTGGTGCATTACACCGTGTGGGGGCGCATACTCTATGCCATCGGCAACAATCCGGTGGCGGCACGCTTCTCGGGCATCCCGGTCAATCGCATCCGCTTCCTCATCTTCGTGCTGACGGGCCTGCTCGCCGGGCTGGCGTCGGCTTTGCTCACCGCCCGCATCGGCTCGACCCGGCCCAATATCGCGCTGGGCTGGGAGCTCGAAGTGGTGACCATGGTGGTGCTCGGCGGCATCTCGATCGCCGGCGGCTCGGGCACCATGCCGGGCGTGGTGATCGCCGTCTTCGTGCTCGGCCTCACCACCTTCGGCCTGACGCTGATCAATGTTCCCGGCATCGTCATCGCCGTCATTCTCGGCGTCCTGCTGGTGGCGGCGATCGCCCTGCCGATCATCGTGCGGCGAATCCTCGGGCTGCGGGTCTAGCGCCGGGCTTTCGAAGCCGTGTCGGTTGACAGGTGAGGTAGAAAGGTAGAAATTTAGGAATCTTTCTAGAATGGGGGTTGTGATGAGCCTCAACATCAAGGACCCCGAGGCCTATCGGCTGGCGCAGGCCATTTCCCGTGCCACGGGCCAGAACATGACGCGCGTGGTCATCGAGGCCCTGCGCGACAGTCTTGCCAGGATCGAACAGCGCAAGGCCAAGGCAAGCGTCGCCGAGTTGCTGGCCATCGCCGATCGGGCCGCCCTGCATGTGCGGCAACCCTATGCCGATCATGCCGACCTGCTCTACGACGAAAAAGGCCTGCCGAAATGATCCTCGATACCTCGGCCGTCGTCGCCATTCTCTATCGCGAACCGGAAGCGGCGGCCTATGTCCGGCTCATTCACGACGCAGATATCTGCCGCATTAGCGTGGCGACTTACGTCGAATTGTCGATGGTCATCGAAAACCAGCTCGGCTCCGAAGGAATGCGGCAGGCGGAGGCTTTTTTTCGTCGCGCCGGCATCGTCGTCGAACCGGTTACGATCGACCAAGGGGAACTGGCCCGCCAGGCCTTTCTCGACTTCGGCAGGGGTCGTCACAAGGCCGGCCTGAATTTCGGGGACTGCTTTTCCTACGCCTTGGCCAAGGCCATGGGCGAGCCGCTCCTGTTCAAGGGCAATGATTTCAGCCAGACGGATATCGGCATCGCCTGACGGGGCGGTTTGATGTCCTGCCCCGCACGAAACAGTTTCGCATCGCTTGACAAGATCTCGCCATGATGGCGTTTTTTCAGAACTCTCTGTCTTGCTTCGATGTGATCACATTTCGTTTCTTGCTGCCGCGCTGGGGTTGCGCGCAAGAAAAAGTCGCGCTGACGCTTTTATATGCTTGTCCCCAGCTTGGAATTATGCCATGTCAGCCATCCATATTAGGACAGCCATGCTGTCCCATTATGGATGCTGCCGCCTTCCGCGGCAGCCCGCGGACCAGCCGAAGATGGCCCACAGGCCCGGCTTGGCCGTATGGCAAGAACGCCACATTCGCGTTTCAGCGCGAAGCGGTGCACAATTGAGTGACAGCTTTCACAATCCGGCGGCATAGTCGCGGCCCGACCCTTGCATGGGCAGGCGATGAGCGGGCGGGTGTGTGGGTTGACGGCAAACAGGTGATTGAGGCGAAGAGGAAACAGGCGATGAGCGCGATCTTCCAACACGGACAGCAGACGGTTTCGGCAGCGGCGATCGACGCTGCGACGAAAACGAATGCCACCGTGACGAAAGATCCCAAAGCGAGGCGTGCGCCCGTCCTGCGCGATCCCGGCCTGCCGCAGGCCCAGGGCCTCTATGATCCGGCCAATGAGAAGGATGCCTGCGGCGTCGGCTTCATCGCCGACATGAAGAACCGCAAGAGCCACAAGATCATCAGCCAGGCGCTGCAGATCCTGCACAATCTCGACCATCGCGGCGCTGTCGGCGCCGATCCTAAGGCGGGTGACGGCTGCGGCATGCTCGTGCAGATCCCGCACGATTTCTTCGCCGCCGAATGCGCCAATCTGGGCTTCGAACTGCCGGCGCCCGGCGATTACGCCGTCGGCTTCTTCTTCCTGCCGCGCAACGAGGAAGGCCGCGTGCATGCCATGCGCGTGGTGGAGAAAGTCGTGGCCGAGGAAGGCGAGGTGTTCCTGGGCTGGCGCGCCGTGCCCGTGGACAATTCGGGCCTGGGCGAAAGCGTGCTGCCGACCGAGCCGATCCACATGCAGGCCTTCATCGGCCGCTCGCCCGCCACGCCCGATCAGGACGAGTTCGAGCGCCGTCTCTTCATCATCCGCAAGGTGATCTCCAACGTCATCTACAACGATGTCGAGCGCCGGCCGGTGACGGCGGGTTTCTATCCCGTCTCCGTCTCGAGCCGCACCATCACCTATAAGGGCATGCTGCTCGCCACCCAGCTCGGCGACTATTTCAAGGACCTCACCGACGAGCGCTTCCAGAGCGCCATCGCCCTGGTGCATCAGCGCTTCTCGACCAACACCTTCCCGAGCTGGACGCTGGCCCACCCCTACCGCATGGTCGCGCATAATGGCGAAATCAACACGCTGCGCGGCAATGTGAACTGGATGGCGGCGCGCCAGGCCTCGGTCGACTCCGAGCTGTTCGGCAACGACATCTCCAAGCTGTGGCCGATCTCCTATGAGGGCCAGTCCGACACGGCCTGCTTCGACAACGCGCTCGAATTCCTGGTGCAGGGCGGCTATTCGCTCGCCCATGCCATGATGATGCTGATCCCCGAGGCCTGGGCAGGCAATCCGCTGATGTCCGAGGACCGGCGCGCCTTCTACGAATATCACGCCGCGCTGATGGAGCCCTGGGATGGGCCGGCTGCCGTGGTCTTCACCGATGGCCGCCAGATCGGGGCCACGCTCGACCGCAACGGCCTCAGGCCCGCCCGCTATCTCGTCACCAAGGACGGGCTCGTCGTGCTCGCCTCCGAATTCGGCGTGCTGCCGATCCCCGAGGCCGACATCGTCGAGAAGTGGCGCCTGCAGCCCGGCAAGATGCTGCTGATCGACCTGGAGGAAGGCCGCATCGTCTCCGACGACGAGATGAAGACCTCGCTCGCCACCGCCAATCCCTATCGCGACTGGCTCAAGCGCACCCAGATCGTGCTGGAGGACCTGCGCCCGGTCGAGGCGCGCGCCTCGCGCACCGACGTGTCGCTGCTCGATCGCCAGCAGGTCTTCGGCTACACCCAGGAAGACATCAAGCTCCTGCTGCCGCCGATGGCGACCACCGGCCAGGAGGCCGTGGGCTCGATGGGCACGGATACGCCGATCTCGGCGCTCTCCGACAAGTCCAAGCTGCTCTACACCTATTTCAAGCAGAACTTCGCCCAGGTCACCAACCCGCCGATCGATCCGATCCGCGAGGAACTGGTGATGAGCCTGGTGTCCTTCATCGGCCCGCGTCCGAACATCCTCGACCTCGAAGGCACGTCCCGCAAGAAGCGCCTGGAAGTGCGCCAGCCCATCCTCACCAACGAGGATCTGGAGAAGATCCGCTGCATCGGCCATGTCGAGGAGCGTTTCGACACCAAGACGCTCGACATGACCTATCCGGCCATCCAGGGCGCCGAGGGCATGCGCGGTTCGCTCGAGCGGCTCTGCGAGCGCGCCGAGGCGGCGGTGCATGGCGGCTACAACATCATCATCCTGTCGGACCGACAGACCGGCCCGGACCGCATCCCGATCCCGGCCCTGCTGGCGACGGCGGCGGTGCATCATCATCTCATCCGCAAGGGGCTGCGCACCGCGGCTGGCCTGGTGGTGGAGACCGGCGAAGCCCGCGAGATCCACCATTTCTGCTGCCTCGCCGGCTATGGCGCCGAGGCGATCAACCCCTATCTCGCCTTCGAGACGCTGGCCACGCTGCACGCCCAGCTCGAATTCCCCGAGGAAGTCGACGAGTACGAGGTGGTCAAGCGCTACATCAAGTCGATCGGCAAGGGCATCCTGAAGGTGATGTCCAAGATGGGCATCTCGACCTACCAGTCCTATTGCGGCGCGCAGATCTTCGACGCGATCGGCCTCAGCTCGGCCTTCGTCGACGAATTCTTCTTCGGCACCGCCACGATGATCGAGGGGGTCGGCCTTGATGAGGTCGCCGCCGAGGCCGTGGCGCGCCACAGGGATGCCTTCTCGGACGCGCCGATCTACCGCAATGCGCTCGATGTCGGCGGTGAATATGCCTACCGCATCCGCGGCGAGGACCATGTCTGGACGCCGGACAGCGTGGCGACGCTGCAGCATGCCGTGCGCGCCAATGCCCAGGACCGCTACCGCGATTTCGCCACTGCCGTGAATCAGCAGAACGGTCAGCTTCAGACCATCCGCGGCCTGTTCCGCATCAAGACGGCAAGCGAACGCGGCATGGCCCCGGTGCCGCTGGCGGAGGTCGAACCCGCCAGCGAACTGGTGAAGCGCTTCGCCACCGGCGCGATGTCCTTCGGCTCGATCTCCCGCGAGGCCCATGAGTCGCTCGCCATCGCCATGAACGCCATCGGCGGAAAGTCCAACACCGGCGAGGGCGGCGAGGAGGCCGAGCGCTTCAAGACCCTGCCGGACGGGCGCTCCAAGCGCTCGGCCATCAAGCAGGTCGCCTCCGGCCGCTTCGGCGTCACCGCCGAATATCTGGTCAATGCCGACATGATGCAGATCAAGGTCGCGCAGGGTGCCAAGCCCGGCGAGGGCGGGCAGCTGCCGGGCCACAAGGTCGATGCCGTCATCGCCAAGGTGCGCCACTCGACCCCCGGCGTCGGCCTGATCTCACCGCCGCCGCATCACGACATCTATTCGATCGAGGACCTGGCGCAGCTGATCTTCGATCTGAAGAACGTCAATCCGGCGGCGGATGTCTCGGTCAAGCTGGTCTCGGAAGTCGGCGTCGGCACCGTTGCCGCTGGCGTCGCCAAGGCGCGCGCCGACCACATCACCATCTCCGGCTTCGAAGGCGGTACCGGCGCTTCGCCGCTGACCTCGATCAAGCATGCCGGCAGCCCCTGGGAGACGGGCCTGGCCGAGACCCAGCAGACGCTGGTGCTCAACCGCCTGCGCTCGCGCGTCAGGCTGCAGGTCGATGGCGGCCTGCGCACGGGCCGCGACGTCGTCATCGGCGCGCTGCTCGGGGCCGACGAATTCGGCTTCTCCACCGCGCCGCTGATCGCGGCCGGCTGCATCATGATGCGCAAATGCCACCTCAACACCTGCCCGGTGGGCGTGGCGACGCAGGACCCCGTGCTGCGCAAGCGCTTCAAGGGCACGCCCGAGCACATCATCAACTATTTCTTCTTCGTGGCCGAGGAAGTGCGCGAATTGATGGCCGAGCTCGGCTTCCGCAAGCTCGACGATCTGATCGGCCGCTCCGACCTGCTCGACAAGCAGGACGCGATCGACCACTGGAAGGCCAAGGGGCTCGACTTCACCAAGCTCTTCCACAAGGTGGACGTGCCGGCCAATGTCGGCATCCGCCACGAGGAGAAGCAGAAGCACCCGATCGACAGCGTGCTCGACCGCAGCTTCATCGCCGAGGCTGCGCCGGCGCTCGATTACGGCCGCGAGGTCACCATCGAGGGCAAGATCACCAATGTCGACCGCACGGCCGGCGCCATGCTCTCGGGCGAGGTCGCCTCGCGCTACGGCTATGAAGGCCTGCCCGACGGCACCATCAAGGTGAACCTGACCGGCACGGCCGGCCAGAGCTTCGGTTCCTTCCTGGCGGCCGGCATCGACTTGACACTGGTGGGCCAGGCCAACGATTATGTCGGCAAAGGCCTGTCCGGCGGCCGCATCATCATCAAGCCGAGCGAAGAGACGCAGGCCGTGCCGGAGAAGTCGATCATCGTCGGCAATACCGTGCTCTACGGCGCCATCGCGGGCGAGTGCTATTTCCGTGGCGTGGCGGGCGAGCGTTTCGCGGTGCGCAATTCGGGCGCTGCGGCGGTGGTGGAAGGCACCGGCGACCATGGCTGCGAATACATGACCGGCGGCGTGGTGGTCGTGCTCGGCCAGACGGGCCGTAACTTCGCGGCCGGCATGTCCGGCGGCGTCGCCTATGTCTATGACGAGGACCAGAGCTTCGCCAAACGCTGCAACCTCTCCATGGTCGACCTCGAGCCGGTGGAAGAGGAAGAGGACCTGATGGAGCGCCTGCACCATCATGGCGGCGACCTCGAGTTCAAGGGCCGCATCGACGTATCCGGCGACATGGGCCGCTACGACGAGGAACGCCTGCGCAAGATGATCGAGAACCACCTGCATTACACGGGCTCGACGCTTGCCAAGACCATGCTGGACGATTGGGCCACCTATCGCACCCGCTTCGTCAAGGTGATGCCGGTCGAATATCGCCGCGCCCTGCGCGAGATGGAAAAAGCCCGCACCATGATGGCGGCGGAGTGAGAAAGGGACGGGGCGCACACTAGGGTTTGCGCCGCCCCTCACCCTTACCCTCTCCCCGCAAGAGCGGGGCGAGGGGTTGGCAAGCGTCGTGCGAGATGATGAACGGGCGGAATGAGACACCACGCTGAAGTCCCCTCGCCCCGCTCTTGCGGGGAGAGGTAAGGTGAGGGGCAGCGCGACGTTCTCGGCAGGGCTCGATAAAAACTTTTTGGGAACTGATATGGGCAAGGCAACAGGATTTCTCGAGATCGATCGGCAGGACCAGAAGTATCTTCCGGCCGCCGACCGCATCCGCCACTACCGCGAATTCACCCTTCCGCTCGACGACAAGGATGTCGGCAAGCAGGCGGCGCGTTGCATGGATTGCGGCGTGCCCTATTGCCACGGCCCGACGGGCTGCCCGGTGAACAACCAGATCCCGGACTGGAACGACCTCGTCTATCACGGCGACTGGGAGGAGGCGGCGCGCAACCTGCACACCACCAACAACTTCCCCGAATTCACCGGCCGCATCTGCCCGGCGCCTTGTGAGGAGGCCTGCACGCTCAACCTCGAGGACATGCCGGTCACCATCAAGACCATCGAGCAGTCGATCGCCGACAAGGCCTGGGCCATGGGCTGGATCCAGCCCGAGATCGCCAAGGTGAAGACCGGCAAGAAGGTTGCCGTCGTCGGCTCCGGCCCTGCCGGCCTGGCGGCCGCCCAGCAGCTCGCCCGGGCCGGCCATGACGTGCATGTCTATGAACGCGAGCCCGCCGCCGGCGGCCTGCTGCGCTACGGCATTCCCGACTTCAAGATGGAAAAGCACCACATCGATCGGCGCGTGCGCCAGATGGAGGCCGAGGGCGTCACCTTCCACTATGGCGTCAATATCGGCGTGACCATGAGCTTCGCCGATCTCAAATCCGGCCATGACGCCGTGCTGATGGCAGGCGGCGCCGAGACCCCGCGCGATCCGGCCCTGCCGGGCGCCGAGCTCGAGGGCGTGCATTTCGCCATGCCCTATCTGGTGCAGAGCAATCGCCGCGTCGGCGGCGAGGACATTTCCCGGGAAGAACCGCTCCTGACCACCGGCAAGCATGTCGTGGTGATCGGCGGCGGCGACACAGCCTCGGACTGCGTCGGTACCTCCTTCCGCCAGGGCGCCATCTCGGTGACGCAGCTCGACATCCGGCCGCGTCCGCCCGAGAAGGAGGACAAGCTGGCGATCTGGCCCTACTGGCCGACCAAGATGCGCACCTCCTCCTCGCAGGCCGAAGGCGCCGAACGCGAGTTCCAGGCGGTCACGCTCGGTATCGTCGGCAAGAACGGCCGGGTCACCGGCGTGAAGATCGCCCGCGCCGATGAAAAGCGCCGGCCGATCGAGGGCACGGAGACCGTGCTCAGGGCCGATGCGGTGTTCATCGCCCTCGGCTTCACCGGCCCGGTCAAGGCGGGCATGATCGACCAGTCGGGCGTCGAGCTCGACAAGCGTGGCAATGTCGCGGCTACCGACCGGGATTATCGCACCTCGATGGACAAGGTCTATGCCGCCGGCGACATGCGCCGCGGCCAGTCGCTGGTGGTCTGGGCCATCCGCGAGGGCCGCCAGGCTGCGCGTGCCATCGACGAGGCGCTGATGGGCGCGACGACGCTGCCGCGCTGAGCTGGAGAGGCCGACGACCACTGCTATCAAGGTGTTCGAAGCCATGTTCTGTCGCAGATCGATCCGCGACAGAACATCGTCAAATCCGTCCTCGATGTCCCCGTTTTTCCCGGGAGAGGTACGGTGAGGGGCAGCACAACCCTGCATAATTCGACAAAGCTCAGGCGCCGTGCAAACACGCGCCCTGTTCTCCCATCACCTATTTTGACGTCTTCATTCAAAGTGATGATGAGTGCCGGCGGATGCTTGTAGGGGCGGGAGCAAGGCACGTAGAAAGGGAAAGTCCGAGGTTCCCGCCATGCTCTCCCTCACCACCATTCTCGCCTTCACCGCCATCGCCGTCGGCATGGTGCTGACGCCTGGCCCCAACATGGCCTATCTCGTCTCGCGCTCGATCTGCCAGGGGCGCATCGCCGGGCTGATCTCGCTTGTGGGGGTCGTCACCGGCTTCGTGATCTACATGCTGCTGGCCGCATTCGGCATCACGGCCCTGCTGTTCGCTGTGCCCTACGCCTATGACGCCCTGCGCATTGCCGGCGCGGCCTATCTTGCCTGGATGGCCTGGCAGGCGCTGAAGCCGGGCGGCCGTTCACCCTTCGAGGTTCGTGCGCTCAAGCCGGATTCGGTACGGCGGCTCTACGGCATGGGCCTGTTCACCAGCCTGCTCAATCCCAAGGTCGCGGCCCTCTATCTTTCGCTGCTGCCGCAATTCGTCGATCATTCCGGATTCGTGCTCGGCCAGACCATGCAGCTCGGCGCCATCCAGATCCTGGTCAGCGCCTTCTTCAATGCCTGCTTCGTCATGATGGCGGGCACGATTTCGGCCTTTCTCGCTGGCCGGCCGCTGTGGACGTCGGTGCAACGCTGGCTGATGGGCACGGTGCTGATGGGCCTCGCGGCTCGCATGGCGCTCGACACCGCGCGGCGGTGAGGGGCAATGCGCTTTCTTCAGGGCATGGCCTGGGCGGGCCAGCGGAAGTCGTCGGCGCGGCCTTCGCGCGGAGGTAGGCTTTCACCCTGTCCCAGCACCTTGGCGACGCTGGGGTCGGCGCCGCCCGGTTTGGGAGTGCCGCCGCCGAGCAACTGGCCGCCGGGCGCGGTTTCATAGGCGTCGAGCGGCAGGACCGGGCCATATTCAGGTTTTTCGGCCGGTGAATCACCGGAGGTTTCGGATGTGGGTTCGGCGACCGGTGCGGTCGCGACCATCGGTGCCGGCGGCGCCTCCCCGAGCAGGCGTCTCAGGTCGCTTTCGAGGAAATGCGCTGCCAGCTTGGCGCCTTCATCGGAGAAATGCACGCCGTCGGCCTTACGCAGGCGCGCCGGCTGGCCATCCAGCCCGGTGCCGCTGGCGGCATAGGATCCGTCCGAATTGACGAAGCCGTCCCAGATGTCGACATAGATGCCGCCCGCTGCGGTGACCTGGCTGCGATAGAGGCTGTTGAAGCGCACCATGGCGGCGCTGAGCGCGTCGCTGCGCATCGGCGGTAGGCCGACCCAGAAGATCTTGACGCCGCGGGCTTTCAGGGGCGCGATCAGCGCATCGATGCGTTTGCGATAGGCGGCCTCCCATTCGTCCGATTCCGGGTCGAGACGGGTGCCGTTCTCCCGGATGGTCTGGCGGTCGTTGGAACCGATCAGGATCACCACGGCATCGATCTGGGCGTTGGCGGCGAGGAGGTCGGCGACGCCCTTGTTCCAGTCGTAGAAATCGTTGCGCACCAGGCCGCTATCGGCCTTGGCATTGCGGACGATGGCGATATCGGGCCGGTCATCCAGGACATCCGTCAGCCCGGCGGCGAGCTGGTCCGCCATGGAATCGCCGATGACATGCACGAAGGAGGAAGGCGGCACGGCCGGTGCCGGCGCGACCTTGGCCGGCTTGGGCATGGCAAAGGGCGAGGCGCGGACCTTGGTGCGGCGGGCTGGGGCCGGCCGGGCATTCTGCTGGCGCACCCTGTTCTGCATTTCCTGATATTGGCGCAGGGCTTCGCCGGGCGTGTCTCCGCCGTCGCGGGCCATGACGTGGCGCTGCGACAGCACGATGGCCGCCAGCACGAACAGAGCGATCAGGAGGAGGCGCTGCTTCAAGGCCGGTCTCCGGTTTCGCGCGGGGGGCGGGTCTTCAGAGCCGCCTCTTGTCGCCCACCCGGAGGGCGCCGCGACATCGGGCTGGTCCGGCGACCAGCCCCCCGCACGGGTGCCCACCCTAACACGCATCAGGGCGTGGCGCTCAATTTCTGCAACACGGCGGGGGTTGGATAGCCGTCTGCCACCAGCCCCGCCTTGGCCTGCCAGGTGCGCAAGGCCGCCCTCGCCGCCGGTCCGATCTTGCCGTCGATCGTCTCGATGGGATAGCCGAGCGCCTTCAGCTTTTTCTGCATCGCCGTGATCTGCGCGCGATTGAGCGTGGTCTCCTGGGCCGGCCAGCGGCCTTGCAGCGAGGCGATGCCGCGGATGCGGTCGGCGAGCAGGCCGACCGACAGCGTGTAGGAATCGGAGATGTTGTAGGTCTTGATCGCCCAATAGTTCTGGAAGGTCAGAAAGGCCGGTCCCTTGGCTCCGGCCGGCAGGAACAGCCAGGCCTTGCCGTCCTCCGGCAGCGGCTTGCCGTCGACCCTGGCGACGCCGAGCTTGGCCCAGGCGGCGACGGGGCCGCCGTCATGGGCATTGATGGCGGTGAAATCGAACCTGGCCGGCAGCTTCACCTCATAGCCCCAACGCTTGCCGGCATCCCAGTCGTGCATCTTGAGGTAGTTGGCGATCGAGCCGATCACGTCGGGTTCCTCGTTCCAGATGTCGCGCTTGCCGTCGCCATCCATGTCGACCGCATATTTCAGGAAGCTGGAGGGCATGAACTGCACCTGGCCCAAGGCGCCTGCCCAGGAACCGGTCATGCCGCGCGGCGTGATGTCGTGCTCCTGCAGGATCCGGAGTGCGTCGATCAATTCGTCACGGAAGAGCTCGGGGCGCTTGGCCGTGCAGCAGGCCAGCGTGGTGAGCGAGCGGATGGTGTCGGAATTGCCCGGCGAGGCGCCGTAATTGCTCTCCAGCGACCAGATGGCGAGAATGACATAGCGATCGACACCGTAGCGTTCCTCGGCCTTGTCGAGCCATGATTTCCAGCGCTGCGCCATCGCCTTGCCCTGGGCGATGCGGTCGGCGCTCAGGCGGCTCTCGACATAGGCGCGGATGGTCTGGTTGAATTCGGGCTGGGTGCCCGCCAGCGAAACGACCTTGGGGTCGACGCCGAGACCGGCAAAGGCGGCATCGAAGGTCTCGCGGGAAATGCCGGCCTTCTCGGCCCGCGGCCATAGCGCGGTGACGAAGTTCAGATAGCTGTCGGCGTGGGCCGGGGAGGCCAGCCCGAGAGAGGCGAGAAGGCCTCCGAGACAGGCGAGGCGTGCCAACCTCGTACCCTCACCCCGATGGGGAGGGGCGAGGCGAAGCCTCGGGTGAATTGACGCTCCGCTTTGTAGAGGTGCCAGATGGAGCTTTCTTTCCCTTGCCAGGAAAGCCGCTCCGCCCCCACCCTTCGGGCTGCCCCTCCTCATCGGAGGGAAGGTAAAGTATCGCGCCATGCTTGCAACGAGACTTGAAGGCTTGGCTGGCATAGGCGCGTTCCCGAATCCTGATTCTCTTTACCGATTCTGTGATAAACACCGCCGCGAGACAAATCATGACGAGGCAGGTTTGAAGCAAGGTGATGCCATGGTGAAGGCGGCGCAGCAATCGGCCCTGCGCACCATCGCGACTGAAAGGGCCGGTCTCGAAGCGCTGGCAGAGGCGATCGAAGGCGATCTCGGCCCCGTGTTCAGCGCCTGCATCGAACGCTTTTCCCGCCTCAAGGGCCGCGTCATCGTCACCGGCATGGGCAAGTCGGGCCATATCGGCAAGAAGATCGCCGCGACCTTCGCCTCGACCGGCACGCCGGCCTTCTTCGTGCATCCGAGCGAGGCCAGCCATGGCGATCTCGGCATGATAACCGCCGACGACGCCGTCATCGCCCTGTCCTGGTCGGGCGAGACGCGCGAACTCGGCGATATCATCGACTATGCCACCCGCTTCAACGTGCCCCTGGTCGCGGTGACCTCCGTGGCGAACTCCACCCTGGCCAAGGCGGCGGACCTGCCCCTGGTCCTGCCCCAGGCCAAGGAAGCCTGTCCCAACGGCCAGGCGCCGACCACCTCGTCCATGATGATCCTGGCGCTGGGCGATGCCCTGGCCATGGCCATGCTCGAATCGCGTGGTTTCACCGCCGCCGATTTTCGTGTCTTCCATCCCGGCGGCAAGCTCGGCGCCTCGCTCAAATTCGTGCGGGACGTCATGCGCACCGGCGATGCGGTGCCGCTGGTCACCGAGGGCACGCTGATGTCGGAAGCCATTCTGGTGATGTCGAGGAAGGGCGTCGGCAGCGTCGGTGTCCTCGATGCGTCGGGCATGCTGATCGGCATCGCCACGGACGGCGATCTGAGGCGCCATATGAGCGACGACCTGATGACGCGGCGGGTCGACGACATCATGACGCGCACGCCCAAGGTCATCCGTCCCGACGCCCTGGTCAGCGAAGCCATGGAGGTGATGGACACGAGGCGTATCGCCGTGCTGTTCGCCGTGGAAGGCGGTCGGCCCATGGGGGTCGTCCACATGCTCGACCTGTTGAATATCGGCGTCGTGTGAGCAATGCCCCGCCCCTGTGCCTGACGGTCGAGAACCTCGCCTGCGAGCGGGGCGGACGGCTCGTGTTCGAAGCCGTCGGCTTTTCCGCCGGTGCCGGCGACCTCGTGGCGGTGACGGGCCGTAACGGCGCCGGCAAATCCAGCCTGCTCAGGGTGATCGCCGGTCTGGTGCCGCGCCGGGAAGGGGCGATCCGCCTGGATGGCGGCGACGCCGAAAAGAGGCCTGCCGAGCACATGCATTATTGCGGCCACGCCGATGCCTTGAAACCCTCCCTCAGCGTGCGCGAGAATCTGAGCTTCTGGCGTGCCTATTACGGCGATGCCGACCGGTCGATCGAGGATGCGCTCGATCTCTTCGCCATCGAGCACCTCATCGACCTGCCGGCGGCCTATCTGTCGGCCGGCCAGAAGCGACGGCTCAGCCTGTGCCGGCTGCTGGTGTCCCGGCGCCCGGTCTGGCTGCTGGACGAGCCGACATCGGCGCTCGATACCGCCACCCAGGCCCGTCTTGCCGAACTGATGGGCGAGCATCTCGCCGGCGGCGGGCTGATCCTGGCCGCCACCCATGGCGACCTCGGCCTGGCACCGAGCCTGACCCTCACCATCGGTGCGCCATGAGCATCGTCCGAAAAGGGGGCTCCGGTTTTCGGAGGAAGCGATCCGACAACAAAAACTTGAAGCATCGGACTCGATTCCGAAATCTGGTGCGGTGCTCATGAGCGCGCTCGCAGCCCTGTTCATGCGCGAGCTGCGGCTGGCCGTCCGGGCGGGCGGTGGCGCGCCGGTCGGCGTCATCTTCTTCCTGGCGGTGGTGACGGTGATTCCCTTCGGCGTCGGCCCGGACCTCAATCTGCTCGCGCGTATCGGCCCGGCCGTACTCTGGCTCGGCGCGCTTCTGGCGACGCTGCTCGGCCTCGACCGCCTGTTCCAGGCCGATCTCGACGACGGCTCGCTCGACCTCATCCACCTTGGCGGCACGCCCCTGGAGCTGGCGGTGGCAGTGAAGGCGCTGGCGCATTGGGTGACCACCGGCCTGCCGCTTGTGATCGCCACGCCGCTGCTCGGTCTGTTCGTCAACCTGCCCGGCAAGGGGCTGGGGGCCGTGACGCTGACGCTGCTGGCGGGCACGCCGGCGCTGACTTTCCTCGGCGCCATCGGCGCGGCGCTGACCGTGGCGCTCCGGCGCGGCGGCATGCTGATCTCCATCCTGATCCTGCCGCTCACCATCCCCGTGCTGATCTTTGGCGTGGCTGCTGCAACAGCCGCGATCACCGGCCCGAT
Source organism: Labrys sp. LIt4 (assembly GCF_017813775.1). Classification (NCBI taxonomy): domain Bacteria; kingdom Pseudomonadati; phylum Pseudomonadota; class Alphaproteobacteria; order Hyphomicrobiales; family Xanthobacteraceae; genus Labrys; species Labrys sp. LIt4. The sequence continues at coordinate 419,013 of NZ_JAGIPY010000004.1, forward strand.
GCCCTTCCTGCCGCCCTTCCTGCTGCTCTGCGCCATGACGCTGTTTTCCATCGTGCTCGGCACGGTGGCGGCGGCCTGGGCCCTGCGCTTCGGACTGGAGTGAGGTGATCTTCACCCTCCCCCTCCGGGGGACGGTGAGGGAGTTCTACCGTATCAGCACCTCGCGCTTGAGCAGGGTTTCGAGCCAGTCCGCGAAGAGCTGCACCCGGCGCGAGAAATGCCGGCGATGCGGGAAGAGCAGCGTCATCGGCATGGGGGCGGCGCGATAATCCGGCATGACTTCGACGAGCTCGCCCGCCGCAATATGGCTCTTTACGTCATAGGCCGGGATCTGGATCAGGCCGAAACCTGCCAGGCAGCAGGCGATATAGGCCTCCGCGCCGTTGACGACCACCCGGCTGCGCACCGGCCGCGTCTGAACCCCGGCCTGGCCCACCCATTCCCACGGCTCGACCCGGCCCGTGCTGGGGGAGGCGTAGTTGACGGCCAGATGCCCGTCGAGCTCCTGGGGACTGCGAGGCACGCCGTAACGCGCGAGATAGGCGGGGCTTGCCACGTTGATCAGGGGCAGCTCGCCGATGGCGCGGGCGATCAGCCCCGAATCGCTGAGCGGGCCGACGCGCAGGACGCAGTCGAGGCTGTCCTCGACCAGGTCGGCGGTCCGATCCGTCACGCCGAGATCGACGTCGATCTCGGGATAGAGGTCGAGAAATTCGGCCAGGGCCGGTGCCACGATCAGCCGGCCGATACGACCGGGCAGATCGACCCGCAGGCGCCCGGCCGGCCCCGCCGCGGCCTGGCGGAACAGGCTCTCGGTCTCCTCGAAATCACTGAGCAGGCGCAGGCAGCGCTCATAGAGGGCGAGGCCATCCTGGGTGGGGGCGACCTTGCGGGTGGTCCGGTGCAGCAGGCGCGCGCCCATGCGCGTTTCGAGTTCTTTGATGGCTGCAGAAACCGAGGGCCGCGGCATTCCCAGCATGTTGGCGGCACGCGTGAAGCTCGAACTGTCGACGACGCGGACGAAGATACGGAAGAGATCGATGCGGTCCACGGACTAATACCAGATTTGTAAAAGATTCTAACATGTCATGTTCGAATGGGCAGCTTTATATCGAAATCTAAGACGATAAGCTGACTTTCGGTAAAGGCTCACTCATCAATAGGGAGGCCCAGCATGGCCGATCACAGCATCAAGGGAAAAGTGGCGCTGATTGCGGGAGGCGCCAAGAATCTGGGTGGGCTCCTGGCCCGTGATCTGGCGAACCAGGGCGCCAAGGCGGTCGCCATCCACTACAACAGCGCCGCCACCAAGGCTGCAGCCGACGAAACCGTTGCCGCCATCACTGCGGCCGGTGCCAAGGGCGTCGCCTTTCAGGGCGACCTGACCTCTGCCGGCGCTGTCGAGAAGCTGTTCGTCGATACGGTCGCGGCCGTCGGCCGGCCCGATATCGCCATCAACACCGTCGGCAAGGTGCTCAAGAAGCCTTTCGTCGAGATCACCGAGGCCGAATATGACGAGATGAGCGCGGTCAACTCGAAATCTGCCTTCTTCTTCCTCAAGGAGGCCGGCAGAAACGTCAATGACAATGGCAAGATCTGCACGCTCGTCACCTCGCTGCTCGGCGCCTACACGCCCTTCTATGCCGCCTATGCCGGCACCAAGGCGCCGGTGGAGCATTTCACCCGCGCAGCCTCCAAGGAGTTCGGCGAGCGCGGCATTTCGGTGACCGCCATCGGCCCCGGCCCAATGGATACGCCGTTCTTCTACCCGGCCGAGGGCGCCGATGCCGTCGCCTATCACAAGAGCGCGGCGGCCCTGTCGAAATTTTCCAAGACCGGCCTCACCGACATCGAGGACATCGTGCCCTATATCCGCTTCCTGGTCTCCGATGGCTGGTGGATGACCGGGCAGACCATTCTGGTGAACGGCGGCTACACCACCAAATAGGCATGAGTTTTCCCGGCGCCCGGAGGGATTTCCTCGCTCCATGGGGAAATCCTTCGCGCGCGGCTCTCGGATATTTGTGTTCCCTTCGTCATTGTTTCGCCGCGCGCGCGCAGGTAAAACAGAGGCATGTGGAAATACGCCAATCCCACCCTGTTCATGGGCCTTGCCGGCCGCCTCCTGCCCTGGCTGGCGGGAGCGACGGTGCTGCTGTTCGCCGCCGGTCTCTACGGTGCTGCCGTCGCGCCGGACGACTACCAGCAGGGCGCTACCGTGAAGATCATGTATATCCACGTGCCCTGCGCCTGGCTCGCCATGGCCGGCTGGGGCGCGATGTCGCTGTCGGCGCTGGGCGTGCTGGTCTGGCGCCATCCCCTGGCCGAGGTGGCGATGAAGGCGGCGATGCCGATCGGGGCGGCCTTCACCCTGCTGTGCCTGGTCACCGGCTCGCTGTGGGGCCAGCCGATGTGGGGCACCTGGTGGGTCTGGGATGCGCGCCTGACCTCGGTGCTGGTGCTGTTCCTGATGTATCTGGCACTTGCCGCGCTGTGGCACGCCATCGAGGATCCCGGCAAGGCGGCGCGGATCTCGGCCGTGCTGGTGCTGGTCGGGGCTGTCAACATTCCCATCATCAAGTTTTCGGTCGATTGGTGGAACACCCTGCATCAGGGCGCCTCGGTGTTCCGCATCGGCGGCTCCACCATCTATTCGTGGATGATGCTGTGGCCGCTGCTCGACATGGCGCTGGCCTTCACCCTGCTGTTCATCACGCTGCATGTGATGGCGATGCGCAACGAGATCCTGCGCCGGCGAATCCGCACCATGCGCCTGATGGCGGCGGCCGGCGTCACGCCGGCCATGACCGCCTCGCTGCCGGCGGAGGCCTGAGATGGTGGTGTTCGGCATGGATCTCGGGCCGCATTGGGCCTTCATCGTCTGGGCCTATGGCCTGGCGGCGGCGGTGATCGCGACGCTGGTCGCCTGGGTGGTGCTGGATCACAAGGCCCAGCTCAAGATCCTGGCCGAGCTGGAAGCGCAGGGCCTGCGCCGCCGTTCGCGCCGGAATACCAATCGAGACGGGCAGACACCATGACCGACAGCCCTGTCTTGCCGCCGGCACCGCGCCGCCGAGCGCTGGTGTTCCTGCCCTTGATCGTCTTTGCGGCGCTTGCCGGCCTGTTTTTCTACCAGCTCCGCTCCGGCGGCGACCCCTCGGCGCTGCCCTCCACCCTGATCGGCAAGCCGGCGCCGCAGATGAGCCTGCCGCCGCTCGCCGAACTCGTGCGGGACGGCAAGCCGCTTCCGGGCCTGGCCACCGGGGATCTCAAATCGGGCGGCGTCAGCGTGGTCAACATCTTTGCCTCCTGGTGCGGCCCCTGCCGGGACGAGCATCCGGTGCTGATGAAGCTCGCCGGCCTCGGCAAGGGACGCCTGGTCGCAATCAACTACAAAGACGACCCCGACAATGCCCGCCGCTATCTCGGCACCTTCGGCAATCCCTATGCGGCCGTGGGCGTCGACGTCAACGGCCGTTCCGCCATCGACTGGGGTGTCTATGGCGTGCCGGAGACCTTCGTGGTCAATGGCAGGGGCGAGATCGTCGACAAGATCGTCGGCCCCCTGAGCGAGGACAGCCTGAAGACCAGGCTGCTGCCGGCGATCGAGGCTGCCTCCAAATCCTGATCTCGATATTTGGGCCCGCAATGACCGACCGTTCCAAGCTTCCCTACCGCCCCTGCGCCGGCGCGGTGTTGTTCAATGCGCAAGGCAAGGTCTTCGTCGGGCGGCGCAAGCCGCGTACCGGCGGCGAACCGGGCAGCTTCGAATGGCAGATGCCGCAGGGCGGCATCGACGAGGGCGAGGATCCGCGCGAGGCCGCGATCCGCGAACTCTATGAAGAGACCAATGTGCGCTCGATCACCTTCCTGGCCGAAGCGCCGGACTGGTACTCCTACGACCTGCCGCCCGAGGCGGTCGGCGGTGGTTGGACCGCGCGATATCGTGGCCAGACCCAGAAATGGTTCGCCTTCCGCTTTACCGGTCCGGACAGCGAGATCGACGTGCTGCGGCCGGCCGGCGGCAAGCACAAGGCCGAGTTCGAGGACTGGCGCTGGGAGGACCTTGCCGCCTTGCCGGGCCTGATCGTCCCGTTCAAGCGTGGCGTCTATGCCGAGGTGGTGGCGGCCTTCCGCCATCTGGTGGCGTGATGGCCGAGATCAAACCCTATCGCCCCAATGTCGGCGTCGCCCTGTTCAATGCGCAGGGGATGGTGCTGGTGGGCCGGGCCGAAACCTCCGGACCGGAGCTGATCGTGCCGGGCTTCGAATGGCAATGCCCGCAAGGCGGCATCGACGAGGGCGAGGACATCGTCGCGGCGGCCAAGCGCGAGCTCTGGGAGGAGACCAATGCCCGCAGCGTCTCCGTGCTGGCGGTGACGGAGGAGTGGTGGCCCTACGACTTTCCGCCCTATGACGGGCCGCCGCACAAATTGTCGCCCTTTCGCGGCCAGAAGCAGCGCTGGGCCGCCTTGCGCTTCGAGGGCGATGACGGCGAGATCGACGTCGTGAATTTGCCGACCGGCGAGCCGCAGGAATTCTTCGGCTGGCGCTGGGAAAGGCTGGCCCGGTTGCCGGACCTGGTGACGCCGCACAAGCGCTCGGTCTATCGGCTGATGGCGCAGGCCTTTGCCAGGTTTGGGACCTGACGGCGCAGGCGGAACTTTCGCGCGGCAACCCTGTTCAGCGTAGATCCAATGGATGGATTGGCGTCATGCCATGCTTGTGCCAAGCTGTACTGCTTCAATGGCTGGGCTGAATCGGGGGGCTGCATTTCGGAAGTGGCGTCCCCATATGCCGATTTTGGCGCGGAGGCGCGGAAGCGATGTTTCGGAACGTCATGCCCTATGATTATACCGTCGGTATCGATCGCTCGGATATCGACTTCATGGGCCATGTCAACAATGCCAGCTACCTGAAATGGGTGCAGGCGGCGATTATCAGTCACTGGGAACGCCTGGCGCCCGCCGAGGCGCTGAAGAAGCATGCCTGGGTGGCGCTACGCCACGAGATTACCTATCGCAAGCCGGCCTTCCTCGATGACGACGTGATCGCCACCGTCATTCTGGAGAAGGTGCATGGCGCGAAGGCCTTCTACGGCATCATCATCAAGCGCGGCGAGGAAGTGCTGGCCGAAGTGAAGTCGAGCTGGTGTTGCCTGGATGTGGCTACCAAGCGGCCCAAGCGGCTTTCGAGTGCCATCATCGAGCGTTTCCTCGGACGGCCGGCGGGCTAGAGCGTTTTGCGATTAGACGGAATCATCTCGAATCGCAAAGACGCGTCGAACCAAAGAGCGAGAGCAAAACAGCGTTTCCGTCTCAACGCGCTTTGCTCTAGAGAACCTCAGGCCTCCAACGCCGGTTTGCGTGGGGGAAAAAGCTGATCGCGCGAGGCGATGAGCGCGCCGCCGACGATGAGCAGCACGGCGAGCGCCAGAGCCAGGCTCGGCGAAGCGATGCCGACGGCGACCAGGATCAGTGTCGAAAGCACCGGGGTGGCATAGGAGGCGACGCCGAGCAGGCGGATGTCGCCATGCTTGACCCCGCGATCCCACGCATAGAACGCCAGGCCCACCGGTCCCAAGCCAAGGCCGACGATGGCGAGCCATTCCTTGGCATCGGGCCACACCGTGGTTTCGAACAGGCCATGACAGATCAGGGCCAGGACGCAGGTCACCCCGCAAAACCCGACCACCGCATCCGTCGGCACCGCTTTGAAGCGGCGCGACAGCACCGAATAGCCCGACCAGATGAAGGCGCAGGCAAGCGCCAGGGCGTAGCCGGGCGCATTGGCCATCTCAAAGCCCGACACGCCCTTGGCGAGGGCGAGCGCGAGCACGCCGGCAAAGCCGAGCAGGGCGCCCGCGACGTGATACCAGCGCAGCCTCTCGCCGGGCAGCATGGCGGAGAACAGCACGATCAGGAGCGGCCAGAGATAGGCGATCAGGCTGGCTTCCGCCGGCGGCGCCCGCTTGAGCGCCTCGAAATAGACGGCGTGATAGCCGAACAGGCCGCCGACGCCGAGCGCCCAGACCGGCCAGGGCTGGCGCAGCGCTGCGGTGGCCCCGGGCCGGAACAGCCAGGAGGTCGCGCCCATCAGCGTCGCCACCGCAAAGGTCAGCCCGAGCAGTTCGAAGGAGGGGATGCGATAAGTGAGCGCTGTGGTCAGCGCCAGGACGGACCAGAGCAGGATGGCGATCAGGCCGATCAGGGTGGCGAGCAATTTGGCAGGCATGGACGGTTCTTTCGGTTGCGCCTGCTATGCCGCAAAATCGGCATGGGCGCCATCCGGGATTTTTGGTTTGGGTCACGGACCCTGCCATGTTCGCCCGGCTGCTTTTTCCGGGCCCGCCAGGGATGGCCGTAGTGACGCGACCATCCGCAGGGAGCGGTAAAGAAAAAGCGCCCCTACGTCGGCTAATGCCGTTCACTTAAGCAGGAACCGCTCCGAATTTGTCATAGCCGGGCTTGACCCGGCTACCCAGAAGCCGCACGGACGAACCGTCGGGGAGCTGGATTGCCGGGTCAAGCCCGGCAATGACAAAGGTCGAGCACCCCGAAACGCTTAAGTGAACTGCATTGCCCTACGCCGGCAGCTTTCTCGCCTGATGCCGCGGCGACCGGATCTCGCCGTGCTGGGTGCCGATCGACATCTCGAAACTGTCGGCGATGCGGCGGGCGCGGTCGATGAAGAGCAGGGCAGCATTGCGCGGCAGCACGTCGAGAGCCGTGCGCTCGAACAGATCGAGCCAGCGCTCGAAGTGGCGACCCTCCAGGGGCAGCATCAGATGGGGCCGGAGCGGGCGGCCGTCATAGCGGCCGCTGCGCAGAATGACCGATGACCAGAAGGCGCAGAGCTTGGCGAGGTGGTCGTCCCAGTCGGCGACCTTGGCATTGAAGATCGGCCCGATGAGATCATCCTGACGCACGCGGCCATAGAAGGTGTGAACCAGGCGCTCGATCATCGCCTCGCTGACCTCGGTGCCATTGGGCTCGCTCATATTGATGCTGGCTGCCATGGCCGTCTCTATGGCGGAAAAATCAGGCCGGCACCAATGCATTGGTGTCGCAGCAGCTATTTTTCGACGCTGGTACTGACATTCGGATGGCGCGTCACCATGTAAGTTGAAATCATTGGAAGAGTGGAGGCCGCCATGCGCATGCGTCCACTTGCGATAGCTGTTCTTCTTCTTGGTTTGATTGCAGTTCCGGTCAGGGCTCAACAGCAGCCGGACCCTGAAAATCCGGACAATGATACGCGTGAGCAACTTTACGAGCTTGGCCGCTTCATTGCGATCTATCAGCGCGTGCTCGCCACCTATGTCGAGAAGCCTGCGCCGGATGTGCTGATCCAGGGTGCGATCGGCGGCATGATGTCGAAGCTCGACCCCCATTCGCGCTATGTCGGTCCCAAGGCCATGTCCGACATCCAGCGGGAGCTTGCCGGCAAGCGGGTCGGGCTTGGTCTCGAGGTCGAGGTGCAGGGCGGGCTGGTGAAGGTGGAGCATGTCCTCGAGGCCACTCCCGCCGCCACGGCAGGCCTGAAGGCGGGAGACATCATCCTCAAGCTGGACGGCAACGCCGTACGGGGAGTGAGCCCGGCAGCGATGCTGAAGCGCATGGAAGGGCCGGTGGGCAGTTCCGCCACCCTGATCATCCGGCGGCGCGGCAATGCCGTGCCGCTGTCCTATACGCTGATGCGCGAGATCATCCGGGCCGAAAGCGTTCGCTTCGAGGTGATGGGCGAGGATATCGGCTATATCCGCATCGCAGAATTCAATGACCAGACGCCCGACAGCCTCAAGCGGATCGCCGAGCGCCTGCCGACGGCCTTCCGGCCCGGTGCCCTGAGGGGCCTCATTCTCGATTTGCGCAACAATCCCGGCGGCTTGCTCGACCCGGCAATCATGGTTTCGGCGGCGTTCATCGGCAAGGGGGTGCTGCTGTCGATCAGGGGGCGCGAGCCCGACCAGTCCAAGGTCTATATCGCCCATGGCGAGGACATCACTGGCGGCGCGCCACTGGTGGTGCTGATCAATGGCGGCACCGCTTCGGCGGCGGAGATCGTCGCCGGCGCCTTGCAGGACTTCAAGCGCGCCACCATCCTGGGCACGCGCTCCTTCGGCAAGGGCTCGATCCAGACGGTCACCCGTTTGCCCGACGAAAGCGCCTTGGTGCTGACCACGGCGCGCTATTATACCCCGCTTGGACGCTCGATCCAGGCGCAGGGCATCGAGCCCGACATCGCCGTGCGGCAGCGGGATCCGACCGGGGCAGGCCTCGGCCATGCCACGCCCGGCGAAGCGGGCCTGACCGGCCATCTCAAGGGTACGGGCGCCAAGGACGAGAGCGGCTCCTCCTTCTATGTGCCGCCGAACCCCGCCGACGACATCCAGCTTCGCATCGCCCTCGATATGCTGCGCAGCACGGAACGCGAGCGCAGCGAATTATGGCGGCCTCCCGGGAACTGAACGGGGCCGGCTCTGACGGAACGATGGGCCGCCCGGCCTCGGGGGGTGGGCGTTTTGCAGCCATTGGCTGCATTTCTGAAGCGATAGGCGCCGGTGGCGTGCAGGGTCGGATCCGAGGGGCCGGGTGAAAGCAGACACAAAATCGTCACAAAGCTGTCTCTTGACGCCGAACAACATTCCATGGACTCATGGAAGTTGTCGAGTCAGGAGAGAATAATCCAGTTCAACGAAATCATCAGAGGTCCCGTGCCGCTATACAAATCGTCTGCTGTAGATGCAATCAAGCTTCGCAAGGCAAATGAATACAGTTTCTGGGGTTCGAGGAACGCTGCTAATCGGGTGGAGCCGATTGCCAGTCCGCATTTTGATTTTGAGTTAGATCTGGAGCCGGGTGACAAGATCTTCACCGTCGGATCCTGCTTTGCACGCAATGTGGAGGGCCGGCTTGCAACCGCAGGTTATCGCCTGCCGATGCGGGATTTGATGGAGGATCGCAGTTTCGCGGGCGTGCATCCGCGCGCACTCAACAATTTCAGTACACCGTCCATCTGGAACGAACTGGGCTGGGCCACCGGGGAATTGCAGTTCGATGCCGACCAGGCCATCGTCGAATATGCCTCCGGCAAATGGCTCGATCTGCACGTCACCCATAACGTGCAGCCCGCCCCCCGGGATACGGTGCTGCGCCGGCGCTCGGCCATCACCAAGGCCTATGGCAGCTTCAAGGACTGCAAGCTGATCATCATCACGCTGGGCCTGGTCGAGGTCTGGTACGACAATGTGGCAGGCACCTATCTCAACAGCCTGCCGCCGCCGCCGCTGGTCCGTCGCCACCCCGAGCGTTTCGAACTCCATGTGCTCTCGCATGACGAGACGCTGGACTATTGCGACCGGGCCATCGGCCTGCTGCGCAAATACGGGCGGAAAGATGCGGTCATCCTGATGAGCGTGTCGCCAGTGGCGCTCGGGATCACGCACCGGCCTCAGGATGTGATGGTCGCAAATTGCTACAGCAAATCCGTCCTGCGCACGGTCACCGAGGAGATGGTCTCGCGCTATGACAATGTGCACTACTTTCCCAGCTATGAATCCGTTGTCCAGAGCGACCGGCAAATCGCCTGGATGAACGATTTTACGCATGTCACCGAAACGCTGATCGCCCATAATGTCGATCGCCTGGTCAGTCATTTCGAGGGAAGAGGCTCGGGCGGCGACAGCCTGGAGAGCGTTCATGCCAGTATCGACGCCGGAGGAGCATCGGCCGCGCATTTGCATGCCGTCGAAGCGCGCAAGGGCGATCCGACCTCGGCGGCACGTTTCTTCGCCGAATTCGGCGAGTGGTCGGAAAAATCGCCGACCTTCGCGACTGAACATATCGAATGGCTGGTCGAGCAGAAGCAGGCCGCCAAGGCTCTGGACGTCGCATCGCTGACGGATGCCCGGTCAGAGCGGATCAAGATGGCGAAGGCGCGTGCCCTGTTGATGCTCAAGCGCAACCGGGAGGCGCTGGATATCCTCTACGATCCGAAGCTGGAGGAGGCGCGATCGAGCCGCTACTGGTCACTTCGGGTCGAGGCGGAAGGGAACAACGGCGATATCGCCGCGCTGGAGACCACGCTCGGCGGCTGGTCTCGCTCCCTGCCCAAGCAGGCCTCGCAGGCACGGATCCATGTGGCGCGGGCCTTGTTGGCGCAATCATCGGTCGGCCGCGCGCTGGAACTGCTCGAGCTTGCGCTGGTCGACAATCCCAAATCGGCGCTCGGCCATATTCTCTGTGCCGAGGCGCATCTGCTGCGTGGCGACCTTGCTGCCGCGAGGCAGAACTTCGCGCAGGCGGAGCCGGCAACGCCGAGCGAAAACCGCCGCTATAACAAACTGAAGGACAGGATCGGCGAATTGGTTGGAGCGTAGTTGATTTCAAACAGGAGCTTGGGGGCACCTATGCTAAGCGAAGTTCAGAAGAGCTCATTCGTCGACAAGGGCTATTGCACTGTCCAGATCGATTTGGATGCCAAATGGACGAACTGGGCGATCGACCTGACGTGGAGCCAGATCGACAGCCATTTTGACCGAGACGATCCCAAGACCTGGGTCGGCGAGATCGAGGACGATTGCCGCTCCGCCACGCTCGCCAAACGCCGCGGCCGGCTGAAGTTCAAGGACAATGTGTTCCGGCATCCGGAACTGATCCGGATGATGTATGGCAACGGTCCGGTGATGTCGGCCGTGCGCAGCCTGATCGGCGAACGCTGCGTCGGCCGCCATGCGACGCGCGGCCTTTATCCAATCTTTCCGACCCCGCAATCGAGCGACACGATCAAAGGCGGCATGGATGCGCATCCCTTCCAGGTGAACGCCGTGCTCTATCTCGACGACGTCGCCGAAGACGGCGGCGCCTTCAGCGTCTGGGAAGGGAGCCATTACATCATGGCGAAGGCGTTTGCCGGCCGCGCTTCCTATAAATTGCTCGACAATGTCGAAGCGCTGCGCCTGGAAGCGGAGGCCCGTTGCCGTCACGTGATGCTGCCTGGGCCTCGCGGCACCCTGGTGCTGTGGCACCATCGGCTGCTGCACACGCCCACGACGAACAGGACCGACAAGATCCGTTATGCCTTGCTCGCGGATTACTACCGTGACGACTGGCTCGATCAGGTCGACGAACCCCATACCGATAACTTTTGGGAAGGGTGGCCGCTGTCAGCCACGCCGTCGTCAGGGCATGCCTACGAGCCGGAAGCGCTCGGCCTGACCGCTTCACCGGCAAAAAGGACGCGTCGAAACAAGGAGTTGGAGCAGGCAAGCGTTTCCATCTGAACGCGTTTTGCTCTAAGTGCTCGCGCCATCGTATTTGTGAATCTCGAGCGTATCGAGATCGATGGCCGGCACGCAGCGCAGATTGATCGCCACCATGGCGGCCCCGTCGGGCCGGGTTGCCTTGGCAAAGGCCTGGGTGCCGCAGATCTCGCAGAACTGGTGTTCGATACGGTGCTTGTTGAACTGATAGGTCTTCAGCTTGGCCGGATCGGCGGAGATGGTGACCGCTTCGGCCGGCAGGAAGGCCAGGAGCGAGCCCTTGCGGCGGCAATAGGAGCAATTGCAGCTCACCGCGCTGGTCGGCGCATCGGCTTCGGCCGTAAAGGAAACCGCGCCGCAATGACAACTGCCTTCGAAGCTCATCTCCCGTCCTCCCGGAATGGTTGTGTGCAAGGCGCCAAGCATAGTCCGGCGCGAGGGATTCGGGGATCCTGTTCCGGCGCCCGGAAGAGAACTTCCTTTTGTTTGCACCGGGCCTTGGCAGACGTAAATACCATACACATTCTATGATCTGAGTGATGTGCTCGACCGGGCTTTCCAACCCGGCCTGCCCTTTCCTGGGAGATCTTCATGGCCCGCCAATTGCGGCTCGGCGCCTTCATGCGCCCGGCGAGCATTCATACCGGAGCGTGGCGCTATCCCGGCGCCTGGCCCGACGCCAATTTCAACTTCGCCCATCTGAAACATCTGGCCCAGCGGCTCGAAAGCGCCCGCTTCGATGCCTTCTTCATGGCCGATCATCTCGCCGTGCTCAACATGCCGGTGGAGGCGCTCAAGCGCAGCCATACCGTGACCTCGTTCGAACCTTTCACCCTGCTGTCGGCGCTGTCGGCCGTCACCGAGCATATCGGCCTGGTCGCCACCGCCTCCACCACCTTCGATGCCCCCTACCATGTCGCCCGGCGCTTTGCCTCGCTCGATCATCTCAGCGGCGGCCGGGCGGGCTGGAACATCGTCACCACCTCCAATCCCGATGCTGCCCTGAATTTCGGCCTCGACGACCATGTCGGGCATGACGAGCGCTACCGCCGGGCGCGGGAATTCTACGATGTGGTCACCGGTCTGTGGGACAGCTGGGCCGACGACGCCTTCATTCGCGACGTCGAGAGCGGTCTTTATTTCGATCCGGACAAGCTGCATGTGCTTGCCCACAAGGGCGAGCATCTCTCCGTGCGCGGACCGCTGAACATCGCCCGGCCGGTACAGGGCTGGCCGGTGATCGTGCAGGCCGGTTCCTCGGAGCCGGGCCGCCAGCTCGCGGCCGAGACGGCGGAGGCGGTGTTCACCGCGCCGCCCAACCTGACCGAAGGGCGCCGCTTCTATGCCGACGTCAAGGGCAGGATGGCGCGGCTCGGCCGCGACAGAGATCATATGAAGATCCTGCCGGCCGCCTTCGTGGTGGTCGGCGACAGCGTGGAGGAAGCCAAGGCCAAGCGCGCCAGGCTCGACAGCCTCGTGCATTACGACAGCGCCGTTGCCTCGCTCTCCATTGCCCTTGGCCACGATGCCTCAGGCTTCGATCCCGACGGCAGGCTGCCGCCTATTCCCGAGACCAATGCCAGCAAGAGCGGCCGCGAACGGGTGCTGCAACTGGCCGAAAGCGAGGGGCTCACTGTGCGCCAGCTCGCCCAGCGCCTCGGCGGTTATGCGGGCCTGGCTTTCGTGGGCACGCCCGCCAGCATCGCCGATGAAATGGCGGAATGGCTGGAAAGCGAGGGCTCGGACGGCTTCAACGTGATGTTCCCCTATCTGCCCGGTGGCCTCGACGACTTCGTCGACAAGGTCGTGCCGGTGCTGCAGGAGCGCGGCCTGTTCCGGCGCGAGTATGAGGGGCGGACCCTGCGCGAGAATCTCGGCCTGCCGCGGCCGGAAAACCGGTTCTTCAAATAGGAGAAAATTTCCTGCCGAGTTGAGGCGGTTGGAGTGTCAGCCTCCGGCTGACATCTTGGAAACGCAGCTCTCGCTGGCAAGCGGAATGTCAGCCAGGAGGCTGACACTCCGCATATCCTGCGCTCTTTCATGCAAACGCAACTGTCGCCCTAAGCTCGACCTCACACCATTGCGAAGCTGTCGGGATCCGGGCCGATCTTGCCCTTGGCATCGTCGAGCTTCTCGATGGCGGCGATGTCCTCCGGCGCCAGCTTGAAATCGAAGACCTGGAAGTTCTCGACGATGCGGGCCGGTGTCACCGATTTGGGAATGACGACATTGCCGATGTCGAGATGCCAGCGAAGGATCACCTGGGCGGCGCTCTTGCCATATTTCTTGGCAATGGCCGTCAGAGCGGGATCGCTGAGCAGCGTGCCCTGGCCGAGCGGGCTCCAGGCTTCCGTGGCGATGCCTTCCTTGGCGTGATAGGCGCGCAGGGCCTTCTGCTGGAAGCGCGGATGCAGCTCGATCTGGTTGATCGCGGGAATCACGCCGGTCTCGGCCTTCAGGCGCTCGAGATGGGCAATCTGAAAGTTGGAGACGCCGATGGAGGCGACGCGGCCTTCCTCGCGCAGCTTGATCAGGGCCTTCCAGCTCTCGACATAGAGATCGCGCGAGGGCACCGGCCAGTGGATGAGATAGAGGTCGACCGTCTCCAGGCGCAGCTTCTTCAGGCTCGTATCGAAAGCGCGCAGGGCCTGATCGTAACCCTGGTCGCCGTTCCACAGCTTGGTGGTGAGGAAAATATCCTTGACGGGAACGCTGGAGGCGGCGAGCGCATCGCCCACGCCTTCTTCGTTGCCGTAGATGGCGGCGGTGTCGATCGAGCGGTAGCCCGCCTCGATCGCCGCGGTAACCGCCGCCTTCGCGCCGTCATTCGGTACCTGCCAGACGCCGAAGCCGAGCTGCGGAATGTCCTTGCCGTCATTGAAACGGATGGTCGGGCTCATGGGGAAACTTTCCTGAAATCGTTGGAAGAAAGGGATGCCGGAAAAGCGATGATTCGATCGCTGAACATGCAGTCGCTGGGGCTGCATGGCTCATCTATGGTCTGGTCGGCCAAGCGCAACCCGTCGATCTCACTGAAAACCGGCGATCCCATGCGGAACATAGGAGGCTTCGAGGGTGGCGATTTCCTCGCCCGTCAGTTTCAGGTCGAGCGCCGCGATGGCGTCGGTCAGATGATGTGGCTTGGAGGCTCCGACGATCGGTGCGGTCACGCCGCCCTTTTGCGCCACCCAGGCGAGAGCCACCTGCGCCCGCGGCACGCCGCGCGCCTTGGCGATGGCGGCCACCGCCTCGATGACCTTGCGGTCGGCCTCCTGCGTGGCGTCGTAGAGCGCCGTGCCGACATTGTCGCTTTGCTGGCGCTCGCTGCTCTCGTTCCAGTCGCGCGTCAGCCGGCCGCGCGCGAGCGGGCTCCAGGGCAGCACGGCGATGCCCTGGTCGCGGCATAGCGGCAGCATCTCGCGCTCCTCTTCCCGATAGAGCAGGTTGAGGTGGTTCTGCATGCTGACGAATTCGGTCCAGCCATGCAGGCGGGAGGTGTAGAGCGCCTTGGTGAACTGCCAGGCATGCATGGAGGAAGCGCCGATATAGCGGGCCTTGCCGGCCTTCACGACGTCATGCAGAGCTTCCAGCGTTTCCTCGATCGGGGTCGACTCATCCCAGCGGTGGATCTGGTAGAGGTCGACATAGTCGGTGCCGAGGCGCCGGAGGCTGTTGTCGATCTCCGCCAGGATGGCGCGGCGCGACAGGCCGGCGCCGTTGGGGCCGGGACGCTGGCGGAAAAAGACCTTGGTCGCCAGCACGATCTCCTCGCGCCGCGAAAACTCCTTGATGGCCCGGCCGACGATCTCCTCGGAGGTTCCGTCGGAATAGGAATTGGCGGTATCGAGGAAATTGATGCCCGCCTCGATGGCCTGGCGGATCAAAGGGCGGCTCTGTTCCTCGGGCAGGGTCCAGGCATGATTGCCCCGGTCGGGCACGCCATAAGTCATGCAGCCAAGGCACAGGCGTGACACTTCGAGGCCCGTCGAGCCGAGCTTGACGTAATCCATGGATGAAACTCCTTATTGAAAGAATGGGTCGGGCGCGTCGTCACCAAAGGACCACGCCAACCGACTAATCCCGCTATTGATGGGTTCGGTCGATTGTGAATCGGACGAGTGCCGAAGTCCAGCTTCAAGGCGGGGCAGAGTGGCATCCCGGCGTTCACGGAACTGCGAGATATCCGACTGTCCGACGCCGATGACTCAGGCACCATGACAATTGCGGTGATGCCTGGCTCGCAGGGACGCAAATCCAAGGTCTCGCGCCAAATCCGACTGCGGTGCTACAGCTCGAACTCGATGCCTTCCTTCCCCGCTTCGGGAAAGAGGCAATCATAGTGCCAGCGTGTCCTCAAATTCTCGTCGTCCCATTGCTCCGTGCTGGGCTGGCGGAAGTTGAAGATCAGCGTCTTCCGGCGCCCGGGATCGTGCTTGAGGATGCGGGCGATGGTCTCGGCATCCGGGTGACCGTGATGGCTGCCATCGGTCGAGAAGGCAAAACGGGTGCAGTCGATCAGGCTGAGCAGGGCCGGGGAGGTATTGGCCTTGCTGCCGTGATGGGACACCTTCAGGCAGTCGAGCCTCAAGGGGTTCTCTGCGCTATGGCCGAGCCGTTCGAGCGCGGCCTCGATGACATCGGCATGGGAATCCGCCGCCATCAGCACGCGTTTCTGGTCGAACTCCGCGATGAAGGCGATGCTGCTGCCGTTGGGCCTGGTGCCGTCGCCGCTGAACTGGCGCGCGGCCAGGGCTTCGACATTGAGGCCGCCGAGAATCTCGCGTTCTTCCGTCTCGGCCAGCTCCACCGGCTCCTTGTCCTCCTTGCGCAGATGAGCCTCGGCGAGCGCCCTCTCCCAGGTGGGCAGCAGCCTGGTGAGTTCCTGGTCCGTCGGGGAAAGCAGAGTGAGTTTCAGGCCGCCGGCGAACGTCAAGGGTGCCGCTGCCTCCGGGCTGCCGGTGGAGACGACGCGGGAGGCGAACTGGCTGTTCCACGGCCAGCCGCTGGCCTTGATGCCCGCCGTCACCTTCTCGGCCTGGTCGACGCCGAGCGTCTCGGCGTCGCGAAGCCGCTCCCTGGCATCGACGAGCTGGGAATAAGCGTTGAACCAGACATTGCGAGCCGTGAAGGGAAGCGCCGGTTCCGCGAAGAGCGGCACGGCGCCTTCGATGTGATCGGCGTCGATATGGCTGATGGCGAAGAGCTCGAAGGTGCCGATCGTCTGCAGCAGCGGCTTCAGCGCCCGGTAATTCTTGGTGCGGCCGAGATCGATGAGGGCGCGATGGAGGGCGTCTTCCTCACCCCAGCTCAGCATCAGCGCATCGCCCTCGGAGGCCGGATGCATGGCGAGCCTGAAGACCGGCATGGCGTTCTCCTTCAATCGTCGAGGCGGATCACGGTGAAGGCCTGAGCTGAATCGACGCGGTTGGCGAAGGCGCGGGCGGCGCGGCGCGGGGCTTCGAGCGCCTTTTCGTCCGGCAGACTTTCGAGCCCGCGGGCCAGCCAGTCCGCCGACAGCGAATAGAGCGGGGCGCCGCGTGAAAACCCTGCCATGAGATGGGTCTTGGCCTGCTCGAACTGTTCGGCGTTGCGCGCCCGCATCAGGAGGCGGCGGCCGAGAATGATCGGCCCGTCGGGAATGAACGGAAACCAGTCGGCAAGATTGAAGAGCCAGGGGTCCCAGCGCCGTTCGAGGTCGGGCGAGGCGGCCGAGACGGCGATCAGCGCGGCGGCAAGCGCCGCGATCGGATCGGCGAGCTTGTCCTGCATCGCATCGATCACGGATTGCTGGAGCCCGCCGGCCAGGAGCGCGCTGCCGGCGTCGGCATCGCGGGCCGCCAGGAAGCCGATCAGGCCGTTCCAGACGGGATTTTCGGCGATGACGGTGGCTGTGCTTTTCTCGCGTGGCGCCAGCCTGTCGACGAGCACATAGGGGCTCCACCGGCCGGCGATGCTCGGCACCACAGCGAGATCGCGGCGCCGGCCGGTCTCGATCGCTACGAAGACCGGGCGGTCTTGGGCTCCCCTTTCGAATGGCGCGAAGCGGCGCGCCGCGGTATCGGCCAGGCCGAGCCGTACCAACCGCCCATCATCGTTCTCCATCGTTGCGGCGAGGCGCGGATCGGCAAGAGCATGCAGGCCGAGCGCATAATCGGCGTGGCCGGCGATGGTGGCGACCACCGGCGTGACCGGGGGAGGGGCGGGCGCGGGAAAGCCGGTCTGCCAATCGGGCGCAGCCGGACTGCCGATATCCGCCGGCAGCCCGTGCCACAGGCTTTCCAGGCCCGGCGCCGGGGCGGGGGGCGGCGGCGCGGCGGGGGGAGAGGGAAGCGGGACGGCACCGGTTGCCGTGGCCGTTCCCAGCCATTCATGCGGCGAGGCCGGCATGGCGAAGCGCACTTCCAGCACGTCGTCCCTGGCCACCGTGACGTTCTGGACCTCGACCCGGCCGTCGGGCGTGCGCAGAGTGACGATATGCTCGCCGGGCCGGACATCCACCGGCGTGGCCCCGCCGATGGCGACGACGAGCTGTTTGGGATTCTTCTTCGGTTCGTCCGCCCGGATGATCTCGGCCACCGCACCGGCGGCGATCGTCACGGGTCCCGACAGGCTGACCAGAAGCTGCGCGGCCGGGCCGACGCCGCGCCCGGGATCGAGCCTGTCCACCACCACCGTGGTCGGCGCGGCATTGCGCCTGACCTCGAGAAAGACGGCGGGCGCCCGCGCCTTGCCTTTGGCCACGCCGATATCCACGCCGAAACGGCGGACGGAGACACTGAGGGCGGTATTTTCCGGATAGTTCAGGCGCCGGAACGGCGAGCCGTCGCCAGCGCCCTCGAAGGCTGTCTCTCCCCCCGGTGTGGCGGCGACGGTGAAGTCGCTGTCGGGCCAGTTCTCGGGCTGGTCCAGCGAGATATAGACCGGGATCTCCTCCCGCTCGCCCGCATAGGTGATCTCGAAGGTCCCGGCATTGCGTCCGCCCGGCGTCTGCGGCTTTTCATCGGGCTGACGGTGCAGTTCGAGCAGCCTGTTGACCTTGTCGACCAACTGGCCCGGTCTTACCGGCCAGCCTTCGTCGGCCGGATCGGCTGCAACCCCGTCGAGGGCGCTCAGCAGCGCGTCGGCAAACAGGGTGGTGGTGTTGACGCGCCCTCCCGCGACTTCCCCGAGCGCGGTGGCGGCAATCACCCATTGCTTGCTGGGTTCGTCATGGCCTCTGTTTTCGCGGGTCAGGGCAATCAGCTTGCTGCCGAACGGCTCGTTCCAGGGCAAGGAAAGCTCCGTCGCAGAGCGGCAGCAATCGAACAGCAGAAGCTGGGAGACGGCCTTGGCGTTTTCCAGCGCGGAGATGAACTGCTCGACTTCGGACATGCCGGCCGTGGCATCGAGATCGTCCATGGCATAGTCCTCGAGGAGGAAGGCCGTGCGGGAGAGCCGGCTCTCGCCATGGCTTGCGACATAGAGAATGGCAAGATTGTCCTGGTGCGTGTTGATGCGCCTCACCCAGGCGCGCACCGCTTCGCGCGCCGCGGCGAAGCCGGCGCGCGGCACCGGTCCGCCGGCATAGGTCGCGCGAGGGTCCTCGCCTGCCGCCGGCTCGGAGAGCAGGATGGCGAGGCTGCCGAGCGGGCAGGCCTCGTTGCGAAAGCCGGGCGCCTCCCCGACGAACCAGTCCGCCAGCGCCCGTGCCGAGAAGGTGGTCGAGGTCAAGGGCTTCCTGAAGTGCGGCGACTGGTAGGCGCCGACGCCGATGATCAGCACATGGGTCGCGGGACCGGCCGCCAGCGCGTCGTCGCGATAGACCAGGCCGAGCTTCCTGTCGGGATCGTCAGCGGCGAGTTTCATGGTCCTAGACCGGGAAGCCGGGCAGGGGATAGGCCGTCGGTGCCGGCTCGGCCGGCGCGACATAGCTGCGTAGGGCGACATCCATCATCAGCCAGCCCCAATTGATGAGCCGGCTCTGCTCTTCCTCGTCGAAGGGGTTGAGGCGGGTGCGCATCCCGGCCAGCCGCGCGACCATGGCGGGATCGGGTTTCAGCATCTGCGGCGCCGGATATTTCGAGGCGAGGCCGTCGATGCCGCTGAAGGCGATCACGCGGCCGGCCGCCCTGGCTTCGGCAAAGAGCAGGCGCTTGCGCAGGCCGCGCGCCTGGTCCGTGGCGATGTCGAGGGCGCGCAGGGCCTGCTGGGGCCAGAAGGCTTGGGCGGATTCCTCGGTGCCGAAGGGGGCGCCGGCATCGCTGACGATCACCGTGGCGAAATCGTCCACCGTCTCCAGACCGAGATTGTCATAGGCGCCGCCATCGGTGAGGGAAAGCTTGCGATTGTAGTCGGGATCGCCGAAATGGCTCGTGCCGGTGGCGTTCACCCAGCGCGCGGGGTCAACCTGGATCTCCACCGGCGAAAGCACCGGTGGAAAGGCGCTCGAAGCGGCGACGGCCACCGCCAGCCGGATGTCGGGCTCGGGAATGATGCCGATGGCGTAGTCGGCCAGCCTGACCTTTTGCAGGCGCACGAGCCGGCCGGTCTGCAGATTGGTGGCGTTGAAGATGAATTGCGGGCTGTCTGGCAGATCCTGCAGGCTGATGCCCTCGAACAGATCATCATAGCTATTGGCGAGGACGTCGCCGATGTTCTTGCCGGGCAGGATCGTCCCGAGGCCCACGGCCTTGGTGTCGATCGAGCGGGTGCAGAAGTTGCGCAGCGGTGCGATCACCCTGGCGTCGAGATCGGTTGCAATACCGTTCTCAAAGGTCAGCTGTTTCCAGGCGGCTGCCAGCATGCCCGAGGCGATCGATCCGCCCGACACGCTGGAGATCCGGCCGAGTTTGGGGAGCAGGCCGAGCTGGTTGAGCCGGATCAGGGCGCCGCAATGATAGAGCGTGGCGCGAAAGCCGCCGCCCGACAGGGCCAGCGCCGGCATCCCGCGATCCGCCGTGCGGTCTTCGACTCCACTGTCCTGTGCCATCGCCCATCCCCCTCAGGATCTGCAGGCGAAGTGTTCGACCAGAGCCGTGAGTCGGGCGTTATTCCGCTGCCGGGGCAGCTCCGGGATCAGCGGACCCGCTCGTCGAACAGAACCAGGGCCGCGGCGCCGACGAGGCCGGCATTGTCGCCGAGGGCGGCTTTCGCGACCGGCACGTCGCGGAAAGAGGGCAGGGCGGTGGTACGGACGATCCGGTGGATCGTCTCGTCCATCAGATCGAAGCCATGCGCGACGCCGCCGCCCATCACCAGTTTTTCCGGGCTGAAGAGGTGGATGAGGCTGACGAAGCCCTCGCCGAGCAGGGTCGCCTCCTCGTCGAGAAGCGCGAGGGCGGTCGCATCGCCCTGGCGTGCGGCTTCGACGACATCCCCGGCGGTCGGCGCCGCCAGGCGCGCGAGACTGCTGCCGGGATGAGCAAGTGCAGCCTGGCGCGCGCGCCGGTCCAGCGCCGTGCCGGCCGCGAAGGCCTCGAAGCAGCCGACGGCGCCGCAGCTGCAGCGCGGCCCGTCCTGGGCTAGGCGGAAATGGCCGACATGGGCGGTCATGCCGCGCCGGCCATGCAGGAGGCGTCCATCGCTGACCACGCCGCCGCCGATGCCGGTGGAGACCGTGACATAGAGGAGATGGTCGAGCCCGCGGCCGGCGCCGAAGCGCCATTCGCCATAACAGGCGGCGATGGCGTCGCCTTCCACCACCACGGGCCGGCCGAGGGCGGCGGAGAGCTCGTCGCGCAGGGGAAAGTCTTCCCAGCCCGGCAGGGTCGGGACATGGATGAAGGTGCCGGTGTCGCTGTCGAGCGGCCCGGGGGCGCAGACGCCGATGCCGGAGAGCGAGCCGAGGCTCGCGTCGTCCGTCACGTCCTCGATGAGACTGCGGAATTGCGCCATCACGGCCGCCGGGCCGCCGGCTACATCCGTGCGGGTGGCGGCGCGCTTGAGCACGGCGCCGGTATCATCAACGAGGGCGGCGCGCACCTGCGTGCCGCCAAGGTCGATACCGATGGCGCGCCGAACCATGGTCAGGGCTCCCGCTGCAGACCATGAACCCAGGCGATGCGGGCGGCCAGATCCGGCGCGCCGAAGGCCAGCGACCCCATCACGATGGTCTCGGCGCCGGCAAGCCGCAGATTGGGCACGGTGTGCTCGCGATTGCCGCCGTCGGAGGCGAGGATGATGCGGTGCCCGGATTTGCCGGCGATCAGCTTGCGGGCCTCGCGCAGGCGCGACAGGGCCGAATCGTCGAGGCCGACGCCCTTGATGCCGATCAGGGTGCCGAGCAGGGTCAGCATATCCAGGCGGTCGAGGAAGGGCTCCGCCGCCGCGACCGGCGTATGGAGCTGCAGCACCATGCCGGTGGCAAGGCCGTGTTCGCGGATGCGGGCCAGCGCTGCGTCGGCATTGCCGTTCTCGGCATGGATGCTGATCAGATCGGCTCCCGCCTCGGCGAACTGGTCGATCTGGTCGAGGAGAATGTCGTCCGTCGTCATCAGATGGACGTGAATGGGCTTGGCGGTCACCTTGCGAACGGCCGCCGTCAGGTCCGGAAAATAAAGCAGGGCAGGCGAGAAATGGCCGTCCGCGACATCGACATGGAAGATGTCGACATGGGGCTCGACCCGGGCGATGTCGTCGGCGAGGCGGCCGAGATCGGCGGACCAGAGCGAGAATTCGGCGAGGAGGCGGTCGGCGGGCAGGGCCTGGAGCCAACCGGGGGCGGGTTTCATGCTGAAATCTCCGAGAGGAACTGCGCCAGGGCGGCGCGGAAATCCTGGACGTAGCGCGGCTTGTCCAGTGCCTTGGGGGTGATGCGGGCGAGACGGGCGCCGGGGATGAGTGCGGCGAGCGTCTCGGCATGGGCGAGCGGATGGATGGCGTCGACCTCCGTGCCGACGACGAGCGTCGGTACCCCGAGGGCCGCGATATCGGCGCGGGAGACGCCGAGGCCATCGGCCGAAATGCGGGCGAGCAGGGCCGCGGTGACGGCCTTGGGTTCTCGCGTGAAGAAGCCGCGCAGCGAGGCGAGATTGTCTGGGGCGTTGGCCGCAAGATCGCGCGCCGTATCGGAGGCCTCGAACAGGGCCCGCGCCTCCTCCGCGTCGTGACGGGCGAGCAGCGTGCCGACAAAGGCATTGGGTTCCATGTTGGCCGGAGCAGCCTCGGCGACCCAGGCCGGGCGGGCCAGCACCAGCGCTCGCACCAGGTCCGGCCTGGCAACGGCGAGACGCAGCGCGATCGCCGCACCCATCGAGATGCCCCCAAGGACGACGGGGCCGAGCGCCAGGCTGTCGAGCCAAGCCGCCAAGTCGTCGGTGAAGGTTGCGATCGAGAGAAGCCCGGTGTCGCCGGCGTCCGAGCCGCCATGGCCGCGGCATTCGAGCGTGAGGCAGCGCGCCGGCAGCTCGAAGGGAAAGATTTCGGCCGGCTGGGCAGCATCCCCGCACAGGCCATGCTGGAGGACCACGGGCATGCCGCTGCCGCGGTCATAAGTGGCGAGGTTGAGGTTGTCGCGGTGGAAGGTCGCGTTCATCGGCTCAAACGCCCAGCGATGCGGTCAGCCTTCTCCCCTTGCGGGAGAAGGTGCCCCGAAGGGGCGGATGAGGGGTCTCGCTACGCGGGTCGAATGTGGTGCAACACCCCTCATCCCCCTGCCGGGACCTTCTCCCGCAAGGGGAGAAGGGAGTGGTTCTGCGGGGGTCGGCGCCCCTCATCACGCAATCACCTCCGCCAGCTTCCGGCCGAGAAATGCCGCCACCTCCTCCGCCTCATCAGCAGCCAGGCCGTGGGTGACCAGGGGACCATCGAAGCCGATGCGGGCCAGCCCGGCGAGATAGTGGTCGTAGTCGAGCACGCCCCTGCCGGCGGTGGTGAAGCCGCCGGCGGCGTCCCTGTCCTTGGCATGGGCCATGACGATGCGGTCGGCCAGGAGGTCGATGGCCTCGGAGACCAGGCGCTGCTGCTCGGCGCGCGAAGCGACCTCGAAGAGATTGGCCGGGTCGAGGATGATCTTCAGCCGGGGGCTCGCCATTTCGTCGATGATCGCGCGGGCCTTGGCGGCCGAATCGATGACATTGGCGAGTTCCGGCTCGATGCCGAGATCGACATCGTGCTGCTCGGCGATATCGAGCGCCGTTTCCAGACTGGTGGCGAGATCGCGCCAGGCCTCCGGCGTGGCGTTGTCCGGATGGCCACGCCACTGGTCGTCAGGGTCGCGTGTGCCGGTGCACAAGGTGAGCAGGCGGGTGCCCATGCCGCGGGCTGCGCCGGCGATGACCGCCAGGCCGTCATGGCCGCGCCAGCGCTGGGCCGGATCGGGGTGGATCATGTTGTAGGTAGCGGAGACAGCTGCGATCTCGAGATTCTGGTCGAGAGCTGCGGCATGGACCGCCTCGGCCACGCCAGCCGGAATGGCCTGCGGCATGGAAGGCAGACCCGAACAGGCCATGTTGTATTGCACGCTGCCATAACCCGCCACGCGGGCCGCCGCCATCACCGCTCCCGGCGTGTCGCCCGGGAAGGTCTTGGCAAAGATGCCGAGCCGCATCACAACTCTCCCTTGACGTCGGCGAGCCGCACGGCACGGCCTTCGCGGACGGATTGGGCGATGGCGATCATAGCCCTGACGGAGGCGACGCCGTCCTCGATGCCGGCGCCGCGCATTGGCGCGCCCTTGAGGATGACGTCGGCGAAGCCCTCCAGCTGCCGGCGGTAGAAATGGCCATCCGCGCCGAGGACACGGGTGGTGGCGCCGTCCTTCTCGCGGAAGATATCGACGTCGCTGCTCTTGTAGTACCAGGGGTTATAGGTCTTGCCGAGCACGCTGCCATGCTCGCCATAGATCTGGAAACCCTCGTGCCAATCCATGCGTACGGCCACCGTGAGGTCGAGATGGCCGAGCGTGCCATTGGCGAAGGCGATGTCGACGAACCAGCAGCGCGCACCGAAGCGCTCGGAAAAGCGCGCCTCGACCTCGACGATCTCGCCGCCGAAATAGCGGGCGGTATCGACGAGATGGCTGCCATGGGCGAGCATGTAATAACGCTGCAGATCGGCCTTGGGGTCGGCGGCCGGCTTGCGCGCCTGCCGGCTGGTGACGATCAGGGGCTGGACGGCATCGGTCATCGGATAGCGATGGGTCGAATCGCAATACCAGGCCTTGAGGGCGAGCATCTCGCCCATTTCCGTGTCGATGAAGGCCTTGGCCGCTTCCAGGCCCGCATCGAAGCGCTTCATATGGCCGACCTGCAGCACCTTGCCGCTGGCCGCCACGGCGGCGCGCAGCGTCTCCACTTCCTCGACGCCGATGCCGGCAGGCTTTTCGCTGAGCACATGCTTGCCCGCTTCCAGCGCAGCGATCGAGGCCGGTACGTGGAAGGCGTCCGAGGTGGCCACGATGACCGCGTCGAGCTGTGGATCGGCCAGCATGGTGGTATAGTCCGAAAAGGTCTTCTCGGGTTTGTGGGTCCAGGCCATGCGCTCCAGGAGGTCGGGCGCGACGTCGCAAATGGCATAGAGGTCGGCATTGCGGGCCTTGGTGCAGCTTTCGAAATGGGCGGCCTGAGCGATGGGGCCGCAGCCCAGCACGCCGACCTTGAGGCGGTGATCTTCCTTCTTCGGCATGGCGGCGTTCCTGTGGATTTCGATAATTTATTTATTATCTAAACAAATAGGAAGCGCAAGGCCTATGCTGCTATGACAGCCTTGCCTGGCCAGAGGCGTCCCGTTTTGTCCACTATATCGGAGGACAGGTCGCTCGAAATCCCGGTCGGGCAGGCATGACAAGGGCGGTGCTTCTGCTATTAGCAGAAAGTGCCTCAAGGTAAGCAAGCGTTCAGTCCTGAACGCGCCTTGCCCGGGGCAGGGCATGTTTGGGCGAAAACCTACTTCTGCTCCAACTGTCCGCATCGATGCGTCTTTGTGTTTCCAGGTGATTCGGCCGAATCGCAAAGCCATTCTAGAGATTCGGGCGGAGGCGACATCATGGCTGACCAAACCTTCGCGCGTTATGTGAACGAGCGGCGCATTCTCACCCAGTTGCGCCTGCAGGGCGCGATGCCCCGGGCCGAACTCGCCCGGCGTCTCGGCCTGACCCCGGCCACCATCACCAATCTGGTCGAGAACCTCACCGCCAGTTCGTTCCTGGTCGAGCAGCGCATCTCCCGAGAAGACAGCCCGCGCCGCGATGTCGGACGGCCTGGTGTCGACATTGCCCTCAATCCGAGCGGCGGCTACTTTCTCGGCGCCGAGATAGGCGTCGGCGTGGTGCGCTTCGCCTTGATCGACCTGGCGCTCGGAGTGGTCGACAGCCGCACCGCGCGCCTGGCCCATCCCGTCGGTCCCGATGCGGCAGTGAGCGCCATCGCCACCTATGCCCGCGGCCTGCCGCAACCTCTGCGCTCGATCGGCATCACCGTGCCCGGCCTGGTGCGCTCCGACGGCTATGTCGTGCATCTGCCCATGCTGGGCTGGAAGGATCTCAATCTGAAGGCCTTGGCGGAGCAGGCGCTCAGTGCGCCTGTTTTCGTCGAGAACAACGCCCATGCCGCCGCGTTCGGCGAGGTTTATACCCAGCCCGGCCTGCAGGCCGATGCCATCGTCTATCTCAAGCTCGGGGCCGGGTGCGGCGGTGCCGCCATCGTCAATGGGCGCCTCGTCCGCGGAGCCGAAGGGACCGGCAACGAGTTCGGCCATATCCGCATCCGCGAAACGGGGCCGCGCTGTTCCTGCGGGCAGGAGGGCTGCCTGGAGAATTTCGTCAACATCGCCGCGCTCGAGCGCTCCTACCGGCCCGGCCAGGGCTTCGGCGTCGACAGTCTTTCCGCCCTGCCGGCCATGGTGGCCGCCGCTGCCCAGGCCGGCGATCGCAACGCCGGCACCGCCATGGACGAGCTGGCAGGCCATCTCATCCTCGGGCTGACATCGCTGACGAACATCTTCAATCCCAGCACGATCGTGCTCGGGGGCGCCATGCGTCCGGTGCTGGCCGCTCGCCTCGACAGGCTGTCTCAGGCGGTCGGCGCCGGCATCGTGCCGGGGATGACGAAGCCGCAGATCCGCCTTTCGACCCTGGGCGAGATGGAATGCGCCATCGGCGCCGCCACCATTGCCCATCACCAGGATTTCGACGTCTCCAACATCGAAATCGGCAGTTGATGGCCTTAGTGTTTTGCGATTTGACGGCATCATCAAGAATCGAAGACGCGTACAACCAAACAATTAGAGCAAAGCGCGCTCTGTCATGAACGCGCTTTGTTCGAGAGATCAGGACGCTTCCTCGTCCACTTGTATCTGCGCCGCCTGCTGCGTGCCGTTGATGGTCGCCGCGCCATAGAAGCCCAGTGCGGACGCTGCGACGCATAGCACCACGGATACGCCGACATTGATCAGCGCCCGCAAGGGCATGTTCATGTGCAGGAGCTCGAAGGTCTGCAGGCTGAAGGAGGAGAAGGTGGTGAATCCGCCGCAGATACCGACCATGAAGAACAGCCGCCAGAGATCCGGCATAGGGGCGCGGCCATTGGCAATGGTCAGCGTGCCGAAGAAGGTGATGGCGAAGGAGCCGGCGATGTTGATGAGGATGGTCGCCCAGGGCAGGCTTTGGCTGTAGGGCGCCAGCCACAGCCCGATCCAATAGCGCCCCACGGAGCCGATGGCGCCGCCGAGGGCGATCATGATGGTGTTGGCGAGCACGGGTGACATGGATGCTCCGAAAATTCGGTGAGAGAGATGAAGGTTTCGGCGGCAATAGGCTGGTCCGATGAGGATAGCCGGGGCTTAGGCCCAATGCGGATCATCCAGCAAGGAAACACTGCGATTTGTCATAGCCGGACTTGGCCCGGCTATCCAGAAACCCGCGACTTAACCGGGCTCTGGGCTGGAGTGCCGGGTCAAGCCCGGCGATGACAAAGGTCGTGCAAACTCGAAGGCACCCGAGGGAACGGCATTAGGTTTGGGCCACCGCCAATCTGAAATCCCGGCAATGCCTGATTCATGGCGGAATCAGCCCCAGGCGCCAGGCGATGGCAAGGCCGATCAGGCCGAGAACAGCCAGGATCGACCAGATCCGAAGGAGGAGGAAGGGGATCGGCTGTCTTGGTCGCGAAGGGCGCATGGCATACCTCCAGGGAGATCGCTGCGGCACTTCGACGAAAGCGGGAGATGGAACGAACTCCTACCGGCGCCGAGCACCTGGTAGGAGTCATCAGCCTTGCGGCGGTTTGGGGGGACTCCATCCCCTATCGATGCCCCACAATACGGCCCGGGTCCTGGCGGGGTCAAGCCGTTGGCGGCAACTCCAGCCTGTGCGAGATGCCGATTGCATCAAGGAAGCTCTCGTCGTGGCTGACCACCAGCAGGGCGCCGTCATAGGCACGCAAGCCTGCTTCCACCGCCTCGATCGCATCGATGTCGAGATGGTTTGTCGGCTCGTCCAGGATCAGAAAGGACGGCGGCCTTTCTCCGCCCAGGACGCAGGCGAGGCCGGCCCGCAGCATCTGCCCGCCGCTGAGGCTGCCGGCCTTCTGGAGAGCCGCATCCGCGCGGAACATGAAACGGGCCAGGGCGGAACGGCAGGCATTCTCGTCCGACTGCGGGTTGAGGCGCTTGAAATTGTCGCGGATCGTCTCGCAGGGGTCGAGCAGGCTTGCTTCCTGGTCGAGCAGAGCGGCGCCGGGAAGAACCCACACACTGCCCGCCTGCGGCTGAAGCCTGCCGGTGATCAGGCCGAGCAATGTCGTCTTGCCGCTGCCGTTGCGGCCTGTGACGGCGACGCGCTGCGGTCCGGCGAGCGTGAAGGACAGGCCGTCGAGAACGGGCCGAAGCGGCTCGTAACCGAAACGCAGTGCATCGAGGCGCAGGACCACCTTGTCGGCGGGCAGGCCTGTGGGCGCGAGGCGCACCGACAAGGGCTGCAGGATCTCGAGCCGTTCGCGTGCCTTGGCGAGAGTCTCGCTCGCTTGTGACTGTTGCCGCTCGGCCAGGCGGGCGCCCGCGCCTCCGCTCTTTTCGCTGCGCTCCTTCTTGGCGTCGAGAAGCAGCAGGGGGGCATCACCCTTGGCCCGCGCCTTGCGCCCGGTACTGTCCTTGCGCGCCTTGCGCTCGGTTGCGATCTGCGCCTTACGCTCGGTTTCGTCGAGCCGCTTCTCGGCCTCGGTCAAGTCGCGGCGGGCGGCCGCCAGGTCCAGGGCCTTGCGCGCCCGGTATTGGCTCCAATTGCCGCCATAGACATTGGCGCCGAGCGAGGTCAGCTCGACGATGGCGTCCATGGCCTCGAGCAACTCGCGGTCGTGGCTGACCACCACTGCCCCGCCGCGCCAGCCGGCGAGGAGGTCGATGACGGCCCGCCGCCCCTCGCGGTCGAGATTGTTGGTGGGTTCGTCCAGCAGCAGGAAGTCTGGCTCGGCGAAGACCAGCGCCGCCAGGCCGGCCCGGGTGCGTTGCCCGCCCGACAATGTCGTCAGCGCCGTGCCGGGCTCGATCGGCAGGCCGACCCGGGCCAGGGCCGCGGCGAGCCGGGTTTCCAGTGTCCAGTCGGCCGCGGAGAGCTCTTCGGTGCTGGCCTGGCCGGCTTCCGCCCGGGCAAGCAGGGCCAGCGCATCCGTCACGCCGAAGAGATCGGCGACGGTCTCGTCCGGCCCGACCTGCACGGCCTGACGCAGGCGCCCCAGGCTGCCATGGACGATGACCCGGCCGGATCGGGGCTGCAGGTCCCCCGATATCAGCTTGAGCAAGGTCGTCTTGCCGACGCCATTGCGGCCGACAAGGCCGGACCGTTCAGGGCCGAAGCTCAGGTCGAGCCCGGAGAACAGCGCATGGCCGTCAGGCGTGGACCAGGAGAGATGGGAGAGCGTGATCGAAGCAGGCATGAGAATGGATGATCCCTGACACAAGGCAATGCGGCGTTGCGGTCAGGTTCAGATCCATTGCTTCTCACTCACTGGGGTGGTCGACGTCTCCTATCTAGGAGAGTGGGCGAGCTCGCGCAAGGTCCCCGAAGATCGGGTTGGCCCGCAGGCGCTCCACGGCGAAATCGACGAAGGAGCGCACCTTGGCGGAGGGAGCCCGGCCGCCGGCATGCACGATATGGATCGGCATCGGCTCTTCCTCGAACTCGGTCAGCACCGCCCGAAGCGTGCCTTCCCGCAGGGCGGCGTCGACCTGATAGGCGAAGACGCGCACCAGTCCCCAGCCTGAGATGGCGGCCGAGATCCCCGATTCGTTGAGATTGCACATCAGCCGCGGCTGGATGCCGACATGGATCTTCTGGTCGCGGCCGAAGCGCCATTCCAGCCGCGGCCAGGCGCCGATCCTGGCGATGACGCTGTGGCCGGCCAGATCGGCCGGGCTGCGCGGCTCGCCATGCTCGGCGAGATAGGCGGGCGAGGCGCAGATCACCCGCCGCATGCTGCCGACTCGGATCGCCGTCAGCTCCGAATCCGGCAGATGGCTGATGCGGATCGCGACATCCATGCCTTCTTCCACCAGATTGGTGATGCGGTCGAGGAACAGCGTCTGCGCGCTCACCATTGGATGCTCGCCGAGATAGTCCATGACCACGGGCAGGATATGGAGCTGGCCGAACATCACGGGCGCGGTGACGATCAGCGTGCCGGTCGGCGTGGTGTAGGAACCGGCGGCGGCGGCCTCGGCATCGGCAAGATCGGCCAGGATGCGCTGGCAGTCATGCAGGTAGCGCTCCCCGGTTTCGGTGAGCTTGAGTGAGCGGGTGGTGCGCACCAGAAGCCGCGCCCCGATGGCATCTTCGAGAAAGGCGACGGCGCGGGTGACCGCAGGCGGGCTCATGAACAGACGGCGGGCGGCCTCGGCGAAACCGCCGCTCTCGGCCACCTTCACGAAGACCCGCATGGCCTGCCAGCGATCCATGATGCCCCCAGCTTTCGCGAGTTCCAATTATTCCGCCATCTGGAACGATGTCTTCCAATCAATCAATATTCTCTATTCTCATTGAAATGATCAAGATCCTCCCCATCGCGCCGGTGTCCGGCAAGGAGGTCGTCCATGAAGCTCTATCATTATCCCCTGTCGGGCCATTCCCATCGGGCTCACCTGTTTCTGTCGCTGGTGGGCGTGCCGCATGAACTGGTCGATGTCGACCTGAAGGCCGGCGAGCACAAGACGCCGGATTTCCTCAAGCTCAACACGCTGGGCCAGGTGCCGGTTCTCGACGATGGCGGCGTGATCGTGCCCGATTCGCTTGCCATCATCGTCTATGTCGCCCGCAAGCTCGGCCTGGAGGACTGGCTGCCGACCGAACCAGCTGCGGGGGCCGCGGTGCAGCGCTGGTTTTCGGTGGCGGCGGGCCAGCTCCGCATGGGCCCCGCCGCTGCCCGGCTGATCACGGTTTTCGGCGCCAAATACGATGTCGAGCAGACCTTGGCGGCCGCGCACGCCATCCTGAAGCTGATCGACCAGGAACTGGTCGGACACGACTGGATCGTTCTCGATCGCCCGACAGCTGCCGATGTGGCGCTCTACAGCTACATTGCTTCGGCGCCGGAGGGGAATGTCGATCTGACGCCTTATGCGGAGATCGGCGCATGGCTGCGGCGGGTCGAGGCCCTGCCAGGCTTTGTGCCGTTCCAGAAGACCGCAATCGGGCTGGCAGCCTGAGGCTTTCGTGGGCTCGCGAGCATCCCGCTGGCCCTTCTTCCCTCCGAGCATGGCGTCCGGGAGCCGGCGGAATGCTGGCAGTGCCGGAGCATCTCGCTCGACCACGTTCCATCGTTTCGGGAAAGGCAAAGGTCATGGACGGCAAAGTGCCGGTTGCCACGGATTCGCCGTGGCATGAGGGCGAACTCGCCCTGCAGCGCCGGGCGGGAGCCGCCGAGCGCATGGATGTGGTCGGGCGGCGCGTGCTGCGCGACCATCTGATCGAGCAGCATCGCGACTTCTACCCGCTGCTTCCCTTCATCGTCGTCGGTGCAGCCGATCATGCCGGCGAGATGTGGGCGACGATCCTGGCCGGCCGGCCAGGATTCCTCCATTCTCCCGAGCCCCGCACGCTGCATGTCGCGGCTGGGGCGGATCCCGCCGACCCCTTGGCCTCCGGCCTGGAGGACGGCGCCGCGATCGGCCTGCTCGGCATCGAACTGCATACGAGGCGGCGCAACCGGCTCAATGGCACGGTACGGCGCACGGGGCCCGATGCCTTCGACGTCGAGGTTGGCGAGAGCTTCGGCAATTGCCCGCGCTATATCCGCCTGCGCGACTTCGGCTTCGCACGCGATCCGGCCGCAGCTTCCACGCTGCCGGTCCGGCGCTTCGATCGCATCGAAGGTCCCGCGGCGGCGCTGATCGCCGGCGCCGAGACGCTCTTCATCGCCTCTTCGGTGACACGCGCGGACGGCCGCCGCCAGGTCGACGTCTCTCATCGCGGCGGCAGGCCGGGCTTCGTGGCGGTGCAGGACGATGGCAGCCTGCTGATGCCGGATTTTGCCGGCAATCTCTTCTTCAACACGCTGGGCAATATCCTGGCCGATCCGCGCTGCGGCTTCACCTTCGTCGATTTCGAGACGGGAGACCTGCTCCAGCTCTCGGGGGACGGCGAGGTGATCCTGGAGGGGCCGGAGATCGCCGCCTTCGAGGGCGCCGAGCAATTGCTGCGGTTTCGGCCGAAGCAGATTCTATTGAGGCCGGGCGCCCTGCCGCTGCGCTGGCACTCGCCCGCGGACGGTGCCTCGCCCCATTCCCTGGCGACGGGGAATTGGGAGGAGGCGCGTGCCTTGCTGGAAACGGGCTTCAGGCAACCTTGAGCAGGACGATCAGCGCGTAGCTGATCACGCCGAGGGCGAGCAAAGACAGAATCACCGTCGAGGTCACCCGCGGCCCGGCCTTGGCGACGGCCCGGATGTCGACGGTGAGGCCGAGCGCGGCCATCGAAATGATCGTGAGCGTATTGGCTGCCGAGGCGATCGGCTGGAGCGAGGCCTGGGGCAGGAGGCCGAAGGAGCGCAGCGCCATCATCACCAGGAAGCCGATGATGAACCAGGGCACGATCTGGCTGAGGCGGGGACGTGCCTGGGCGGGCGCGCCTGCCGCCGAGGCATCCGCCTTGCGCCGGATATCGCTGAGCAGGGCCAGGACCACGATGACCGGGCCGAGCATCAGCACGCGGGCGAGCTTAACGAGGGTGCCGATCTGCACGCTCAGGGCAGCGACGGGCGCGGTGGCGGCCAGAACCTGCGGCACGGCATAGACGGTCAGCCCGGCGAAGACGCCATATTGCCCCGCTGTGAGGCCGAGCGCGGGTACCAGCAGCGGCAGGCCGATCACGGCGACCACGCCGAGCACGGCGGTGAAGGCGATCGAGGCGGCGACATCCTTGCCATTGGCGCCGATCACCGGCGCCGTGGCGGCGATGGCCGAGTTGCCGCAGATCGAATTGCCGCAGGCGACCAGCAGGGCCATGTTGTGCGGCAGGCCGAAGGCCCGGCCGATGCCGAAGCTCAGCATGATCGACACCATCACCACGCCGGCGATGCCCGCCATCAGGCCGAACCCGGCATCGGCGATGGCGGCAGCGCTGACGGAGGCGCCGAGCAGGACGACCGCCACCTCGAGCAGGGTCTTCGCGCCAAAGGTGATACCGCGGTCGAAGCGGGGTGCCGGCTGGGCAAAGGTGCGGATCAGGGCACCGATCAGGATGGCGAGAACGAGGGCCTCCAGCCAGGCCTTGCCGAACAAGCTGGCCTCTATGAGCTCGGCTGCCATGGCGAGGGCGGTGACGATGATGCACAGGCCCGCGCCGGGAAGAATCCCGCGAATTCCCGTCCTATCGCCCAACCAGCTGCTGACCTTGCTGCTCATGATCCACCTGCAATTTACAGGTTTCTTCTGCCTTATTGGCCCTATTCAATCCATTTCAAAATAGTGTAGAAATCATTCGATCCAATCGAATGATTTCGCCATGACTTTGGAGCAGCTCAGAATTTTCGTGGCGGTGGCCGAGCGTGAACACCTGACGCAGGCCGCGGCCACGCTTCATTTGACGCCGTCGGCCGTCAGCTCGGCCATCCGCGTGCTGGAGGAACGCTATGGCGCGGCTTTGTTCCATCGTGTCGGCCGCCGCATCGAGATGACGCCGGGCGGGCGGGAATTCCTGCCCACCGCGCGGGCGACGCTCGCTTCGGCCAAAGCGGCGGAACTGGCTCTGTCCGAACTCGGCAGCGGGGCACGGGGCTCCCTTGTGGTCCATGCCAGTCAGACCATTGCGAGCTATTGGGTGGCGCCCTTCCTGGCGCGCTATCACGACGTCCATCCGCATGTCGATCTCAGGCTAGAGATCGGCAACACCCAGAGCGTCACCCAGGCCGTGCTGGAG
Source organism: Labrys sp. LIt4 (assembly GCF_017813775.1). Lineage (NCBI taxonomy): Bacteria > Pseudomonadati > Pseudomonadota > Alphaproteobacteria > Hyphomicrobiales > Xanthobacteraceae > Labrys > Labrys sp. LIt4. The sequence continues at coordinate 452,597 of NZ_JAGIPY010000004.1, forward strand.
GGGGAGGCCGAGATCGGCTTCATCGAGGGCGCCGTCGACGAGCCGGCCCTGTCGGTGCAGACGGTGGCGCATGACCGGCTGATCGTGGTGGTGGCGCCGGGCCATCCCTGGGCCGACGGGCGCACGGTGCGGCCCTATGACATCGCCACCGCGCGCTGGATCATGCGCGAGGAAGGGTCCGGCACACGTTCGGTCTTCGAGGAGGCGTTGCGGGGGCGGGACGTCGATCCCAGCGCCCTCGAAATCGCTCTGGTGCTGCCGTCCAACGAGGCGGTGCGTTCGGCCGTGCGCTCGGGGCCCTTCGCGACCGTGATGTCGGAACTGGTGGCGGCGCCCGATTTGCAGGCGGGCCGGCTGGTGCGAATCGCCTTCGACATGCCGCCCCGCGCCTTCCGCATGCTGCGCCACCGCGAGCGCTACCGCACCAAGGCCTCGCAGATGCTGGAGATGGTGATCACCCAGACTGGCGGGTGAGGTCGTCTCTCAGCCGCCGCTGGTCGCGGGGAGCCGGGTCAGCCAATAGCCGCCGGCCAGGATCATGAGGCAGCCGAGCCCGGCCTTGAGATCGGGAACCTCGCCGAAGGCGAGGAGGCCGAGCAGGGCGGCGAACATGATCCAGCTGTAGCCGATCGGCCCGGCCACCGCGATGTCGGCGAGGCGGTAGCCCCTGATGTTGCAATATTGGGCGAGGATCGCCACGGGGCCGAGCATCAGGCAGGCCAGGATCGGGCCCGGGCCGACGCTCTTCCAGCTCAGCCAGGCCGGCACCAGCATCAGGAGGAAGCTGAACAGGTTGACATGGGCCAGCATGGAAAGTGGCGTGTCGCCCCTGGTCAGCCGTTTCACATAGATGATCTCGAAGGCCATCAGCACGGCGCCGAGCAGGGCCATCGCGGCGGGGATGGTGACGTCGCCGAAGGGCGTGGCGGCCGAATGCTGGCCGATCACCACCGCGAGCGCCCCGAGGCCGCAGGTGAGGCCGGCGAGCCAATGGCGCGAACCGACGGCCTCGCCGAGCATCACCACGGCAAGGGCCACCACGAAGATGCCTTCGAGCAGCCCGATGGCGCTGGCGGCGGCAACCGGCATATGGGCGGCGGCGTAGATGGCCGACAGGCCGCCGAAACAGCCGAAGCAGGCGCGCAGGAAATGCTGGCCCGGCCGCGGGCTGCGCAGGGCATCGAGCGATTGCCCGCCGGCCTTCGTCACGACGAGGAGGGTGACGAAGCCGCTGGCATAGCGCAGCAGGAGGATCTGCGGAATCGCTAGCAGGGGGCCGGCAAAACGGCCCGAGGCGAAGATCAGGGTGAACAGGGCGGTGCCGACCAGGAGCCAGAGGGCGCCCCTGGCATTGGCGCTCATGCCGGGTGCCCCGGCCAGCGGCGTTGATTTTGCTGCAATCGTCATGCTTGATGAGGTCACAGATTTCATCCCTGCAAACAAACGCGTTCTTTGATTGCTGCATGAGGAAAATCGATGCAGACGCCTCGTCGTCTTCCGTCCCTCAACGCCGTGCGGGTCTTCGAGGCAGCGGCTCGCCTCGGCAGCCTGAAGGCGGCGGGCGAGGAATTGGGCGTGACGGCCAGCGCCGTCAGCCATCAGGTGCGCCATCTGGAGGAGGGGCTGGGCGTGCGCCTGTTCGCCCGTTCCAACAATGCCATCGAGCTCACGGCGGAGGGGGCGCGTTTCGCGGCGGCGACCGCGCCGGCGCTCGACATCATCGCGGCGGCGGCCTCCGCTCTGCAGCGCGATGCCAACGAGGTCCTGGTGCGCGCCTCGGTATCGCTGGCCCTGCGCTGGCTGATTCCGCGCCTCGGCGGCTTTCGCCAGGCCCACCCTTCCATCCGTGTCCGCCTGGAAACACCGGTCTCGGCGATCGCCGACCATGACGATATCGATCTCGTCATCGGCTATTCCCGGGCGGAAAATCCTGCCCAGGGAGGAGCGGTGCTGTTCGACGATGTCTGCGTCGTGGTGGCCGCCCCCGATGTGGCCGCCCGCTATCGCGATGCCGGCGCCACGGAACTGGCCGCTTCGGGAGCCCTGATCTCGGCGACGCAGGACGACTGGGACTGGCGCCGCTGGGCCGAGGTCAATGGCGTCGACTGGCGCGAGGTGCGCATGGCCAACCGCTTCGAGATCGACGATGCGGCCTGGGAAGCGGCGAGCGCGGGCCTCGGCATGACTTTGGCCTCCCCGCGCCTGATCGAGCGCGAGCTGCGCAACGGCCTGCTGGCTATCGTCGGCCCGCAGGACGGGCTGCTGCTCGGAAATTACTGGGTGCGTGCCCGCCCGCCCATTCGACGGGGCGCCGAACTCTTCCTGGCCTGGCTGCTGGAGACCGCGGCCGAGGCCACCTGAAAGCCTGCCCGGAACGCCCGCTCTTGCCGGGGAGGCGATTGGGGCGCAAGCTGGATATGGCCGCCGTCAGGCTCTGCCTCGGAGCCGGCAGCCGGGGGACTGCGCCATGCCGGAAATCATCAGCATCAAGGGCCTGGAACTTCGCTTCCTGCACAGCAAGGCTGACACGCAGGGCAGCCTCGATATGTTCGAGATGACCGTTCAGCCGCATGCCCGCATGCCGGTCGCGCATTATCATGAGAGCTGGGACGAAGCGGCCTACGGTCTCGAGGGCGAGATGACCTTCCGAATCGGAGATGGCGAGGTCCGGCTGAGGGTGGGAGAGAGCCTCTTCATCCCGCGCGGCATTGTCCATGCCTTCCGCAATGATGGGCAGGCGCCGGCGACCTGCCTCGTCGTGCTGACGCCCGGCGTGCTCGGCATCGACTATTTCCGCGAAGTGGCGGCATTGCTGGCTTCAGACGCCCCCGACCTCGCCGAGATGGGCGCGATCATGCGGCGATACGGGCTGGTGCCCGCTCCCCTGAACTGAAGCGCGCCTACTTCCCGATCGGCAGCAGCTCCAGAAAGGCCTTGCCGGCCGGGCTGAGCCCCTGCTTGCGGACGGAAGCATGCAGGTCGCGGCGCAGCGGCGGCGTCAGCCGGCGGACCGCCAGGCCGCTGGTGTCGTCCGGCAAGGTGAGGTCGGGCATCACGGTGAGGCCGATGCCCTCGCGCACCATACCGAAGATGGTGGCGTTGTCGCGTACCAGGAACAGGACATTCGGCTTGCTGCGGGCCGCGGCCAGCGCATCGTCGACCTGGCGGTTGCCGCCTCCACCGGGGAAGATGGCGCGCTCGCCGTCGATCGCCTCCAGGCCGATCGAAGCATTCTTGGCGAGGGGGTGGCCCGCCGGCAGGATCAGCACGAAATCGTCATTGGCGACGATGCTGTTGTCGAGTTCGGGATGCGGCTCGCCGCTGATGCCGATATCGACGGCATCGGCGAGCACCCAGTCGTTGACCTCCTCGTCGGTGCCCAGATGCAGGGTGATGCCGGCCTGGGGATAGAGTGCCCGGAACGGCTTGAGCCAGCCCGGCAGCAGCTTGGCTGCCGCGCTTTGCACCGAGCCGATGCGCAATGTCGTCCCCGCCAGCTTGTCGCTCGCCCTGGTGACGGCGGCCAGACGCTGGGCTCCCGCCAGCAGGGCCTGAGCCTCCACCAGGGCGGCTTCGCCGAGATCGGTGAGCTTCACGCCCACGCGTGTGCGGATCAGCAGCTTGGCGCCGAGGGCGTCCTCCAGCCCGGCGATCGCTTGGCTCACGGCCGATTGGGTAAGATGGATGTGCTGAGCGGCAGCGGTGAAGCCGCCGGTCTCGGCCGCGGCGACGAAACAGCGCAACTGCGTGAAGGTGATATTCGGATGCATGATCGGTGGAGCCTGGCGAAGCAGTGACCCTAATATGAAGGTGAACGCTTCGCTTTCCCAGCACGCAGCCTCGGATCGCTCTTTCCAGACGCAGATATTAACTCTTTCCTACGAGCCGGATGCGCCGGCAGACTCTTTAGGTTAAGAAAGAGCGAGATCAGAGCATTTTGCGATTTTGCGGATGCGGCAGGAATCGCAAGGACGCGTCGGAGCAGAATGCTTAGGCAAGGCGGGTTTCCGCCAAGAGCGCGCCTTGTTTTAGGAGATCGAGCAGGGGTGATGGCTGACGCGGCAGCGCCCGAAGACAGGCCGGAACTTGGGGTTGCAATGCCCGCCAGGAGAAGCTCGCGCACGCTATGGCGGCGCCTCGTCATGGTCGCGATCGGCCTCGCCGCCCTGCCCGTGGTGCTCACCCTCGTCTATACGGTGGTGCCGCCGATATCGCTGCCCATGCTGGGGCGCTATCTCACGGGGCAGTCCGTGGACCGGCGCTGGACGCCGATCGAGAACATCGCGCCGGTGGCCCGCTTCTCGGTGATGGCCTCCGAGGATGGCCAGTTCTGCCGCCATTGGGGCGTCGATTTCGGTGCGATCGCCGATGTCCTGGAGCGAGGCGGCGAGAAGGGGCCGTCGCGCGGCGCCTCCACCATCGCCATGCAGACCGTGAAGAACCTCTATCTGTGGCCGCTGCCGACATTCGCCCGCAAGCCGCTCGAGGTGCCGCTCGCGGTGTGGACGGACCTGGTCTGGTCGAAGAAGCGCGTGCTGGAGGTCTATCTCAACGTGGCCGAATGGGGCGACGGCATCTACGGCATCGAAGCCGCGTCCCAGCATTATTTCAAGAAGCCGGCCTCCAGGCTGAATGCCCGCGAGGCGGCCCAGCTCGCCGTGGTGCTGCCCAATCCGATCCGCCGCAGCGCCGGCTCGCCGACCCGGCGCCTGCGCAACCTGGCCGGTCTGATCGTCAACCGCGCCCGCAACTCGAGCGGCTATTTCGACTGCGTGAGATAAGGTATCGAGATTCGGGGAGGCGGAATGCCTGACCGCGCACGTCTCGTCCGCTCTTCCTTCCGGCATGCCCTATGCTTCCAAGAGGCGGACGAGACGTGCGCGGTCCCAGGCGTGGCGTTTCCCGCGCGAAAGAATCTCGCTCCAGCCCCTTTCTTCCTGAGTTCTCTTCCTGTATAGGCTGCGCCTTCAATCGATTTTGTCATCGGCCTGTCGTGACTGTCACGGCATCCGCACGCCACGAAGAAGATACCCCAATGGCTGTTCCGAAGCGAAAAACCTCCCGCATGAAGCGCGGCTTCCGCCGTTCCGCTGATGCCCTCAAGGCCCCGACCTATGTCGAGGACAAGGATTCGGGCGAACTGCGCCGTCCGCACCATGTCGATCTGAAGACCGGCATGTATCGCGGCCGCCAGATCCTGACCCAGAAGTCCGACGCCTGAGAGCCGGCGCGGTCTCCGCGCGGCATCTCGTCCGGGCCGGCTGATTGCCGGCCCTTTTGTTTGTCTTGAGTACGAATGCCGGGGCGGGGTCCGGAACTTTTCGTGCACTGAAACACGGGACGCAACGCGCGAGCGTGCGGCCGAATCCTACCTTTCATCCGGCATGGTGCAGGGCGCCCTTGCTGCTCTCATTCGAGAACGGTGACAAACGGGGCGGGTTCTGCCGGTGGATCGAGGTTTTTTCGCCGCGTTTTCGGTGTTTCCCTCATGTTGCGTCGGCCAAGCCTGTGTGTTAGGTGAGCGCTCGTGTTGCGGGGGCGGGACCTTGTCCTTCCTGCGACCGTGAGGAAATTCAACATATCCGCCAAGGGGTTGGGCGGTCGGGTGCGGGGAATCCCGGCTGGACTGCTGTTCTCCCGAAGTGGTTTCAGCAGAGAGACACGTGGTGGCAGGGGAAGAACCGATCGTATCCGGCATGGCAAGCCGCTATGCCAATGCCTTGTTCGAGCTCGCCAGTGAGCAGAACGCCATCGATTCCGTTGCTGCCGATCTCGGCCGTTTCAATGGCCTCGTCGAGGAAAGCGCCGATCTCAAGCGCCTCGTCCGCAGCCCGGTGTTTTCCTCCGAAGAGCAGACCAAAGCCGTAACGGCCGTGCTCGAGCGCGCCGGCATCGGTGGTATTGCCGCCAATTTCATCAAGCTTGCCGCCCATAACCGCCGCCTGTTCGCGGTTGGCGACATGATCGCAGCCTTCACCGCGCTGGTCGCGAAGGCGCGCGGGCAGGCGAGCGCCGAAGTCACGGCGGCCCAGCCGCTTTCCGACGACAATCTCAATGTCCTCAAGGACTCGCTCAAGAGCGCGACCGGCAAGGACGTCTCCCTCAACGTCAAGGTCGACCCGAGCCTGATCGGCGGTCTGATCGTCAAGATCGGCAGCCGTATGATCGACGCCTCGCTCAAGACCAAACTCCAATCGATCAAGATCGCCATGAAAGAGGTCGGCTGATGGACATCCGCGCCGCAGAAATTTCCGCCATTCTGAAGGACCAGATCAAGAATTTCGGCCAGGAAGCCGAAGTTTCCGAAGTCGGTCAGGTTCTCTCCGTCGGTGACGGCATTGCCCGCGTCTATGGCCTCGACAACGTCCAGGCCGGTGAGATGGTCGAGTTCCCCGGCGGCGTGCGCGGCATGGCGCTGAACCTGGAAACCGACAATGTCGGTATCGTGTTGTTCGGTTCCGACCGCGACATCAAGGAAGGCGACACCGTCAAGCGCACCCGCGCCATCGTGGACGTGCCCGTCGGCAAGGGCCTGCTCGGCCGCGTCGTCGACGCCCTCGGCAATCCGATCGACGGCAAGGGTCCGATCCAGTCCGACACCCGCGCCCGCGTCGACGTCAAGGCGCCGGGCATCATCCCGCGCAAGTCGGTGAACGAGCCGATGGCGACCGGCCTGAAGGCCATCGACGCCCTGATCCCGATCGGCCGCGGCCAGCGCGAGCTGATCATCGGCGACCGCCAGACCGGCAAGACCGCCGTGGCGCTCGACACCATCCTCAACCAGAAGCCGCTCAACCAGGGCGACGACGAGACCAAGAAGCTCTACTGCGTCTACGTCGCCGTCGGGCAGAAGCGCTCCACCGTCGCCCAGTTCGTCAAGGTGCTGGAAGAGAACGGTGCGCTCGACTACTCGATCGTCGTCGCCGCGACCGCCTCCGACCCGGCCCCGATGCAGTTCCTGGCTCCGTTCGCCGGCTGCGCCATGGGCGAATATTTCCGCGACAACGGCATGCATGCCGTGATCATCTATGACGACCTTTCCAAGCAGGCCGTCGCCTATCGCCAGATGTCGCTGCTGCTGCGCCGTCCGCCGGGCCGCGAAGCCTATCCGGGCGACGTGTTCTACCTGCACTCCCGCCTGCTCGAGCGCGCCGCCAAGATGGGCAAGGACGCCGGCCTCGGCTCCCTGACCGCACTGCCGGTCATCGAAACCCAGGCCAACGACGTGTCGGCCTACATTCCGACCAATGTGATCTCGATCACCGACGGCCAGATCTTCCTGGAGACCGACCTGTTCTACCAGGGCATCCGCCCTGCCGTGAACGTGGGTCTGTCGGTGTCGCGCGTCGGCTCCTCGGCGCAGACCAAGGCGATGAAGAAGGTTGCCGGCAAGATCAAGGGCGAGCTCGCCCAGTATCGCGAAATGGCTGCCTTCGCCCAGTTCGGCTCCGACCTCGACGCCACCACCCAGCGCCTGCTCGCCCGCGGCGCCCGCCTGACCGAGCTCCTGAAGCAGGGCCAGTTCTCGCCGCTGAAGATGGAAGAGCAGGTCGTGGTGATCTATGCCGGCGTGAACGGCTATCTCGACAAGATCGATGTCAGCAAGGTGAAGCCCTTCGAAACGGGTCTGCTCGCCAAGCTGCGCGCCGAGGGCTCGATCCTCGAGGCGATCCGTTCCTCCGGCGATCTCAGCGACGACGTTGCCGCCAAGCTCAAGGACCAGGTCGAGGCGTTCGCCAAGACCTTCGCCTGATCCGCAGGAGTATCGTTCGATCACTTCGGATCGAATGATACTCAGAATTTTTAGGGGATAGACGCCTTTTTCGAGTCTCGGAAAAGGCTTCGGCTCTCGATAGGAAGGCGAAGCGATGGCATCGCTTAAGGACCTCAGAAACCGTATTGCCTCGGTGAAGGCGACGCAGAAGATTACCAAGGCCATGCAGATGGTCGCGGCCGCCAAGTTGCGCCGCGCCCAGTCGGCGGCCGAGGCTGCGCGTCCCTATGCCGAGCGCATCGACGCCGTGCTGGCCAACCTCGCCGGCTCGATCGCCGATCCGCGCCAGGCTCCGCCGCTGCTGGCGGGGAACGGCAAGGACCAGACCCATCTTCTGGTGGTCTGCACGGGCGAACGTGGCCTGTGCGGTGCCTTCAACACCGCGATCGCCCGTCTCGCCCGCGAGCAGGCGACGGCCCTGCTCGGCCAGGGCAAGACGGTGAAGATCCTCTGCGTCGGCCGCAAGGGCTATGACGTGCTCAAGCGTCAGTTCGAGAAGCATATCATCGAGCTGGTCGACTTCCGCTCGGTCCGTCAGCTCGGCTTCGAGCATGCCGACCAGGTCGGTGCCAAGATCCGCAAGCTCTATGCCGAAGGCGCCTTCGACGTCTGCACGCTGTACTATTCGACCTTCAAGTCGGTGATCTCGCAGATCCCGACCGCCAAGCGCCTGATCCCGGCCGAAGTGCCGGCCGTGCAGGAAGGCACGCAGAAGATCGCCTATGACTACGAGCCGGACGAAGGCGCCATCCTCGCCGACCTCCTGCCGCGCAACATCTCGGTGCAGGTGCTGCGTGCGCTGCTCGAGAACAACGCCTCCTTCTACGGAGCGCAGATGAGCGCCATGGACAACGCCACCCGCAATGCCGGCGAGATGATCAAGAAACAGACGATCACCTACAACCGCACGCGCCAGGCGATGATCACCAAGGAACTGATCGAAATCATCTCGGGTGCGGAAGCGCTCTGAGGCGGCAGCGATCGGTAAACGGGAACAAGGAGATTCGTGATGTCTTATACGACTTCTGCGTCGACCAAGGGTGGCCGTGAAGGCCGCGCGATTCTCGACAATGGCGGGCTGGCGCTCGCCATGGCGTTCCCCAAGGAGCTGGGCGGCAACGGCGAAGGCCACAATCCCGAGCAGCTTTTCGCACTGGGCTATTCGGCCTGCTACGGCCAGGCGATCGTGGCGCTCGGCCGCAAGCATGGCATCGACGGCAACACCGCCAAGATCACCTGCCAGGTCACCCTCAGCAAGGACGATGTCAGCTTCGCCCTCGCAGTGGAACTGAAGGTGCATGTTCCCGGCGCCGATCCCGCCGCCGTGAAGGCGCTGGTCGAAGATGCCCACCAGATCTGCCCCTATTCCCGGGCGACCCGCAACAACGTACCTGTCACGTTGACCGTCGTCTGATCCGTTTCAAGTATAGAAGAGACTTTTGGAGAACCCCATGGCCAACAAGACCGGACGCGTTGTGCAGGTCATCGGCGCCGTCGTCGACGTCCAGTTCGACGACCATCTGCCCGAGATTCTGAACGCGCTTGAGACCACCAATAACGGCCAGCGCCTCGTGCTGGAAGTCGCCCAGCATCTGGGCGAATCCACCGTGCGCTGCATCGCCATGGACGTGTCCGAGGGTCTGGTCCGCGGCCAGGAAGTCACCGACACCGGCACCCCGATCGCCGTGCCGGTCGGCAATGCCACGCTCGGCCGCATCATGAACGTGATCGGCGAGCCGATCGACGAAGCCGGCCCGGTCAATGGCGACGGCCTGCGTCCGATCCACGCCGCAGCGCCCACCTTCGCCGAGCAGTCGACCGAAGCCCAGATCCTGGTCACCGGCATCAAGGTCGTCGACCTCCTCGCGCCCTATGCCAAGGGCGGCAAGATCGGCCTGTTCGGCGGCGCCGGCGTCGGCAAGACCGTGCTCATTCAGGAACTGATCAACAACATCGCCAAGACCCATGGCGGCTTCTCGGTGTTCGCCGGCGTCGGCGAGCGTACCCGCGAAGGCAACGACCTCTATCACGAGTTCATCGAAGCCGGCGTGAACGACGATCCGCACAACCCCAAGGGCATCCAGTCCAAGTGCGCCCTGGTGTTCGGCCAGATGAACGAGCCGCCGGGCGCCCGCGCCCGCGTCGCTCTGACCGGCCTCACCGTCGCCGAGAACTTCCGCGACCAGGGCCAGGACGTGCTGTTCTTCGTCGACAACATCTTCCGCTTCACCCAGGCTGGTTCGGAAGTGTCGGCGCTCCTCGGCCGTATTCCTTCGGCCGTGGGCTATCAGCCGACGCTCGCCACCGACATGGGCGCGCTGCAGGAACGCATCACCACCACGACCAAGGGCTCGATCACCTCGGTGCAGGCCATCTACGTGCCGGCCGACGACTTGACCGACCCGGCGCCCGCCACTTCCTTCGCCCATTTGGACGCCACGACCGTGTTGTCGCGTTCGATCGCCGAAAAGGGCATCTATCCGGCGGTGGACCCGCTCGACTCGACCTCGCGCATGCTCACCCCGGCCGTGGTCGGCGAAGAGCATTACGCGGTGGCCCGTTCCGTGCAGCAGATCCTGCAGCGCTACAAGGCTCTCCAGGACATCATCGCCATTCTCGGCATGGACGAACTGTCCGAAGAGGACAAGCTGACCGTGGCCCGCGCCCGCAAGATCGAGCGTTTCCTGTCGCAGCCCTTCGACGTCGCCAAGGTGTTCACCGGTTCGGACGGCGTGCAGGTTCCGATCGAAGACACCGTCAAGGGCTTCAAGGGCATCGTGGAAGGCCAGTACGACTATCTGCCGGAAGCCGCCTTCTACATGGTCGGCACCATCGAGCAGGCTGTCGAGAAGGGCAAGCGCCTCGCCGCCGAGGCTGCGTAGTCCTTCCTACCCTCCCCTCGATGGGGAGGGTCGGCCCGAAGGGCCGGGGTGGGGTGGAAACACCATTCCGGCTTGGGGCCCATGAGACCTGCGAGGGTTTGATCTCCGGTCACCCCACCCCGAGGCTTCGCCTCGACCCCAGACCATTCATGAGGAATGGTCGACCCCATCGAGGGGAGGGTAAAGTTTAAAGCTCAAGGACCGCATCGATGGCCAGCTTCCAATTCGAACTCGTCACGCCTGAGAAGCTGCTGTTCTCCGGCCCTGTCGAATCCGTCGTCGTGCCGGGCAGCGAAGGTGACTTCGAGGTGCTGTCCCAGCACGCGCCGGTGATGTCGACCATCCGGCCCGGCGTGATCGTGGTCAAGGAAACCGCCTCGGGCTCGCCCAAACGCCTGTTCGTGCGTGGCGGTTTTGCCGACGTCAACCCCCAGGGCCTCACCATTCTGGCCGAGCAGGCCGTGGCGGTGGAGGAACTGACCGCCGAGAGGCTTCAGAGCGAAATCCAGGCGGCCGAGGCCGAGGTCAGCGCCGCTGATGGCGACGCCGCCAAGGCCAGCGCCGATCTCAAGCTCGGCCAGCTCAAGGAATTGCAGAAGAACCTGCACTGAGAGGCGCGAACAGCGCTCTTGCAACAACATCCATGTCTTGCGGCGGCAGAAGCGATTCTGCCGCCGTTTTCGTTGAAACAGCGGCCTGCTTTGGTGTTGCCGCTCTTCAGGCTGCATCCTGCCGGTCACACTAACGGTCTCGATGCTTGACCGACCAAGCACTGAGCCAAACATCGCGATTGTCGGTATAGGGCCTGCCTGCATGCCGGTCCGAAGACGGGCACACCGATCACGGCGTGCTCTACGCGTTCAGCTGGATCGTAGCCAGCAAGGCCTTGGCGACCTCGGTCGTGACGCGGCGCTTGTAGCGCTCATGCACCATCTGGCCGTTATGGAAGACCTTGTGCTCGACATAGACCATATGGCCGTCCCAGCGCAGAATATTGTCGGTCTCCGTCGTCTCGATGACATTGAGTCCCGGTACGAGCTGCCCCTCGGTGGTCTTGTCGCGCATCCGGCCATTCCTCCTTGATTCTCGTTACGGGCTGCCGGTCAGCATGCCCGACTTCGTGGGACGATGAAAAGGGGGAAGCGTGCGCCGCCTCGGTGATTCCTGCTTCGACATGCGATCCGCTCTTGACTGATTGAACGTTCAAAATATTGTAGAGGCCATGTCCGCCCAACCTCTCTCTTTGCCCGACCGCCCGACCAGGCTGCGCCGTGTCGATGCCGGTGACGTGCGCCGTCGGCAATTGATCGAGGCGACCATCGTAGCCATTGCGGAAGTGGGCTTCAACGCCACCACCATCGCGGAGATCGCGCGGCGGGCGGAAGTGTCCACCGGATTGGTATCCTTCTATTTCGGCGACAAGGACGGCCTGCTGGAGGCGACCTTGCGCCATCTCGCCCGCCAATTGTCACGCGCGGCGGCGGCTCGCATGCGCGATGCCGCCACGCCGCGGGCCCGTGTGCAGGCGGTGATCGACACCATGCTCGGGCGCAGTCAGTTCGAACGGCGCATCGGAACGGTCTGGCTCGCCTTCTGGGGACAGGTGCCGCATTCGCCGCGCTTTGCCCGGGTGCAGCGGGCCTATCACCGCCGCATCGCCAGCAATCTGGCCCATGCGCTGCGGCCGATCCTGATGCCGGAACCGGCCCGGGCCCTTGCCGAGACCATCGCCTCGATGATCGATGGATTGTGGCTGCGGGCAACGCTGGCCAACGATCCTGACGGGCGCATGCCGCGTGCCGTCGCGACCGGCTTTGTCGACAGCCAGTTCATGCTGCTCGGCCTCGGCCGCTGAATTGTATCAAGCGGGGCGGTTGCCGCCTCGCGGGAAGATCGTGTCTGAACACAATAGGAGCGCGCTGCCGATCTCCCCGGGGAGCGGACGGCGGCTTAGCCCGAGGAGGCAGAGAAATGCGCTACGGCGTTGTGAAGAACCATATCGGCGGCGCCTTCGTCGACGCCACCTCGGGCGAGACCTTCGCCTCGGTCGATCCGGCCACCGGCGAGACCATCGCCGAGGTCGAGCAGGCGGGCGATGGCGATATCGAACGGGCGATCGAGGCCGCCAAGGCCGGTTTCAAGGTGTGGTCGCGCATGACGGGCGCCGAGCGCGGCCGCATCCTCAAGCGTACGGCCGACATCCTGCGCGAGAAGAACGCGGCGCTGGCCGAGATCGAGACGCGCGATACCGGCAAGCCGATCCAGGAAACCGTCGCCGTCGACGTGCTGTCGGGCGCGGACTGCCTGGAGTATTTCGCCGGCATCGCCGCTACCCTCACCGGCGAGCATGTCGATCTCGGCCCGTCGGCCTTCGGCTACACCCGCCGCGAGCCGCTCGGCGTCGTGGCCGGCATCGGGGCCTGGAACTATCCGATCCAGATCGCCTGCTGGAAGTCGGCCCCGGCGCTCGCCTGCGGCAATGCCATGATCTTCAAACCCTCCGAGGTGACGCCCCTGACGGCGCCCTATCTCGCCGAGGCCTTCAAGGAAGCCGGCCTGCCGGATGGCGTGTTCAACGTGGTCCAGGGCGATGCCCGCGTCGGCAAGGCGCTGGTTGCCCATCCCGCCATAAAGAAGATCTCGCTGACGGGCGAGGCCGGCACCGGCCGCATCATCATGGCCAACGCCGCCAAGACGCTGAAGCACGTCACGCTGGAACTCGGCGGCAAGTCGCCCCTGATCGTGTTCGAGGACGCCAAGCTCGACAATGCCGTTTCCGGCGCGCTGCTGGGCAATTTCTATTCGGCCGGTGAGGTCTGCTCGAACGGCACGCGCGTCTTCGTGCACAAATCGGTGAAGGACGCCTTTCTCGCCAAGCTCAAGGCGCGGGTCGAGAAGATGGTGATCGGCGATCCCCTCGATCCCAACACCCATGTCGGCTCGCTCGTCAGCCAGGAGCACCTGGAAAAGGTGATGTCCTATATCGAGAAGGGCAAGGCCGAAGGGGCCAGGCTGCTCACCGGCGGCCAGCGCGTCACCACCGGCGCGCTCGCCAAGGGCGCCTTCGTCGCTCCCACCATCTTCGACGGCTGCCAGGACGACATGGCCATCGTGCGCGAGGAGATCTTCGGCCCGGTGATGACGGTGTTGAGCTTCGAGGACGAGGACGAGGTGGTCGCGAGAGCCAACGACACCGAATATGGGTTGGCGGCGGGCGTGTTCACCAACGACCTTTCCCGCGGCCATCGCGTCATCGCCAATCTGGAAGCCGGCACCTGCTGGATCAACCAGTACAACGTCACGCCGATCGAGCTGCCTTTCGGCGGGGTGAAGCTCTCCGGCCTCGGGCGCGAGAATTCGCGCGCGGCGGTGGAGCACTACACCCAGATCAAGAGCGTCTATGTCGCCCTCGGCGATATCGACGCGCCGTATTGAGTCTGGGAGCGCGGATGTCATAGCGACATGCAGACATGTCGCGATGTCCGCTCTTGGAAACGTCACCTGTGAGAAAAGGAAGAGCAGACATCGCGACATGCATGTCGCTGTGACGTCTGCACTCCCAGGAAAAGCTATGACCGAGACATTCGACTATGTGATCGTGGGCGCCGGCTCGGCAGGCTGCGTGATGGCTAACCGTCTCACCGAGGACGGCACGCATCGCGTCAAGCTGCTGGAGTTCGGCGGCAGTGACGGCTCGGTGTTCATCCAGATGCCGAGCGCCCTCTCCATTCCGATGAATTCGCCGCGCTATGACTGGCGCTATCATGCCGAGCCGGAACCGGCGCTGGGGGGACGCAGCCTGCATACGCCGCGCGGCAAGGTGCTGGGCGGCTCCTCTTCGATCAACGGCATGGTCTATATCCGCGGCAACGCGCTGGATTACGACGCCTGGCAGGAAGCGGGGGCGCGCGGCTGGAACTATGCGGGCGTGCTGCCCTATTTCCGCCGGGCGGAAGGGCGGGAGGAGGGCGGCGACGAATATCGCGGCGCCGATGGTCCGCTCAAGACCTCCTATGGCAAACTCGCCAACCCGCTCTACCAGGCCTTCATCGATGCTGCGGTCCAAGCCGGCTATCCCGCCACCGATGATGTGAACGGCTATCAGCAGGAAGGCTTCGGCCGGATGGACATGACGGTCTACAAAGGCCGGCGCTGGTCCACGGCCAATGCCTATCTCAAGCCGGCGAGGAAACGGGCCAATCTCTCGGTGGAGACGCATGCGCTGGCGAGCCGCATCCTGTTCGAGGGGAAGAAGGCGATCGGCGTCGAATATTGGCAGGGCTCCACCCTCAAGCGCGTGATGGCGCGGCGCGAGGTGATCCTGGCGGCCGGGCCGATCAACGATCCCCAGCTGCTGAAGGTCTCGGGGGTCGGGCCCCAGGCCGAACTCAAGAGCTTCGGCATTGAGGTCGTGCATGATCTGCCCGGCGTCGGCGAGAACCTGCAGGACCATCTTGAATTCTACTTCCAGATGGCGAGCACGCAGCCGATTACCCTCTATTCCGTGACCAATCCGATCGCGAAGGGCATGGTCGGCGTGCAATGGCTGTTGCGCAAGGACGGGCTCGGCGCCACCAACCATTTCGAGAGCTGCGGCTTCATCCGCTCACGCGCCGGTATCCCCTATCCGGATATCCAGTATCACTTCCTGCCGATGGCGGTGAGCTACAACGGCAGTTCGCTCGCCTCCGAGCATGGTTTCCAGGCCCATGTCGGCCCGATGCGCTCCAAGAGCCGCGGCCATATCCGTCTGAAATCGCGCGACGTGCGCGAAGCGCCGCTGATCCGCTTCAACTATATGAGCCATCCCGACGACTGGACGGAGATGCGGGCCTGCGTGAGGCTGACCCGCGAGATCTTCCAGCAGAAGGCCTTCGAGCCCTATCGCGGCCGCGAGATCTCGCCAGGTGCCGACGTCACCTCGGACGAGGCGATCGACGCCTTCATCGCCCAGCATGTCGAGAGCGCCTTCCATCCGTCCGGCACCTGCAAGATGGGTGATCCTGCCGATCCGATGACGGTGGTGGATTTCGAGACCCGGGTGGTGGGCCTGGAGAATCTGCGCATCGCCGATTCCTCGATCATCCCTCTGATCACCAACGGCAACCTCAACGCGCCCTCGATCATGATCGGCGAGAAGGCATCCGACCACATCCTCGGCAAACCGCTGCTGCCGCCGTCCAACGCGCCCGTCTATCAGGCAAAGGATTGGCAGACGAAGCAGCGATAGAAGGTACGTGCTGCGGCGCATGCAATACCAAGCCACGAAATCCGTAACCCTCATCCCCTTCCCCGAGGCCTTTGGCCCCGCCGGGGATGACAGCGCGCATCGCATAGACGATGCAGCCATGAGGCGCGACGTCGCAAAAGGAGGCGGGTCTTTGGATCCGCCAACCTCGTTAGGGACATTACCGTTCGGGCCGGCCTGAAGGCCAGCCCGACGCTTTCTTAAACGGTCAGGCTTCCTGGATCGCCGAGAGCTTCCAGTCTTCGCCGCGGCGGCGAACGAAGGTCCAGATCTCCGTCGTTTCGCTCGGCTCGTCCTTGCCTTCGACGATCGCGCCCGTGGTGCGATCCCTGAGGACGTCGACCGACTGGTAGCGGAAGGCGGCGCTGGCATAGTCCTCATCGCCCTCCCGCCAGGCTTCGGCAATGTCGGCCTGGAGCAGGCGCGTGTCGCGCACATCGTTGCGAACGCCGCGCTTGGCGTTGTCGGCGAGCTCCTCGGAGAAGTAGGACACGATTTCGGGCGTCGTCAGACGGCGCAGAGCGGCATGATCTTCCTTGGCGAAGGCATCCTGAACCTCGGTCAGCCGGCGCTCGAAGGTATCGAGGTCGGCCTGGGTGGTCTCCAGGGCCTCACCGCGCGCAGGGCTGGCCGCGGTCTGGGACGACATGCCGAAGAAACCGGTGCGGCCGTTCGAGGTCGGCTGCGCGTCCCGGTTCAGGCCCTGGTCGCCAAAGCCCTGATTGCCAAAGTCGAAGCCGCGCGACATTTGCGGCCCGCCTGCCGTCGCCGTCGCGGGCGTGCGGCGCGAACGCCACCAGGAGATCGCGAAGAAGGCGATCACCGCAATCAGGGCCGCCTGCAGCAGGAAGCCGAGCATGCCGGCGAGGCCGCCGAAGCCATAACCCAGCAGCGCGCCGATCAGGCCGCCGACCAAGAGGCCGCGCATCAGGCCGCCGGCGCCGCCGAACAGGCCGGGTCGCTGCTGCGCGGCGCCTTGCGCCAGCGGCGAAGCGGGCTGGGTCGCGCTCGGCCCCGGATTGGGTGTCATCGAACGCTGAACCGGAGCGGCCTGGTCCGGTGCGGTGCGGGTGCCCGGCACGGAATCATAGGTGCGCGCGCCACGGCTGCCGATGCTGCCGCCGCGGCGGGCTTCGGACAGATCCACCGCCGCCAGCGTAAAGGCCAGGGACAGGGCGGTGACTAGGGAAAAGAGACGAGTCTTGCTGAAGCGCATGATCGGCAACCTACCTTCTGTTGCCCGCTTCGATGTCATGCAGCGGGCCCTTTTTCAGCGGTCCGACATCACGTGCGCAACAAGCGCGACGTCAGAGGGGCCCGGCCCGCAGGTGGAATGTGGGGACATGGCCACGGGGTTGCAAGTGTATTTCCTGTAATCATTGCCGCCGGTGCCCCGGCGAGGCATGAAAGCCGGGGGCTGCCGGGACGATCGGCAGCGGGCCGATTACCCGCGGCAGGGCGGGGAGGCGGCCAATATGAAATCCCTCGCTTTTTTTCCGCAAAGGCACTATGTCAGCGCCATCAGCGTGACAGCATCGACAGTGTGGGCGTGGGCCGTTCGGCTTGCGCGACGGGAGAATTGGCCGGGAGACCTCGTTTCGGATCTGGCTTGACCATCTTCCATTGGGAATAGAACCGAGCCATGAAGTTTCTCGATCAAGCCAAGATCTATGTCAAAGCCGGCGATGGCGGCGCGGGGGCGGTGTCCTTCCGGCGCGAAAAGTTCATCGAGTTCGGCGGGCCCGACGGCGGCGACGGCGGCAAGGGCGGTTCGGTCGTGGCCGAATGCGTCGACCATCTCAACACGCTGATCGACTACCGCTATCAGCAGCATTTCAAGGCGCGCGTGGGCATGCACGGCATGGGCCGCAACCGCACCGGCGCCAATTCGCCCGATGTGGTGCTGAAGGTGCCGGTCGGCACCCAGATCTATGAAGAGGACGGCGAGACCATGATCGCCGACTTCACCGAGGTCGGCCAGCGCGCTCTGATCTGCAAGGGCGGCAATGGCGGCTTCGGCAATGCCTATTTCAAGACCTCGACCAACCAGGCACCGCGCCGCGCCAATCCCGGCCTGCCGGGCGAGGAGAAGACGATCTGGCTGCGCCTCAAGCTGATCGCCGATGCCGGCCTGGTCGGCCTGCCCAATGCCGGCAAGTCGACCTTCCTGGCCACGGTGACGGCCGCCAAGCCCAAGATCGCCGACTATCCCTTCACCACGCTCTATCCGGGCCTCGGGGTCGTCAGGGTGGATGGGCGCGAATTCGTGCTCGCCGACATTCCCGGCCTGATCGAGGGCGCGCATGAGGGGCACGGCCTCGGCGACCGCTTCCTCGGCCATGTCGAGCGCTGCCGCGTGCTGCTGCATCTCGTCGACGGCACCTGCGAGCATGCCGGCAAGGCCTACAAGGTCATCCGCAACGAACTGGCTGCCTATAGCGAGGACCTCGCCGCCAAGCCGGAGATCGTGGCGCTCTCGAAAACGGATTCGCTTTCGCCCGAATTGCTGAAGGAACAGGTGGCACGGCTGAAGCGGGCGGCGAAGAAGACGCCGATCGTCCTGTCGTCCATCTCCGGTTCGGGCGTGCAGGAGGCGCTGCGCCAGCTGTTCGAGGTGATCGGCGCAGCCAAGGCGACCGATGCCATCATCGAAAAGCCGGTTTTGGAAAAGAACAATACCTGGCAACCCTGAAGCAGTTCGCTGTGAACTCGGCGGCCCCGATCGGGGTTGAGATGGCGGGGGCGTTTTGCTCCAGGAGTGATGGAATGGCCTTGCACAAGACGAGTTCGGCATTGCCGCATCTGCTGGCCGGCGCAGCCCTGATGCTCATGGCCATGCCCGCTCTTGCCGATACGCTGACGCCGAAGGCCGCAATCCGGGTGATGACGCAGGCAGGCTATTCCGGCATCGGCGGCGTGACCCATGACCTCAATTTCTACTATGCAGCCGCCGTCGACGCCAAGCGCCGGCGCGTGCGCGTGACCGTCGACGACCAGAGCGGCAAGATCGTCGCCGTGGTGCCGCTCCGCGGCAGCGGCGCGGCCTTGCCCGCGCCGACCTCGCCGCGGCCCATGGGCCGCCTGCAGGAGGTCGAGATCAAGCCGGTGCCCCGCATCGTCCCGCTCTACCGGCCGCCACCGGCGCTGCGGACGCCCGGACGCTATGCCTACCCGCTCAATTCGAGGGGGCAACTGACGCCGGGCTGGTGCCGCTACCGCCAGATCGCGCCGGGGTGCTGAGGAATAAAAACCGCGGCTATGTTTGACCCGTGCGTCGTTATTGCGAGCGTAGCGAAGCAATCCAAGAGCCATGGCCACCACGTTTTCCAGCACTGGATTGCTTCGCTACGCTCGCAATAACGGTGCTCGATCGGTCGAACATCAATGCCGTTGGCAGAAGCCCTCCAACGCAAAAGGCGCCCCGGTTTCCCGGAGCGCCCTGACTTTCCGTCCTGTCCTGTTGGGTTAGGCGGCCTTGGCTTCGACCTGCCGGGGGGCCGAGCCATTGATCGGGATCAGCCGGGGTTTCTTGGCCTCCGGGATCTCTCTGACAAGGTCGACATGGAGCAGGCCGTTCTCGAGGCTGGCGCCCGTAACCTGGACATAATCGGCGAGCTGGAAGCGGCGCTCGAAAGCGCGGGCGGCGATACCCTGATGCAGGATCTCACCCTTATTGCCTTCCTTGCTCTCGGACTTCTCGCCGCGAATCGTGAGGGAGTTTTCCTTCACTTCGATGGCAATGTCGCTCTCGGCGAAGCCGGCGACGGCGACCGAGATGCGATAGGCGTTATCCGAGGTGCGCTCGATATTGTAGGGCGGGTAGGTGGTGGCCGAAGCATCGATGCCGGCAACCTGATCGAGCGCCGAGAACAGGCGATCGAAACCAACGGTGGAACGGTAAAGGGGCGAAAAATCAAACTGACGCATGGCTATCCTCCTTTGAAGCGACAAGCCGTTAAGACGCTCCGCCATCTGGCCGGAGCTGACATGTGCATCCCATCCGGGCCTGCACAAATCATGATTTGGTAAGGGTTCCGACGGTTTCAAGGGGGACTTGGCCGATTTTTGATCGGGCTTGTCTCGATCGCCCGATCGCGCAAGATGACGTGTCTCCGTGCCGTTCTCCGAGGTGAACCATGCTGAAACTGCGCCCCAATTGCGAATGCTGCGACAGGGACCTGCCCCCCGATGCGCGCGAGGCGATGATCTGCACCTTCGAGTGCACTTTCTGCGCCGGTTGCGCGGCTGATGTCTTTGCCGGCACCTGCCCCAATTGCGGCGGCGACCTCGTCCGCCGGCCGATCCGCCCCGCTGCCCTGCTGGTCAAATATCCTGCCTCGACCGAGCGTGTGCTGCGCGACGGCGAGTGTCTGGCGAAGCGCGCCGCGGCCTAGCGCCGAGGCTGTCGTCCTTCGCCGGCGGGGCGGCGATTTCGCGCCTGCATATCGGCGCGAAGCAGTCTATATGAGGCAGCGAACATTCCTGCAGGAAACATCCATGCTTCACGCCCATTCCTTCGTGCCGGCCCGCGAGGTCGAACCCAAGTCCATTGCCGACAGCGTCGTGCTGACCTTCGAGGATCGCTGTCAGCGACAGGGCGTGGTGCATACGGTGGGCGGCCTCGACATCGTGGTCGAACTCGCCGAGGCACCGGCGCTCGCCCATGGCGATGCCTATCGGCTGGAGGACGGCCGGCTGATCGAGATCGTGGCCGAGGCCGAGCCGCTGCTGGAGATCAAGGGCCGCGACCCCCTGCACCTGATGCGCCTGGCCTGGCATCTCGGCGACCGCCATCGCGAAACCGAGATCGGCCCCAAATGGCTGCGCATCCGCCGGGATGCCGCGATCGCCGAGGTCCTGAAGGAGCTCGGCGCTAGGGTCGTGGCGATCGAGGGCCCGTTCCAGCCGGAGGGGGGCGACCACAGCCACGATGCGCATGGGCATGATCATGGCCATCATCACGGGCATGGCCATAAGCACGGCCATAGCCATGATCACGAGCACGATCATGGCCATGACCACGCCCATCATCACCACGATCATGGCCCTGGCGCGGCGTGCGGCTGCGGGCACGACCATGAGCACGGGCACCAGGGCAAGGATGGCCACCACGGCCACGACTGAGCGGCGGAGGGGCCGTAGTCACAGCGGGCGCGGTTTCCGACCAAAGGGACGCGACGAGCGGGCCTGCCGCACCGGATCCGATGCCGGATCCGGTGCTTTGGGCGATCAACTTGTCGCTACTGACTTACCAGCGATGCCAGGGGTGCCTGTAGTAATAGGGGCGATGCCATCCTCCACCCCAGCCGTAATAGTAGACGGGGCGGCTCCAGCCATAGCTGTAGACCGGATATTCGGGCACGCAGCGCCCCCAGATGTTGGGGCGCCAGCCAGGGCCGCAGCCCCAGGCCACCTGCTGAACCAACGGCGCGGAAGTCGGGGCGGGAGAGGCCAGCGGCATGGCCGAGGCACCTGTCGTCGTGGCGGCGAGGCCGGGCAGGCCGAGCGAGGCGATGGCGGCGATTTGAATGATACGCTTCATGATGGAACTCCACCGGATACTGCTTGTGGAAGGCCGGCGTGGCCTCCTGCAAGCTTGAACGCGGGCCGCAGGAAAATCCGTCGCTATTGAGCTGATTTCTTCGGCGGGGGCGGTGCGTGGATATAGCGGCTCAGTCCCTCGGCCAGGATGGCTCGATCGGCCGGCGAACTGGTCGCCGCGAATTCGACGATGCGCTGTTCGAGCGCTGCCCGCATGGCGGAATCGGCGACGCGGGCGCGTTCCAGGGCCGCGAGCAGGGCCGGGGCGTCCAGTGCCGGCTGCCGCAGCAGAGCGGCGGCGTCGCGCCGGGCCTGCTGTCCGTCGAGGATGGTCTGGCGGGCTTGATGGCGCGCCTCGCGCAGGGTCTTGTAGAAGGCATCGCGTTCCGGGGCCGGAAGCTGGTTGCCGAGGGCCTGCAGCGAGGCCCTCGGCGCGGATCTGCGCGCTTCGAACCAGACGACGCCGCCGGCGATCGCCCCGGCCAGGAAGATGTTGAGGGCGATCGAAATGATGAGGGGGAGGCGCGAGCCGACCATGATCACGATCCTTCCTCGCTGATCTCCGTATCGGGGCCGGCATCTCCGAAAGCCGTGACCGTCGCGCCCAGGCCGAGATGCTCCGTCCTCCCCGGCGTGTCGAGCAGGGTGATTGCGAGGGTTCCAGCCAGCACCCCGGCAAAGCCGGCCCCCGCCAGACCGAGCCCAAGCCACCAGCGGCGCACCCGCCGGCGGGGAGCGAGGCTGGCGGTTCCGGCCGCCACGACCCGGGCATGAAGATCGGCAGTCGGAGGCGGCACCGTATAGCGATCCAGCATGGTGTCGAGCCGGGCGGCCGCCGCCAGGATGGCTTCACCCTCGGAGGTGGACGCAAAAGCCAGGGCCGCCGCCCGCTCGGCCTCCGGCCAATGCTGCAGGCGGCTGCCATGGCGGTCGGCAAGAGCGGCAAAACGCTCGGCATCCATCGGTGCGGGCCTGTCAGGCATGGGAGCCACTCCCCGACAGCAGGGCTTCGAGCTTGTCCGAACGGGATCGGCGGACAGGCGCCGCCAGGCGCTGCGGGAGGCCGGCGGCTGCCCGGCCCTGGAGAACGGACGCGGCCGCATCGCCGCGTCCTGCCGGCTGGAGGCGGATGCAGCCATGTCCCTCTATGCTGCGCAGCGCCAGGTCGAGGCGGCCGGCCCGCGCAAGAATGAGCCGGCCCTGGGGTGTCAGCGCGAAGGCGCGGCCGGCGCTGCGCTCGGGCGCGGGCCAGGCCTCCATTCCCGCGCCATAGGCGGCGGCGAGGGCGGCAAAACGCTCTGCACTCATCGCGAAGGGAGCTTCAGTCATCATCGGCCTTCCTGATCAGGAGAGACTGCAGAGAACGTCGTCCGCGTGCGAGCAGGCTCTCCAGCGCCTCGACGCTGACTTCCATGGCCGCGGCGGCCTCGATATTGGACATCGCCTGATAGTAGGTCAGGACGATGGCTTCCCGCTGCCGCGGTGCGATGGCCTGCAAGGCTCGCTCGACATGATCGCTCGTCTCCTCGGCCCGGCTTGCGGCCGGATGGTCCGGGGGAGCGGCCAGCTCGGGCAGATCGAGGCCCGTCCATTCCCTGCGGCGGCGCAGGCGGTCATAGCAGAGATTGAGCGCGACGCGATGGATCCAGGTGTCGAACCGGGCCGTCCCGGGCCGCCAGCGCCCGGCATTGCGCCAGATCCGCAGGAAGGTCTCCTGCGCGACGTCCTCGGCTTCCGCGGCATCGCCCAGCATGCGGCGCGCCAGGGCGAGCAGGCGGGGCAGTTTGCGCGAGACCAGGGCCTGCATGGCTGCGTCGTCGCCCGAACCGATCCGGCGCACCAATTCCTCGTCTGGATCGGACACCATGGCCTGGCGCACTCCCGGGACTCATCGAGGGCCATGGTCCTGCATCATTGCGCCGGTTTGGCAGCCGATTTGTGGCCCGGCCGTTCGTCGCGGGCGAGCGCGCCGTCCTTGTTGGCATCGAGCCGGGCGAAACGCTTGGCGAAGAAGGCATCGAGTTCACCCTTGTCGAGGAAGCCGTCCTTGTTGGCGTCGAGGCGGGCGAAGGTCTTGGCCGGATCAGCTTTGACCGAATCCGTCTTGGCCGAATCCGTCTTGGCGTTCCGCTTCGCCTGAAAGGCACTCCACTCCGCAAGGCTGATCTTGCCGTCGCCATCGGTGTCCGCTTTCATCAGGGCCTTCTCGCGGCGGGCCTGGAACTCGGCGAGGCTGAGCCCGGCCTTGGCGGGGGCCGCGGCTGGGGCGGGAGTTTGGGGAGCGGTGGTCTGGGGTTCGGATGTCTGGGATGGCTGTGCCGGTGCGGTTTGCGCCGTCTGCGCCATCGCGGCTGCGGCCGGCAGGGCCAGCATCAAGGCAAGGATCGAACGACCGATCATGGGCATCTCCTGGGACAGATCGCGCGGGCAATATGCGCGAAGAACGCCATTTGAACGGCAGAGCCAGGAAAATCCGTCGGCGGACGGCAAAGAAGTTTTGCGATTTGACGGAAGCAGCCGGAATCGCGCAGGGGAGCTCAAATAGGAGGCCGCGAAGAGGCTGGCTTATGGACGAGAATCCCTGGGAGGGCGGATGTCCGCGCTTTCAGGCACAGGCAGGGGACACGGTTTTCGCGACCGGTATACGAGCAGAAGCGTGCTCAATGCCGGCCGTCGAGATCGCGAATGGCTGCGGCCCGTGCCGCCGGATCCCCCGCCAGGAGATGCACGTGCACCTCGCAGGCGCCGGCTCTCGCCGCTGCCGCGAGCGTGGCAGCAAGATCATCGCCGCCTTGGCCGGCTTCGCCGATCCACACGCAGGTGCCGCTTGCATCGACCGCGATCAGGACGGCGTCGACATAATCGGGGCATTGGCCGATCGGATAGACCGAAACCAGATAGGAACGGCCTGAAATGCCGACCCAGCGACGGAAGCGCGACGCCGCTGCGGGCGCATCGCGACCGAGGGCGGCCAGCGTCGTACACACGCGGTGATCGGGGGACGACGAACGAGAACGAATCGCGATCTGTGTCATAGAACAAATCTAGAACGCGCTGCGCCGCCACGTCAAGCGATTCGGGTTTGTTCCGCTCCCAGGGGGCCGCGAGCCTCGGCGAGCAGCCGGTCCGAGGCCGATTCGATATCGCTCACCAGGCGCTCGAAGAAGGCCGTCTTGTCCTGGCCGGCCGGAATGGCCGGCAGAATTTCCATCACCAGCCTGCCGGGCTGGCGGATGAACCGGCGCCGTGGCCAGAAATGGCCGGAATTGAGCGCAACTGGGACGCAGGGGACGTCGAACTCGCTATAGAGATAGACCACGCCATATTTGTAGGCCGGCTCGGCGCCGGGCGCCCGGCGGGTTCCCTCGGGGAAGATCACGATTTGCCGGCCCCGGGCGAGTTCGCGCTCGCCATCGGCCTTCATCTGCTTCATCGCTCTGGAGCGTGCGCCGCGGTTCACGGCGATCATCTGCGCCTTGGCGGCGAGCCAGCCGAAGACGGGCAGCCACATCAATTCGCGCTTGAGCACATAGCAGGGGTCCTCGCAGACGAGGAACATGGCGAAGATGTCCCAGGTGGACTGGTGCTTGGCGGCGACCAGAACCGGCCCGGGCGGCAGGTTTTCCCGCCCGCGAATCTCGCAGGTGATGCCGGCGATATGGCGCATGAGGACAATGTTCACCCGCGCCCAGTTCTTCACGATCCAGAGCAGAGCAGGGCGCGGCATCAGCAATGTCGGCAGCGCCAGGATCATCCACAGGACGATATTGACATAGAAGGCCAGGTTGAACAGGAGCGAGCGCAGGACGAGCATGGACCGGATCATTCGAGGAGGCTTGAGCGGCTATAGCAGAATAAGCGGCGCCTGCCTCCCTCTTCATTGCGGGTCGGATGAGCGGTGGCGTCGCACTGCATGATGGGCCCCGATCGCGCTTGCGTCGGATGGAAAGGTGCAGGTTTTCATCCTCCTCCAGGGGAAGCGAAAAGACCTCGGCTATACATGTCGCCGGCGAGATCCTTCAAATTGAACAAGATGGGCGATTAGGGCTGCCGCTTTTTGATGGGCAGGGCCAGTGTCACGACCAGACTGACGAGGATGCCGGCGGCCGCCAGCCAGAAGGCGAACTGCGTGCCTTCGGCCACGGCGCTGCGGAGCGCCTCGCCTTCCTGCCCGCCCGTATGCCGGTTGGAGACGGCTGTCAGGACGGCGAGGCCGATGGCGTTGCCGACGCTGAGCGTCGTCGAGGCCATCCCCGAGGCGACGCCCTGTTCGTCGTGGTGTACGCCGGATGCGGCAGCGATCCACATGCCGGTCCAGACGATGCCTTGGCCGATGCCCGATACGATCAGGCCTGTCACGATGGCGATATAGCGACTGTCCGCATTCGAGCCGGGGACCAGCAGCGCAGTACCGATCATGCCGACCACCATGCCGACGATCAGCGTCGTGCGGGTCGAGAGCTGCGTCGCCAGCCGCTCGCCGACCTGCGTGCCGACGGCAATGGCGATGGAGGGCACCAGGAACGCCCAGCCGGTCTGAAGTGCCGTCAGCCCCTGCACGTTCTGGAACAGAATGGTCAGGAAGTAAGGCAGGACGCCGAACGTTCCCATGTAGAGGAAGGTGATCGTCATGCCGGCCACGAGGCTGCGGTTGGTGAACAATCGCAGCGGCATGAGCGGATCGCGGCTGCGGGCCTCGACCACCGCGAAGGCAATGAGGAAGGTTGCCGAAAGCGCCAGCGCGCAGACCACGCTTGCCGCGCTCCAGCCGATTTCTGGCCCCTCCACCAGCCCGAACACGAGTGCCGTCGTGCCAAGGGTGACGGTCAATGCGCCCGGCAGATCGAAGCTGCGTTTGTCATGCCGCTTCGGGTCGGGCGGGATCACGAAGAAGGCTGCGATGACAGCGATGCCGGCCAGCACGACATTGACGTAGAAGACGGCAGGCCAGCCCCAGGCGGCGGTCAGGAAGCCGCCCGCCAGCGCACCGATGCTCAATCCGCTGGCGCCGGCGCCGCCCCATACGGCCAGCGCGCGATTGCGCTCGGGTCCTTCCGCGAACAGGCGGTTGATGAGCGAGAGCGTGGCTGGAAACAAAAGGGCTGCCCCGATGCCCTGCACGGCGCGGGCCGCGACGATGACGATGGGGGACGTGGCCAGACCGCCCGCAAGCGAGGACAGTGCATAAAGCCAGAGCGCCAAGACAAACATGCGCCGTTGGCCGATCAGGTCCGCCGCCCTTCCGCCGAACAGCAGGAAGCCGCCGCAGAACACCATGTAGGCGCTGACCACCCATTGCAGGGTTTGGCCAGAAAAGCCCAGGCCCGCGCCGATTTCCGGCAAGGCCACGAAGACGATATTGATGTCCAGCGAATAGATGAGCTGGGCGAAGGCGAGCAGCGCGAGCGCCAGGCCCCTTCGCGCGCCAATGCCTGATGCCGTGGCTGTGCCGGCATGATCCGACGCGGTCATGTCAAACTCCGTCGTTCTATTGTTTGTCGATCAACAAAGAATAGAACCTTGCATGGCGCGGTCAAGCGAATTATTTATCGATCACTCAAGAATGGAGATTGCGATGGCGGGGCGTCCGCGCGAATTCGATCGAGATGCGGCATTGGCCAAAGCGCGCGACGCGTTCTGGTCGCGCGGCTATGAAGGGGTGTCGATGGCCGATCTGGTGGAAACGCTGGGAATCGCTTCGGCCCGCATCTATGCGGCGTTCGGATCGAAGGAGATGCTGTTCCGCGAAGCGGTCGGGCTCTATGACCAAGGCGACGGTGGCTTCGCCACGCGGGCGCTCGCGGAGGAGCCAACAGCTGCCGGCGCGATTGAACGGAGCCTGCGCGAAGCGGTCGAGATCTACACGCGCAAGGGACGGCCGCATGGCTGCATGGTCGTGTCGGCCGCGACCAACTGCGCGGCTGAGAACGAGGGGATACGGGAGTTCTTGGCCGACTATCGCCGGCGCCGCACCGCTTCCCTCGTCAAACGTCTGGAACGCGCCGTGACGGAGGGGGAATTGCCGGCGGATACGGATACACAGGCCCTTGGAGATTACTACGCGACTGTTCTGCACGGTCTTTCGGTGCAGGCCCGCGATGGCGTGGCGAAAGACCGTCTCGAGGCCACGGTGCCGATAGCAATGCTCGGCCTGGCCAGACCTATGACGACCGTGGTGCCGTGAAACTTCCGATTATAGATGCATTTCTGCAGCTGGGTTTTGCAACCATCGGCGGCGCCGCACGCAACGCGCCTTTTCCAGAGGGTTGCCGAGGGTGTTGAGAGTTGGTAGCGCCTAATTCGGAATGAAAAGGACAATGCGCAGATCGGGCCAGGCTTCCGGCATCAGCAGGTGGTGACGGAAATGCCGATCGCCCTGTCGCGGTGAATGAAAATATGTGACGCCCTCGCCGGGATCGCTGACTTCGTGCTCTGCCCATAGGCGCCGGAACTCGGCGCTTGAGCCAGCCAGGTCCTCCACCAGGGAGAGAAAAGGCGTCTTGTCCACCGCCAGACCGAGATTGATGCGGAACTTTGCCAGCAAGGCGCGCGCATCCGCTTCCCAGTCAGGCATGGAACGCCGATGATACCCGCGCAAAAACGTCAGGCGAATGACATTGCGGTCTGCCGCCGGGATGATGGCGAAATTACCGAACATCGCTGTGTTCGCTGCATTCCAAGCCACTACATCGAAGCGGCCGGTGCGGGCATAGGCAGGGCTGCCGATGCTGTCGAGAATGGCCTGCAGACCTTCGTCTGGCTGCGTCCGGCTGAGGGTTGGTGGGAGGGACGGCGGCAGGCGATGTTGGGCCAGGGCGAACAGATGCGCTCGCTCCGCTGAGCTGAAGCGCAGCCCCCGTGCCAGATTGTCAAGGAAAGCGGTGGATACCTGGATCTCCTTACCCTGCTCCAGCCGGGTGTACCAGGTGAGTCCGATGCCCGAGAGCGCCGCCACCTCCTCGCGACGCAGACCTGGTGCCCGGCGGCCATCATTGCGGGGCAGGCCGAAATCGGCCGGAGACAGTCTTTTGCGGCGCGATTTCAGAAACGCCGTCAGCTCGGTTCGGGCCTCATCGTCAGCCATGCGCGCTCCTGCCTGTCAGTGCCAGTGATACCACTATTTCTTCCCTCCCTTCCGCCGCCGGCCTTCTGCATCCTGCATCGCGCGGTTCGTGGAGGCGAGTGTCATGCCGGCCCTATGCTACGCTATGGCGGCGGCTGCTCTAGCCGGCTTCTCGAGGGGCTTCGCGGCGGTCGGAGCGGCGATGATCTACATTCCGTTGGTCACGCTCGCCTATGACGCCCGTACGGCCGTGGTGACGATGTTCCTGGTCGACCTCCTACCGTCGCTGCCCCTTGTTTGGAAAGCCGCATCGTGCTGCGACCGGCGCACGATCGGCTGGATGGCCCTCGGCGCTGTTGCCGCGAGCCCGATCGGTGTCCTCGGCCTGCTATTTGCCAGTCCCATGCAGGCACAGCTTATAATGGGCCTTGTCCTGCTGGCGACAGCTTCCTATCTGCTGCTCAACCGTGATTTTCGGCTTGTACCTACTTCGCTCGGAAGCCTCACCGCGGGTGGCATCTCCGGCCTCGCCGGGGGCCTCTGCGGTATTTTCGGCCCACCCGCGATGATCTATCTGCTCGGCCGAGACGGTGATGTGCGACAATCGAGGGCCGACATTATCGTCTATCTGACCGGTCAGAGCCTCATTCTAGGCGGCACCTATCTGGCCTATGGGCTCTACACCTCTTCGTACCTCGAACTTTCCCTGACCTTGATGCCAATTTACGCCATGGGCCTCTGGTGCGGTGCCTCCCGCTTTGCGCATGTCGGCGAGGCTGCCTATCGCCGCATCGTCCTGGGATTGCTTTGGCTGATCGCAATCTTCCTGATCGGTGAAGCCGCCTTTTCGCTTTTCTGACGCGCTTTTCGTCGGGCGACAGAAGCTCCCTGAATTGGGTGCCAGTGCAACGACCGGGGTGTCGCATTCGGTCCCCGGCGCCGCACCTGCCTCACTCGGCCCGTGCCTGCACCCTTTCCGCCGTGGCCCGTTCCATCCGGAGCTGGAAGGTGGCGCCCGCATATTTCACATATTCCGAGAGCAGGAGGCGGATACTGGCCGGGTCCGTCCACCAGGAATCGAGCTTGAGATTCTGCGAGATCACGGGATAGGCGATCAGCGTGGTATCCGGCAGCACCCGCCGCAGTTCCAGCAGCGAGCGCGGCATGTGGTAGTTCGAGGTCACCACGATGATCGACTTGAACTGCTTGTCCCGCACCCAGCGCGCCGTTTCCAGGGCGTTGCCGAGGGTATTGAGGGCGTTGCGGTCGATGTCCACGCAGCAATCGAGCACCTCGACGCCGCCGGCGGTGTGTCCGGCCAGCGCCTGCTGGCTGGTCGCCTTGTTGACGCCGGTGATGAGAAGGCGCCTGGCGCGGCCCTGGTTGAGCAGGTCGAACGCTTCGCTGATGCGGTCCGCACCGCCGGTGAGGGCGATGATGCCGTCGGCCCTCACGGCGGGGCTGGGCGCCTGGTTCTGCAGGCTGGCGACGAAATAGGCGAAATCCGTCACCACGGCCGCGGTGAAGAACAGGAGGCAGGCGCCGGTGATTTCCATGATCCAGCGCAGCCAGCGGCGCGGCCGCCTGGGCGGGTGCTCCGCCTGGGCGGGGGAAGCCATGCCATCGATCGCCGAGGCCTGCCGCATCGGACGTGCCCGTACCAGCCTGTCAAATCTGGCCAATCTATCGTGCCAGAAATTCTTGCGGATGGTTTGGGCGAAAATGGGGTCGGCGGGTCGGGTGTGAAGCGGAATGGGCGCGGAGCCCTGCCAGACGCTCATGGATGACCCCTATATGTGTCCCCGCAGCACGCGGTGAACCGTCATGCGCGATGTGACGCCGGTGATGATGGCAATGAGCACGACTGCCGCGGCGATGGCGGCATAGCCGCGCCAGTCCATGTTGAAGGAGCCGAACAGGGCTTCCATCTGGTCTCCCGCCGCGGTGGCGGTGAAACGGGAGGCGAGCATATGGGCGAAGAGGAAGGTCAGCGCCGCCGCGCCGCCCCCGATGAGCCCGCCCTTGAGGCCGAGCCAGAGGAAATGGCGCTGGAATTCGTTGGCGATGAAGCTGTCATGGGCGCCGACGAAATGCAGCACCTCGACCACGTCCTTGTTGCCGGCCATGGCGCCGCGGGTGGCGAACACCACCGACAGCGCCGTTGCGACGACCATCAATACGAGGATGGCCAGGCCCGCCAGTACCATCGCCCGTGCCATCGCCGCCAGGCGTGCGATCCAGAAGCGGTGATCGTCGAGGCTGGCGCCGGCCACCGTCTCGGCCAGCGTCTTCTTCAGCGTGGCGAAGTCCGGCAGGCTGCCGGGCGTGATCTTCACCACGATGAGGCGCGGGATCGGCAGGTCGCCCATGTCGAGGCCCTCGCCGAGCCAGGGCACCAGCATGCGCTCGGTTTCCTCGCGCGAATAGACCTGCACGTCGCTGATGCCGTCGGCGGCGCGGGCGGCGACGACGGCCTTGCCGATCTCGGCCTCGATGTCGCGTCCCTCGACCGGGCGCACCTGGATGGTGACCTCGCGGGCGATCTGCGAGCCCCAGTCGGCGGCGGCGCCCGCGATCAGCAATACGCCGCCGGCCGTGAGGGCGACGAGGAAGGTCATGATCGCCACCACCGCCATCAGCGAGCGCCCGGCGATCGAGCCCGACGGCACGATCGGGGCGGCGGGGCGGATCAGCGTCTCGGCGCGCCGGCCGGCCGGCTGCGCTCTGTCGTTCACGACCATGACGCGGGCTCCTGGACCGTGACGTGGCCATCCTCGAGGCGCAGGCGGCGGGCGGGGAAGAGCTCCATCAGGCTTTCGTCATGGGTGGCGATCACCACCGAGGTGCCGGAGCGGTTGAGCTCGATGAACAGGCGCAGCAGGCGGCGGGCGAGAGCAGGATCGACATTGCCCGTCGGCTCGTCCGCCAGCAGCAATTCGGGGCGCACGATCAAGGCCCGCGCGATGGCGGCACGCTGCTTCTCGCCGCCGGACAGCACGGGCGGCAGCACATGCATGCGCTCGCCGAGCCCGACCCAGTGCAGCAATTCGACCACTTCGGCCCGGTAGCGTGCCTCGTCCTGGCCCTGCACGCGCAGGGGCAGGGCGATGTTCTCATAGGTGGTGAGGTGATCGAGCAGGCGGAAATCCTGAAAGACGATGCCGATGCGCCGCCGTGTCTCGGCAAGGGCGTGCTTGGAAAGGGTCGACACTTCCTGGTCGAAGGTGTGGATGAGGCCACGGGTCGGCTTGAGCGTGAGGAAGAGCAGGCGCAGCAGCGTGGTCTTGCCCGCGCCGGAAGGACCGGTGAGGAACTGAAAGGAATTGGCGGGCAGGTCGAAACTGACGTCGCGCAGCACTTCCGGCCCCATCCCGTAGCGCAATCCCACATTCTCGAACCGAACCAAAACAGAATCTCCCCAAGAAGCGGTCCCGACCACGGCCCAACCGCCTCGGCTGCACTGTGCCGGGAGGGCGTTAACGAGGTATTAACGTTAACGAAATCACAACGAATTTAACCTTCGGAAGATCCTTCTTCCCGTAGCCGTGGAGCAGGAGCTGCCCGGGTTGCGATCCGGCGCCTGTGGGCGGCCGGCGGGCGGGACTCCAACGCCATTGTCGCCGATGCCCTCCTGCGGCTATGGTGCCGGCAGAAATGAGGAGTTCGATGGCCACGTCGCGTAATATCAAAGTCCTGTTCGACGCCGAGACGATCGCCAAGCGCAATGCGTCGCTGGTGCAGGAGATCAAGGCCCGCAATCTCGAGAATCTGCTCGTGGTCGCGGTGCTGAAAGGTTCCTTCGTGTTCGCGGCCGACCTCCTGCGCGCCATGCATCAGGCGGGCATGGCACCCGAAGTGGAGTTCGTGCATCTGTCGAGCTATCGCGAGTCGACCGTCTCGTCCGGCACGGTGAACATCCTGCACGATGTCGAGAGCGACGTGCGCGGGCGCAACATCCTGCTGGTCGACGATATTCTGGAATCCGGGCGCACCTTGGCCTTCGCCAAGGATTTGCTTGCGGCGCGCGGCGCCAAGCAGGTGCTGAGCTGCGTGCTGCTCGACAAGCCGGGCAAGAGCGCCGTCAACATCAAGGCCGATTTCATCGGCTTCGAATGCCCCGACGTGTTCGTGGTCGGCTACGGCATGGACGTCGCCCATTCCTATCGCCAGCTGCCTTTCGTCGGTGTGGTCGAATAGAAAGCGCCTTGATCCTGCCGCGTCGCACGGGCAGGAGCGTTTTGCGTTGGCGGCATCGCCAGGAATCGCAAAGACGCGTCGAACCAAAGAGGCAGCGCAAAGCAGCGTTGCCGTCTAAACGCGCTTTGCTCTAGAAGCCGGCGGGATGGCAGGCCTCGGAGGAGATATGGCTGGTATACTGGGCGCTCACAGCGCCCGTTTCCTGTTTCGTGACGACAAGGGCAGCATCGACAGGCAGACCTGGTGGCGCGCCATGGCGGTGCTGGCCTTGATCCTTGGGGTACTGGTGGCGGTGGTCTTCGGGCTCAATCACGTCCTGCCACGCAATCCCGCGGCGGCCGAGGCGCTGGTCGATGAAGTCGCCCGGGAACATACCCGGCTGATGACGGCGCCCTATTATCTGTCTCTGTTTGCGATCGACGTCATCTATCTGGTGATGGTGCTGGTCTCGGTCTGCATCTATTTCGTGGGCGCCAAGCGCTACAACGATCTGGGCCGGCCGGCGCAGCTGGCGCTCATCCTGCCCGCCGCCATCTATTTCCAGATCTTCTCTCCGATCCTCAGCGACCAGATATTGCCGGTCTATGGGCGCTGGATCGTCACCCTCGCCATGCTGGCCGTGCTCGTGTGGCAGGTGTATGAGCTTGGCTTCAGGAAGGGCCGGCTCTAAGCTGTCCCGGGGTAGGCCGGTCTTCAGTCCAGCCATCTCTTGGCGGCTTAATGAGATTTGGAGGCTAGGTAACGTTACGTTAAGTTGATTGCTTGACCCGACCTGTTCACCTTGCATTCAGATCATACTGCTAGACATCGAGTATTGAAAACGAGGGAGGGAGCTATGAAACTATCCCTGAAGCTGTTTGTTGCAGCTGGCCTGGCCGCCGGAAGCATGATGGTTGCACCGCAGATTGCCTCGGCAATGCCGATGGCACCATCGGCGCAATCACAGGCCGACAACGGGCTCATCCAGCAGATTCGCCGTTTGTGCCCCTATGGAATGCACCGCTCACCCTATGGATGCGTGCCCGATCGCGGTTATCGGCGTGGGTGGCGCGGTGATGGCGGCTGGCGCTATCGCGAACGTCCCCGCCGGTATTATCGCGATTATCGTGAGTACTGAGGTGGGAACCACGCTGTGCCCGACGATCCGGGCACAGTCGGAAGCTTGAGCGTATGGATAGGTCCTGGCGCCTGCCAGGGCCAAAAACAAAACCCCACGGTTCACTGAACCGTGGGGTTTTTGCATGGCTGACAGGGCGGCGACACGGGAAGGCCCCGCGGCGTCCGGCGCCTTCATCTTCATTGCCCTGCCGGTCGCGCCAGGCGACCGGCAGGGCAGGCGATGGCTCAGAACAGGCCTTCGATCTGGCCCTTGGGATCGAGGCGGATGAATTCCGCCGAGGGCACGCGGGGCAGGCCCGGCATGGTCATGATCTCGCCGCAGACCACCACCAGGAAGCCGGCGCCGGCCGACAGCCGCACTTCGCGAATCGGCACGACATGGTCGACCGGCGCGCCGCGATGGTTCGGATCGGTCGAGAAGGAGTACTGGGTCTTGGCCACGCAGATCGGCAGATGACCGAAACCGGCGGCCTCGATGTCCCTGAACTGGTCGCGGACCTTCTGGTCGGCGATGATATCGGCGGCGCGATAGATCTCCTTGGCGATCAGCTTCATCTTGTCCCAGAGCGGCATCTCGTCCGGGTAGAGGGTGCGGAAGCCGCGGCCGTCGAGCGGATGCGGGGCCTCGGCCAGCGCGACCACGCGGCGGGCAAGTTCCTCGGTGCCCTTCGAACCCTCGGCCCAATGGCTGCACACCACCGCGTCGACGCCGAACTGCTCCTTGCAGACCTGGGCGATGAGTTCGTGCTCGGCCGGCGTGTCGGCAATGAAATGGTTGATGCCGACGATGGCCGAGACGCCGAACTTGCGCACGTTCTCGACATGGCGGCCGAGATTGGCCAGGCCCTTGCGCAGGGCTTCGAGGTTCTCCTTGCCGAGTTGATCCTTCGGCACGCCGCCATGCATCTTGAGGGCGCGCACCGTGGCGACGATCACCACGGCGGCCGGGGTGAGGCCGGCCTTGCGGCACTTGATGTCGAAGAACTTCTCGGCGCCGAGATCAGCGCCGAAGCCGGCTTCCGTCACCACATAATCGGCGAGCTTCAGGCCGGCCTTGGTGGCGGCGACCGAGTTGCAGCCATGGGCGATGTTGGCGAAGGGGCCGCCATGCACGAAGGCGGGGTTGCCTTCCAGCGTCTGCACCAGATTGGGCTTCAGGGCATCCTTGAGCAGCACCGTCATGGCGCTGGAGGCCTTGATGTCCGCGGCGGTAATCGCCTTCTTGTCACGGGTGTAGCCGATGATCATCTTGCCAAGCCGTTCCTCGAGGTCGGCGAGGTCCTTGGCAAGGCAGAACACGGCCATGACTTCGGAGGCGACGGTAATGTCGAAGCCGTCTTCACGCGGGAATCCGTTGGAGACGCCGCCGAGCGAAGAGTTGATGGCGCGCAGCGAGCGGTCGTTCATGTCGAGCACGCGGCGCCAGGTGACCCGGCGGGTGTCGATGCCGAGCGCATTGCCCCAGTAGATGTGGTTGTCGATCATCGCCGACAACAGATTATGTGCCGAGGTGATGGCATGGAAGTCGCCGGTGAAATGCAGGTTGATCTGCTCCATCGGCACGATCTGGGCATAACCGCCGCCGGCCGCGCCGCCCTTGACGCCGAAGCAGGGGCCAAGCGAGGGCTCGCGCAGGCAGATCATCGTTTTCTTGCCGATGGCGGCGAGGCCGTCGCCGAGACCAACGGTGGTGGTGGTCTTGCCTTCGCCGGCCGGGGTCGGGTTGATGGCGGTGACCAGGATCAGCTTGCCGTCGGGGCGATCCTGCAGGCCGGGAATCTTGTCGAGATCGATCTTGGCGATATGTTTGCCATAGGGCTCGAAGGCCTCGTCGGGAATGCCGGCTTTTTCGGCAATCGCGTCGATGCGCTGCATCTTGGCTTGACGCGCGATTTCGATGTCGCTCAGTGGCTTTTTCGGATCTTGGGCCATGTGGTTCCCTCTGGGGCGGTTGTTCTGCTCAGTTGAGACATATTTTCACGGAAATGAAAATAACTTTCTTAGCAGTAGATGCGTGGAATGCGGCGATTACGGAAAAATTAAGAGAGAAATTGTTCCGAATACGACGCAGCGTCGCGTGAAAGATAGATAGCCGATTGCAATCGAGTCGGCTTGTCCGAAACCGTCACAGGGTGTGTCGCCTTTGCGATGATGCACACGTCTTGAATGTGGGCTATGCATGTTTCGGGGGGCCGATTGGCTGGGGAGTTGTTGGTCAAAAAGGGTGCTGGCCTCTATGCCCATCCGGCAGAAGAGTGTAAGAGGCCCCACCCCGAGGGCAGGAAACCCTGGGTTCGACCGGCGTGCCGTCACTTGCCGTTCGGTCACCGATGCGACCGGCGGCGCCTCGAGCCGCATTTTGGAGAGCGAAGATCGCTGCTTGCGATCGACCCATCGAAACAATCCCAACAGGTCAGAACGGAGTTGCCCGCATGGGGCTCGCGAACGCCGTCGAGAATGGCGAAGACACCACGGAACACAAGCATAGCGGCGGGTTCGCGGCGTTGACGCTCGGCTCCATCGGCGTCGTCTATGGCGATATCGGCACCAGCCCGCTCTATGCCTTCCGCGAGGCCGCCCATGCCGCCACCGAAGGCGGCAAGAACGTTACTCCCACCGCCGTGCTCGGTGTGATCTCCCTGATTTTGTGGGCCCTGATCATCATCGTCACGCTCAAATATGTGCTGCTGCTGCTCCGGGCCGACAACAAGGGGGAGGGCGGCACCCTGACCCTGATGGCGCTGGCCCAGCGGGCGCTGGGGCGCACCGGGGCACCCATCGTGCTGCTCGGCATCGTCGGTGCCTCGATGTTCTACGGCGACGCCATGATCACCCCGGCTGTCTCCGTGCTGTCGGCCGTGGAAGGCCTCAAGCTGGTGGCGCCCGGCTTCGACGTCTTCGTCGTGCCGCTGACGCTGGTGATCATCATCGCGCTCTTTCTGGTGCAGAGTCATGGCACCGCGCGGGTCGGTGCCTTTTTCGGCCCCATCATGGCGATCTGGTTCACGCTCGTCGGCGTGATCGGCTTCGTCAATTTCCTGCAGCATCCCGGCATCATCGCCGCGATTAATCCCTGGTATGCCGCCGAATTCCTGCTCACCCATGGCCATATCGGCTTTGTCACGCTGGGTGCTGTGTTCCTGGCCGTCACCGGCGGCGAAGCGCTCTATGCCGATCTCGGCCACTTCGGCCGCAAGCCGATCCAGACCGCCTGGCTCGGCCTGGTGCTGCCGGCCCTGACTCTCAACTATCTCGGCCAGGGCGCCCTGGTGCTCAACGATTTCAGTGCCCTGGAGAATCCGTTCTACCGCCTGGTGCCGGCCTCGCCGCTGTTCCTGGTGCCGATGGTGATCATGGCTACCAGCGCCACCATCATCGCCAGTCAGGCGGTGATTACCGGCACCTTCTCGCTGACGCGCCAGGCCGTTCAGCTCGGCCTGGTGCCGCGCATGCGCATTTCCCACACCTCGGAGCACCAGTCCGGCCAGATCTTCATCGCCCAGGTCAATGGTATGCTGCTCGCCGGCGTGGTGCTGTTGGTGCTGGTGTTTGAGAGTTCCTCGCGCCTGGCCTCGGCCTATGGCATCGCCGTGACCACCACGATGGTGGTGGATGCCATCCTTGCCTTCGTGGTGATCTGGCGGGTCTGGCTGTGGAAGCCCTGGGCCGCGGCGGCGATCATCGTGCCCTTCCTCATCATCGATTCGATCTTCCTCGGCGCCAACCTGCTCAAGCTGTTCGATGGCGCCTGGCTGCCGATCCTGATCGCCCTTGGCCTGATCACGCTGATGGTCACCTGGCGGCGCGGCACCCGGCTGGTGCTGGAGAAGTCCCGGCGCACCGAAGTGCCGCTGATGACCATCGTCAAGAGCCTGGAAAAAGGCTCGGTCGCCCGCGTGCCGGGCACGGCGATCTTCCTGACCAGCGATCCCGACTACGCCCCCACCGCCATGCTGCACAGCCTCAAGCACTATAAGGCGCTGCATGAGAAGGTGGCGATCCTCACCATCGAAACCACGGACGATCCGATCGTGCCGGGCGGCGGCCGGGTCTCGATCGAGGAGATCTCCGCCTCCTTCACCAAGATGAAGGTGCAGTTCGGCTATATGGAGAGCCCGAACGTGCCCAAGGCCTTGGCGCTGTGCCGCAAGGCCGGCTGGTCCTTCGACATCATGTCGACCTCCTTCTTCCTGTCGCGCCGGCACCTGCGCGGCGGGGCGCAGCCGACCATGTGGCGCTGGCAGCGCCGGCTCTATATGATCCTCGCCCGCAATGCCGACGATGCCAGCGACTATTTCTCCATTCCCTCCAACCGGGTGGTGGAGATCGGCACGCAGGTCCTGATCTGATGGAGGATGCGCAACCTGGTGTGCCGATCGCCAGATCGGCATGTTGGGAACAGCCCGTCTTCAGGAGAGGGTGCTGATCTGAAGAGCCGTCCTCAATAGTCATAAACAGAGCCGAGAAAGCTGAGTTTTGTCATGCCCGGGCTGGCTCCGGGCATTGAGATTGCGCTGCTCGTCGACATCGCAGCCCTGGATTGCCGGGAGGAAGCCCGGGAATGACAAAAGTCGAGTTTTGCCGACTTTTCGATCAGGCGCTGAAGATCCGCGCGCCGGCCTCGCGTCCAGGCCCGCTTCGCCGGCGGCGCATGTTGTCTGGACTTGCGATCCACCGTCCCAGATCCCGCCCCCCTTTGCCGTGAAATCGGAAAGGTGTAAGAGAGCGGGCTTGCTGCGCTGCACAAACAGAGGACGGGCTTGCCTGGCGACCGCAGCCGCGCTTTTCATCTTCGCCTTGCCCGACTCCTACATCATCCAACGGAGGCCCGTATGGGGCTTACGCATAGCGCCGACACCGGCGAGGAAATCAGCGGCCATGGCGGGGGCTTCTGGGCGCTGACGCTCGGCTCCATCGGCGTCGTCTACGGCGATATCGGAACCAGCCCGCTCTATGCCTTCCGCGAGGCGCTGCATGCGGCGACCGAGGGCGGCAGGCTGATGAGCCAGGAAGCGGTGCTCGGCGTGATCTCGCTGATCCTGTGGGCGCTCATCGTCATCGTGACGCTGAAATATGTGCTGCTGCTGCTCCGGGCCGACAACAAGGGCGAAGGCGGCACCCTGACTTTGATGGCCCTGGCCCAGCGTGCCCTCGGGCGTTCCGGCACGACCCTCCTGGTGCTCGGCACCATCGGGGCGGCCATGTTCTATGGCGACGCCATCCTCACGCCCGCCGTGTCGGTGCTTTCGGCGGTGGAGGGCATGAAACTGGTGACGCCGGCCTTCGATCCGTTCGTCGTGCCGATTACCGTGGCGATCATCGTGGCGCTCTTCGCCGTCCAGAGCCACGGCACGGCCCGGGTCGGCGCCTTCTTCGGGCCGGTGATGGCACTGTGGTTCGTGGTGATGGGCCTGTCGGGCCTGTGGCACATCAAGGATGCACCCGTCGTTCTCGCGGCCTTCAATCCCTGGCACGCGGTCGAGTTCATGCTCAGCCATGGCCATATCGGCTTCGTGGCGCTTGGCGCTGTTTTCCTGGCGGTCACCGGGGCGGAGGCGCTCTATGCCGATCTCGGCCATTTCGGCCGCAAGCCGATCCAGATGGCCTGGATGACGCTGGTGCTGCCTTCGCTGGCGCTGAACTATCTCGGCCAGGGCGCGCTGGTGCTGAACAATCCTGCGCCCGAGATCCTCGACAACCCCTTCTACATGCTGGTGCCGCAGAACCCGCTCTTTCTGGTGCCGATGGTGGTCTTGGCGACGATCGCCACCATCATCGCCAGCCAGGCGGTGATCACCGGCGCCTATTCCTTGACGCGCCAGGCCATCCAGCTCGGCCTCCTGCCGCGCATGAAGGTGGCCCATACGTCCGAGCACCAGTCAGGGCAGATCTATATCGCCCAGGTCAACGGCATTCTGCTGGTCGGCGTGCTCATCCTGGTGCTGGCCTTCGAGAGCTCCTCGCGCCTGGCTTCGGCCTATGGCATCGCCGTGACCACCACCATGGTGGTGACGGCGATGATGGCCTTCCTGGTGATCTGGAAGGTCTGGCGCTGGTCGGCTTTGGCAGCGGGGCTCGTCATTGTGCCGTTCTTGCTGATCGATCTCGTCTTTCTCTCGGCCAACCTGCTCAAGGTGCATGATGGAGGCTGGGTACCGCTGATGATTGCGGCGGCCCTGATGATCCTGATGATCACCTGGCGGCGCGGCACGCGGCTGGTGCTGGAGAAGACGCGGCGCACCGAGGTGCCGCTGATGACCATCGTCAAGAGCCTGGAAAAGGGCTCGGTCGCCCGCGTGCCGGGCACGGCGATCTTCCTCACCAGCGATCCCGACTACACCCCCACCGCGCTGCTGCACAGCCTCAAGCACTACAAGGCCCTGCATGAGAAGGTGGCGATCCTCACCATCCAGACCGTGGAGGAGCCGGTGGTTGCGGGAGGCGGGCGCATCACGCTCGAAGAGGTCTCTGCCTCCTTCACCAAGATGCGGGTGCAGTTCGGCTATATGGAAAGCCCGAACGTGCCCAAGGCGCTGGCGCTCAGCCGCCGGGCCGGCTGGTCCTTCGACATCATGGACACCTCTTTCTTCCTGTCGCGACGCCACCTGCGTGGCGGGGCGCAGCCGACCATGTGGCGCTGGCAGCGCCGGCTCTACATGATCCTCGCGCGCAATGCCGACGACGCCAGCGACTATTTCTCCATCCCCTCCAACCGGGTGGTGGAGATCGGCACGCAGGTGTTGATCTGAGGGAAACGGAGCGCGGGGCATCGCGACATGCTCGCATGTCGCCGGGAAGTCCGCGCTCCGGGAAGACGTCAGGCCGGTGTCGACAGCTTCATCATGGCCAGCCCGGAAATGATCAGGGCGGCGGCGACGATGCGCATGGCGTTGGCCTGTTCGCCGAGCACCAGCACACCGACGATGAAGGCTCCGACAGCGCCGATCCCGGTCCAGATCGTATAGGCGGTGCCGAGCGGCAGGCTGCGCATCGAGATCGAGAGCAGGCCGAAGCTGATGGCCATGGTGACGAAGGTGATCACGGTCGGCACCAACTTCGAAAAGCCTTCCGACTGCTTCATGTAGAAGGCCCACACCACTTCGAAGATGCCGGCGATAACAAGATAGATCCAGGCCATCAGGCCCTCCTCTCAAAAGGGCCGGGCCGTCCCGGACATCAAACCCATCATGGGGGGAGGGCGTGGCCTCCTCGATCGCGGCATGAAGGCCGCGAACGGACGGCATTGTGCCGGACTCCGTCCCGAAATCAAGGGCTGGCCCGGCATTGCGACGCTCCCTGGACGTGTCCTCTCACCGCAGCATGGCTTCGATGTCGAGCGTGGCCGTCGTGCCGATCGCGTCGAAGTGCCGGGCGAGGAAGATCTTCGCCGCCCTGCGGCCCTGGTCGCGCAGGAAGGTGAGGAACTCCCATTCGGTGTTGAGCTTGGAGGTGGCGTCCAGCCCTTCCTTCTGGCCCAGCGCGATGCGATGCAGGCGGATGTCGCCGAAACGGTCGGCGCCCCGGGCGCGGCGCTGCATCATGGCGAGAGCCCGCAATTCGCCGAGGAGGGAGGCGTTGAAGGTGATCTCGTTGAGGCGGTTGGCGATGCCGCCGGCCGTCTGCGGCACCTCCCGCACCAGCACCGGGTTGATCTGCACCAGAATGGTGTCGTCGGGCGTGCGGTCGTCGAGCAGCGGGAACAAGGCCGGGTTGCCGAGATAGCCGCCGTCCCAATAGGCCTGCCCCCCGATCTCGACGGCCTGGAAGATCTGGGGCAGGCAGGCCGAAGCCATCACCACATCAGCGTTCAGTTCGGCATTCTCGAAGATGCGGATATGGCCGCTGCGCACATTGGTGGCGGAGACGAACAGCCTGATCGCCTCGCTCGCCCTGAGCTTGTCGAAACAGATCAGCTCGGCGATGAAATCGCGCAGCGGATTGAGATTGAGCGGATTGGTGTCATAGGGGCTGAACAGCCGGCTCCAGTTCTCGAACAGGGCCATGCCGGGCGAGTCTCCCAGCGACCAGCCGGCCATGAAGCGCTCCAGAAGCGGGCGGCGCAGCGGCGACAGCCGGCCCTTGCGGCTGATCTCGCGCCAGAAGGTCTCGAGCTGCCGGCGGGCGCCAGGTGCGCCGCCCTCGAGATAACCCTCGGCGAAGACCACGGCATTCATGGCGCCGGCGCTGGTGCCGGTGATCGCCTTGACGTCGAGGCGGCCGTCCTCCAGCAGCGCGTCGAGCACGCCCCAGGTGAAGGCGCCATGAGCGCCGCCGCCCTGAAGCGCCAAACTGAC
This sequence comes from Labrys sp. LIt4, assembly GCF_017813775.1. Lineage (NCBI taxonomy): Bacteria > Pseudomonadati > Pseudomonadota > Alphaproteobacteria > Hyphomicrobiales > Xanthobacteraceae > Labrys > Labrys sp. LIt4. Next base: position 494,715 of record NZ_JAGIPY010000004.1, read on the forward strand.
GGGTTTGGGCGCGGTGCTCATGCGGCGATCCGACCGCCATCTGTCGACGGATGGGCGTCTGCGCGTGCCGGGGCGCGAACGATGCTGAAGTCGCCCCCCGGCGCCGAACCGGTGATGACGGCCGCCTTGGCCTTGAGCATGCTGGGATCCTCTGGAAAAGCCTTAGGTGATTTGCTCAGTCTTGCGCAGGAAAAAAGATAAATCACTTGAATATTGCATCGCGTTGCAGATCGGAAAATTGACGCTGGTGTGACATAGAGCGTCGCCTGCACGCATCCAGCCTCGGCTGGATCCGGGTTTAATTGATTATATGTTCAATCAATAGAGTGCCCATGCGACAACGCCTTGAGAACGGTGCAAGCCGATCTGGGCGCGACTGGGCCGCTTTGTGCCGTCGGCGTCATCCAGCGCCGTAAATTCACGGGACAAGCACTGTCTTTCGTGCTGAATTGCCATAGGGGAAAGGGCTCCGTGGCAAGAGTTCGGTCCCATCTGGGGCCGAGAGGGGTTAACAAAGACAAGACGAACTGGGCTGCCCCAGATTCGGCCTTCGGTGTTTTCCGGGAGAAATGAAATGACGGGTATTGGTAGAATGATTGCAGGCGCCGTCCTGGCCATCGGCCTCGGCACGGGCGCCGCATTGGCAGGCGATGCGGAAGCCTGCAAGACGGTCAAGTTCTCCGATGTGGGCTGGACCGACATCACCGCGACGACGGCGATCGCATCCCGCATTCTGGAAGGCCTCGGCTACACGCCCAAGACCACCGTGCTCACCGTGCCCGTCACCTACGCTTCGATGAAGAGCAAGGACATCGACGTGTTCCTCGGCAATTGGCAGCCGAGCATGGAGAACGACCGCAAGGCCTATATCGCCGACAAATCGGTGGTCGAAGTCGCCGCCAATCTGCCCGAAGGGGCAAAATACACGCTGGCCGTGCCGCAGGCGACCTATGACAAGGGCCTGAAGGATTTCGGTGACATCGCCAAGTTCAAGGATTCGCTCCAGGGCAAGATCTATGGCATCGAGCCCGGCAATGACGGCAACCGCCTGGTGCAGAGCCTGATCGACGGCAACAAGAATGGCCTGAAGGACTTCCAGCTCGTCGAATCCTCCGAGCAGGGCATGCTTGCTCAGGTGCAGGGCGCCATCGCTCGCGGCGAGGACATCGTCTTCCTGGGCTGGGCGCCCCATCCGATGAACGTCAACTTCAAGCTCCAGTACCTGACGGGCGGTGACGACACCTTCGGCCCGAATTTCGGTGCCGCCAAGGTCTACACCAACGAGCGTGCGGGCTGGAGCGAGGAATGTCCCAATGCGGGCAAGTTCATCGCGAACCTGAAATTCAATGTCGATCTCGAGAACCAGGTCATGCAGATGATCACCGGTGACGGGATGGAAGGCCCGGCGGCAGCCGAAAAATATCTCAAGGCCAATCCGGCCGTGCTCGATGCCTGGCTTGCCGGCGTCACCACCTTCGATGGCCAGCCTGGCCTCGATGCCGTGAAGAAGAGCCTCGGCCTCTGAGATCGGCCGCTCCTTAAAACGCGACGTGAAGGCCGGCAGGCATGGCCTGCCGGCATTGGAGTGCGGTTTCGCCAAATCGCACCATCAGGCCGGCGCAAGATCGGTGCTCGAAAATTACAATTAACCGGGGGTCGGCAATGATGACGCTTGCGGGCGGCACCGATCCGTCGCGGCCCCGGCCGTGGCGGGCCGGATCGCCTGCGGCATAGCGCGGGGGAAGTAATGTTCGATTGGGTGACGGATACGAAGCTGCCATTCGGCAAGGTCATGCAGCTCGTCATCGAGTTCCTGCAGAAATACTGCACGACGTGGCTGTTCGATCCGCTTCGCATCGGAATCGAAAAGACGGTCGGCGGCACGTCCTGGCTGCTGACCTATCCCCCGCCCATCGTCATCATCGTTCTCGTCGTCGCCTTCGGCTGGTGGCGGCACCGCTCCTGGGGCCTGTGCCTCTTCATCTTCCTCGGCTGCCTGTTCATCTGGAACCAGGGCTATTGGTCCAACACCATGAAGACCGTCTCTCTGGTGTTCTGGTCGGCGGCCGTGGCCATGGCGATCGGCATTCCGCTCGGCGTGATGGCGGCGCACCGGCCCAAGCTCTATGCCGTGCTCCATCCCATCCTCGACATGATGCAGACCCTGCCCACCCTGGTCTACCTCATCCCCATGGTGGCCCTGTTCCGTCTCGGCGCGGCGCCCGGCCTGATCGCGACCCTGATCTTCGCCCTGCCGGCACCCGTGCGCCTCACCTATCTCGGCATCAACTCCACCCCGACGGCGCTCAAGGAAGCGGGTGAATCCTTCGGCTCCACCAAGAGCCAGCTCCTGTGGAAGGTGGAATTGCCGCACGCCATGCCCACCATCATGGCCGGCGTCACCCAATGCATCATGCTCAGCCTGTCGATGGTGGTGATCGCCGGCATGGTCGGCGCCGAGGGCCTCGGCGTCGACGTGGTGCGCGCCATGGGCCAGTTCAACATTCCGCGCGGCTTCGAAGCGGGCGCCTGCATCGTGATCCTGGCGATCGTGCTCGATCGTCTGTGCCGTACGAAGGGAGCACACTGATGAGCATCGCCGTCGATTTCAAGAATGTCGACATCATCTTCGGCTCCCGCCAGGCCGAGGCCATCAAGCTGCTCGACGCCGGTTCGACCCGGGCCGAGATCCTGGAGAAGACCGGCTCGGTGCTGGGCTGCGCCAATGGCAACCTCACCGTGCAGGAAGGCGAGATCAGCGTGCTGATGGGCTTGTCCGGCTCCGGTAAATCGACCCTGATGCGCGCCGTCAACGGCCTCAACAAGGTCACGCGCGGCCAGGTCCTGGTGAAGGCCGGCGACAAGATGGTCGATGTGGTCAGCTGCAACGAGCAGACCCTGCGCCATGTCCGCCAGCACTCCGTCGCCATGGTGTTCCAGCAGTTCGGCCTGCTGCCCTGGCGCACCGTGGCCGAGAACGTCGGCTTCGGCCTGGAACTGGCCGGCGTGCCCGAAGCCGAGCGCAAGGCCAAGGTCGACAAGCAATTGGAGCTGGTCCACCTCAAGCAATGGGAGAAGAAATTCGCCCATGAGCTGTCGGGCGGCATGCAGCAGCGCGTGGGCCTCGCCCGCGCCTTCGCCACCGAGGCGCCGATCCTCTTGATGGACGAGCCCTTCTCGGCGCTCGACCCCCTGATCCGCACCAAGCTGCAGGACGAGTTGCTGCAGCTGCAGAAGGAACTGAAGAAGACCATCATCTTCGTCAGCCACGATCTCGAGGAAGCTCTCAAGATCGGCAACACCATCACCATTCTGGAGAGCGGCCGCATCGTGCAGTCGGGCCGGCCGGAGGATATCGTGCTGCGCCCGGCCAACGATTACGTGCAGGAATTCATCGCCAATGTGAACCCGCTCAGCGTGCTCACCGCCTGGCATGTGATGCGCGATGCCCGCGATCTCGAAAGGGAAGGCGACGGCTGGATCTGGCTCGATGGCCGCAAGACCACCCGTTTCAAGGTCGGTGCCGACGGTCAGGTGCAGGCGGCCGAGCGCGACAGCATCCGCGGCGCATGGGTGCATTGTTCCGAATGCGAAAAGCCGGTGCAGGAGGATGAGCGCTCCTGCTATTGGGCCAGCCCCGGCACGTCCCTCAAGACGGTGATGCTGGCCATGCACAAGGCCGATACCGCGCCGGTCGCGCTGTTCGATGAGCAGAACCGTTTCGTCGGCGCGATCGAGGTGAAGGACGTGCTGCAGGCCGTGTTGAGGCGCCAGGACGCCTGATATCCAGGACGCCTGCCATTCCCGGGAGCGCGAATCTCCGATCCGCTCTTCCTTTTCCGTCCGCATTGATCCGTTAAGGCTTTGCCGCGATACTGGCCGTTCTGCCAATGCATGCGTGTCAAGTCACCAGGTGGTCATTAAAATGCCCCCCTTCCGGTGAATGTGTGCCGCCGCTGAAGCCGAAAGAGGAACGGATGGGTATTTCGAATCGGGCAATCACCGCCACGCTCGTGGCGGGCTTGGCCTTTGGATCCGCCGCCGGCGTTGCGCGCGCCAGCAATCCCACCATCGTCGTCGATGCGGCCAGCGGCAGGGTGCTGCAGCAGCAGGATGCGACCCGGCCCTGGTATCCGGCCTCTCTCACCAAGCTGATGACGGCCTATACCGTGTTCAAGGCCATCCAGGCGGGACGCGTCGATCTGGGCACGCCGATCGTGATTTCACCGCTCGCCGCCAGGCAGGCGCCCTCCAAGATGGGCTATCCTGTCGGCACGATGGTCACCATCGACGACGCCCTCAAAATGCTGGTGGTGCATTCGGCCAATGATATCGCCGTGGCCCTGGCCGAGGGGGTATCGGGTTCGGTGGATGCCTTCGCCGCCGAGATGAACGCCAATTCGCGGGCGTTGGGCATGGCCCAGAGCCAGTGGGTCAATCCCAACGGGCTGCCTGATCCGCGCCAGATCACCTCGGCGCGCGACATGGCGGTGATGGCCGACGCCATCATCACGCAATTCCCGCAATATGCCTCGCTGTTCCAGATCCAGACCATCCAGTCGGGCAGCCGGATCATGCGCACCCACAATGCCCTGGTCTATCGCTACCCCGGCGCCGACGGCATGAAGACGGGCTTCATCTGCGCGGCCGGCTTCAACGTGGTGGCGACGGCCACCCGCAACGGCCGCAAGCTGATCACGGTGATCATGGGCGCGCCGACGCCGAAGGACCGTACCAACCAGGCCGTTGCGCTGTTCGAGGCCAACTACACCAATAGCGGTGGCGGCTTCTTCAGCAAGGCGCCGCTCGCCACCCAGCTTCCGGCCTCGGCCTATCCCGGCCCGACCGATATTCGCGACATCGCCTGTTCGCGCAAGAAGGGAGGTTCGGGTGCGGCGGAAAGTGCCGACACCGCCGAGGTGCTCCCCGGCAGCCCGGCCGCGCCCGCCCCGGAGCCCAGCCCGCTGCTGGCAAGCTGGGTGACGGCGCCGCCCATTGCGGTCGGCCCCTATCTCGGGCCGCGGCGCCCGATCTATAGCCTGCCCAACACGCCGATTCTCGCCGATCTGCCGCCCAAGCCGGCGAAGGGGCCGGCGAGCAAGCTCGCCGCCAAGAAGGGCGTGACGGCCACCGGCTATGCCGATCCGGGCAAGCCCCTGGCGGTGCCCGATCAACTCACCGACCCCAAGCTCAACAAAGGGCGCAAGAACCTGAAGAAGACCGCCGACAGCAAGGCGAAGACGCCTGCCAAAACTCCTGCCAAGCCGCCCAAGCGCAAGGTGCACCACGAGGGATAGGGCCGAGGCACCCAAGCTCCAACGTTACGAAGGCGGGCGCCGCGTTGGAGGGTCGGTCTCCGGATCGACCCTCTTGGAGACGCTACGTTGGCCGAAAAGATGTCGATCTGGAGATCGACACTCCATTGGATCGATCCCGCCCTTGATTTCGGGCAGGTCCGCCTCATGGCGTTTTGCGATTGGGCGGTAGAGCAAATAAGCGTTCACACTTGAACGCGCTTTGCTCTAGAGGTTGACCCGGCCTCGCATTGGCGGGAGCCCCGCCGGACCGCCCGCAATGTCGAACAATGCCATCCTGACCGGCCTGAGCCTCGGGCTCCTCGCGGCGCTCTGCTATGGCGCCAACGTGCCCTATGCCAAGCTTGCCGCCGAGGCCGGCGCGAGCGGGCCGACAGTGGTGTTCTACCGGGCCTTTCTGCTCGTGGCGCTGCTCGGCGGCCTGGGCCTTGCCCAAGGCGGCACGCTGGCCGTCGCCCGGCCCTGGCGCCTGCCGGTGTTAGGCCTGGGCATCGCCACCAGCTTCGTCGGCCTGTGCTACATTTCCTCGGTTGCCTTCATCCCGGTGGGGATCGCCACCATCCTCTATTATATCTACCCGCTGCTGATTTTGGTGGCCAGTCCGCTGGTGGATGGTGAAAGGCTGACACCGGCGCGGCTCGCCATCTTTGCGCTCGCTTTCGTCGGTCTCGTCATCGCGCTGGGCGCCGATTTCGGCGCGCTGGATTGGCGGGGCCTGGCATTGGCTCTGATGGCGGCGTCCGCCGCCGCGCTTCAGTTCTTCTGCGCTGCGCGGGCAACCCGCGGCGTCCATCCCGCGATCGCCGGGTTCTGGACGCAGCTGATCCTGATTCCAGTCGCGCTCGCGGCCTGCCTCGCCACCGGCAGGCTCGCCTCGCCGGCCGTGCTGCTCGCAGCGGCGGTGCCGGTCGGCCTGCATATCGGCCTGTTCGTCCTGGCCTTTGTGTGCCATTTGACTGCAGCCCGGCTGACGCCCCCGGCAGCGCTGGGTTTGGTGTTCTGCGCCGAGCCCGTCGCTTCGATCCTGCTGGCGACACAGGTGCTCGACGAGCATCTGACGCCCCGGCAGGTCAGCGGCGGCACGCTGGTGCTCATCGCCGTGGTGGCGTCGGTGCTGATGGAAAGTCGCAGAAAGGCCGTATCGGCATGATCTCGTCCCGCATTCCCGCTTTCGTGCTCACGGGCTTTCTCGGAGCCGGCAAGACGACGCTGCTCAATCGCCTCCTGAAGGATCCCGCCTTGGCCGACACGGCCGTGGTGATCAACGAATATGGCGAGGCCGGGCTCGACCATCTGCTGGTCGAAAAATCGGGTGACGGCGTGGTCCTGCTGTCCTCAGGCTGCCTGTGCTGCAGCCTGCGCGGCGATCTCTTGGATACGCTGGCCGATCTCGCGGCGCGCCGGGCATCGGGCGACCTGCCACCCTTTGCCCGCGTGGTGATCGAGACCACGGGGCTCGCCTATCCCACGCCCGTGCTGCAGACCCTGATGGCGCCGCAACTGGCGGGTGCGGGCTATGTTCTCGCCGGGGTCATCGCAGTCGCCGATGCCCTGCGAGGCGAGGCGCTGCTCGACCAGCATGCCGAGGCCATCGCCCAGCTTGCGGTGGCGGACCGCATCCTGGTCAGCAAGACCGATCTCGCCGGCGACAGCGCGGCCTTCATGGCAAGGCTGCGGGCCCTCAATCCGCGCGCTGCCATCGGCCCCATGCCGGATGCCGGCGCTGCAGCATTGCTCGAGGAGCCTGACTTTCCGAGCGCGGGGGCTGCCGTCGGGGCGCGGCCCTTCTTTTCAGCCCATGACGCCGCGATCGCTTCCTTCACGCTGGAAACGGACAAGGTCCTGACGCCCGGGCGCTTCGTCACCTTTATCGACGAGTTGCGCGAGCGTTTCGGCGAAGGCCTGCTGCGCTTCAAGGCACTTGTGAGGCTCGCCGACGAGCCCGGGCGTCCGGTGGTCCTGCATGGGGTCCAGCATTGGTTCGCACCGCCGGAACGCCTCGATGCCTGGCCGGGCCCCGACCGGCGCACCCGTATCGTGGTGATCGGCCGTGATCTCGACCGGCGGGCTATCGAGGACCTGTTCGCGGCCTTCTGCGACGAGCCGCGCCTGGACGCTCCCGATCGCGCGGCCCTGACCGACAATCCCCTGGCGTTCTGAACACGGGAGGAGAGGCCATATACGTCAACCGTCCTGTTGCGACAGGTCGGGCGCCCGCACGGTGCCGCGCCAGATCAGCGGCGCGTCGAGGCAGGTCCGCGTGCCGATCCGATCGCCGGAGCGGCCGCCGGCGCTGCCGTCGCGCACCAGTTCGGCGACCTTGTCGGCGATACGGTCGATGGGCTGGGCGAAGGTGGTGAGGTCATAGGCCCGCCAGCCGGCCTGCTCGATATCGTCGAAGCCGATGACGCACAGATCTTCCGGCACGCGCAGGCCGAACTCCTTGCGGGCGGCGTCGACGAAGCCGCAGGCCATCAGGTCGTTGATGCAGAAGGCGGCGTCGGGCGTGACCTGCCGGGTGAACAAGGCGCGCGCCGCTTCGGCGCCCGTTTCGTAGGTGGTGCGGCCCTGGCGCCAATGGATCGGCTCGAAGCCGGCCTGGCGGGCTGCTTGGAGAAAGGCCTGCTCGCGTTCGGCGAGGCTGGGCGTGCCGGCCTGCGAGGTGACGCAGGCGAGCCGCCGGCACCCGGCGCGCTCGAAGGCCAGCACGGCCTGCCGGGCGGCGTCCCGGTTGGCGACCGTGATGGTGTGGGCCTCGTCGAAATCCTGGTCGCGATTGATCAGGATCAGCTCCTGGCCATGGTCGAGGCAGGTGCGGGCGATGGCCCGGTCTGGCGTGCCCGAGAGCACCACCGTGGCATCGGCCCGGTAGTTGAGGGTCTGGCGCACCGCGCCGGCCACGGCTTCGGGCGAGCCGGAGGAATTGATCACCATGGCGACCTTGCCCGCCTGCTGCAGCCGGCCGATCAGGTTCCGGGCCAGGCGTGACTGGAAAGGCGTGTCGACGTCGGAGACGATCAGGCAGACGATGCCGCTTTGCTGGCGCATCAGGCCGCGGGCGAGATGGTTGACGTGGTAGCCCAGATTCTGGGCCGCCTCCATCACGCGTTTGCGCGTCTCTTCGGAAACGCTGGCCCCCGGCGTGAAGGCGCGGGACACGGCGGAACGGGAAACGCCGGCCAGTCTGGCGACTTCCTCGGCGCTGACGAAGGAGCGGGCTGGTTTCATGATAGGAGCCGGTCGAACATTGACCGGAGGTTGCACGCCCTTGCAGTCATGCGCAAGGGCCATGGTTGATTTTGCGCAATTTGGACGGATTGCGCCGTAAATTTCGGTGCAAAGAACAGGATTGACAGTAGGATCATACTCGTGCAGCTTTTGCACGCGCGTGCAATACAAGCAGAACAGCGCGCCGCCTGGAGGAAATTCATGAAGAAGATACTCGCTGCCGCCGCGGTCATCGCCGCCATGCTCCCGGCCGCCGCCCAGGCGGAGGGCTCCCTCAACCTGATCTGTGCCGCGGATGTCGCCGTCTGTGAGTTGCTGAAGAACCGGTTCGAAAAGGATAGCGGTATCGGCGTCAACATGGTCCGCCTGTCCTCGGGCGAGACCTATGCCAAGATCCGGGCCGAGGCCGCCAATCCCAAGACCGACATCTGGTGGGCCGGCACCGGCGACCCGCATCTGCAGGCTGCCCAGGAAGGGCTCACCCTCGAATATAAGTCCCCACTGCTCGATCAGCTCCAGGATTGGGCCAAGCGCCAGGCCGAGCAGTCGGGCTACCGCACCGTTGGTGTCTATGCCGGGGCGCTCGGCTGGGGCTACAATGCCGACCTCCTCGCCCAGAAGAAGCTGAAGGCGCCGGGCTGCTGGGCCGATCTGGCCGATCCGTCCTTCAAGGGCGAGATCCAGATGGCCAACCCCAATTCCTCGGGCACGGCCTATACGGCGCTGGCCTCGCTGGTGCAGATCATGGGCGAGGACAAGGCCTTCGAGTACCTGGCCAAGCTCAATGCCAATGTCTCGCAATACACCAAGTCGGGCTCGGCCCCGGTGAAGGCGGCGGCGCGCGGGGAGACCACCGTCGGCATCGTCTTCATGCATGATGCGGTGACGATGACGGCCGAAGGCTTCCCGGTCAAAGCGGTGGCGCCCTGCGAGGGCACCGGCTACGAGATCGGCTCGATGAGCATCGTCAAGGGCGCGCGCAACCTCGACAACGCCAAGAAATTCTACGATTGGGCCCTCAAGCCGGAGATCCAGTCGCTGATGAAGGATGCCAAATCCTTCCAGATCCCCTCCAACAAGAACGCCGAGTTGCCGCCCCAGGCTCCTCGCTTCGAGGACATCAAGCTGATCGACTACGATTTCAAGAAATTCGGCGAACCCGCGACCCGCAAGGCGCTGCTGGAGCGCTGGGACCGCGAGATCGGCGCCAACGCAAACTGAACTGATCCGTTCTTCGCAATCGCGGGCGTCTCGCCTATCGCACCGTCATTGCGGGGTTGGCATGGGATTGGAGTGTCGATCTCCAGATCGACATTCTTGGAAATGCGGAAGGAAGAAGTCGATCTGAAGATCGACACTCCATGCTTCCGACGTTTCGCCGGGCCAGGTCAACGCTGATGGGCTGGATGCCTGCGCTATCCCAAACCACCTCCTTTCCGAAAGGCCCGCCATGAACAGGCGCAACCGCCGCCTCGACTGGGTGCTCGCCCTGGCCGTTCTCGGCCTGGCGATCTTGCCCTGGTACAGACTCGAGGCTGGATTCTTCTCGACCGGATGGCTGACGGACTATCCGGCCGGCGCGAAGGCCGGGCCGGGACTGGTTCAGCTCGCCTTGCACGGGCGCTGGTGGCTGGCTCTGCCTTTGCTGGCGCTGGTGCCAGCCGCGCTGGCCCGATTCACGGCTCAGCCGACGCTGCGAGCCCGGCTGCTCGTCGCCTCGGGTCTCGCCGGCGCGACCATCATGGTGTTCCAGGGCTTCGCCATCGCCTATTCGGGCTGGCGCTGGCCGGTGCTCGAGGCCTGGTTCGGGGTGCTCGGAACGGGGCAGGAAGCTTTCGGCGCCGGTGCGGCCACGCTGCTGACGGCCTTCCTGCTGCTGTTCAGTTTCGGCCTCGCCGAGCGCGGCGTTCTCAGGGGGGATGCCTTCGTGGTGTCGGCGATCACCATCCTGATCGCCCTGGTCGCCACCTTCGTGTTCTATCCGGTGGGCACCGTGCTGGTCGGCGCCTTCCAGGGCGTCGATGGCAGCTTCGATGCCGCGGGCTTCCTCAACACCCTGACCGACCCGTCGATCTGGACCCTGCGCTGCCTCACCGGCGGCGGGCGCTGCGGCGTCGCCTGGTCCACCCTGATGCTGGCCATCGCCACCGGCGCGGGTTCGACGCTGCTGGGCCTCGCCTTCGCTTTGGTGGCGACACGGACCCGCTTTCCCTTCAAGCGGGCGCTGCGGCTGCTCACCATCCTGCCGATCATCACGCCGCCCTTCGTGGTCGGCCTCGCCCTGATCCTGCTGTTCGGGCGTTCGGGCGTGGTCACCCAGGGGCTTGCCTACCTCTTCGACATTCCGCCCGGCCGCTGGCTCTACGGCCTCACCGGCATCTGGATCGCGCAGGTGCTCTCCTTCACCCCGATCGCCTTCCTGGTGCTGATCGGCGTGGTGCAGGGCGTCAGCCCGGCCATGGAGGAGGCGGCCCAGACCCTCAGGGCCGACCGCTGGCGCACCTTCGTCACGGTGTCGCTGCCGCTGATGCGGCCGGGCCTCGCCAATGCCTTCCTGGTCGGCTTCATCGAGAGCCTGGCCGATTTCGGCAACCCCATGGTGCTGGGCGGCAGCCACGGCGTGCTCTCCACCGAGATCTTCTTCGCCGTGGTGGGTGCCCAGACCGATCCGGCGCGGGCAGCCGTGCTCGCCCTGATCCTGCTCTCCTTCACCCTCACCGCCTTCGTCGCCCAGCGGCTCTGGCTCGGCGGCAGGAATTTCACCACCGTCACCGGCAAGGGCGATTCGGGCCAGCATGCCGGGCTCAGCCGTGGGGTCGCGGCACTTTCCATCGGCGTGGTCTCCGTGTGGTCGGCCTTCACGCTGGTGGTCTATGCCATGATCCTGTTCGGCGGTTTCGTGAAGACCTGGGGGCTCGACCATAGCCTCACGCTCGAGCATTACAGCCGCGCCTTTGCGGTGACCTTCAGCCAGGGCTCGATACTGTGGAGCGGCGTCGCCTGGGGCTCGTTCTGGACGACGATGGAGATCGCCCTGATCTCGGCTCCGCTGACGGCGGTGGTCGGTCTCCTCACCGCCTATCTGATCGTGCGGCAGAATTTCGCCGGGCGCTCTGTCTTCGAATTCGCCCTGATGATGAGCTTCGCCATTCCCGGAACCATCATCGGCGTTTCCTATGTCTTCGCCTTCAACCTGCCGCCGGTGGAGATGACGGGCACGGCGCTGATCCTGATCATCTGCTTCGTCTTCCGCAACATGCCGGTGGGCGTGCGGGGCGGCGTGGCGGCGATGAGCCAGATCGACCGAAGCCTCGACGAGGCTTCGCTGACGCTGGGCGCGAACTCCTTCACCACGGCGCGGCGCGTGATCCTGCCGCTGCTCCGCCCGGCGATTGTCGCCGCCCTGGTCTACAGCTTCGTGCGCTCGATCACCTCGATCAGCGCCGTGATCTTCCTGGTGAGCGCCCAGTACAACATGGCGACCGCCTATATCGTCGGCCTGGTCGAGAACGGCAGTTACGGTGTCGCCATCGCCTATTCCAGCGTGCTGATCGTGGTGATGATCGCCGTGATCGGCGGCTTCCAGGCCCTGGTCGGCGAGCGCCGGCTGCGCCGCGAGGACCGCGTCGCCGGTGTGCCGGCCAGATCCACCCCCAGACCTCAGGAGAAGGCGGCATGAGTATCGATATCAGGCCTGGCTCGGTCACCTTTCAGAATGTGCGCAAGAACTTCGGAGCGGTGACGGCCATTGCCGATCTGTCGCTCACGATCGAACCAGGCACGCTCGTGACCCTGCTCGGCCCTTCGGGCTGCGGCAAGACGACGACCTTGCGCATGATCGCCGGGCTCGAACATCCCAGTGCCGGCCGCATCAGCATCGGCGGCAAGGACGTCACCGCCCTGCCGGCCAATGAGCGCGACGTCTCGATGGTTTTTCAGTCCTATGCCCTGTTTCCGCATATGAGCGTGGCCGATAATGTCGCGTACGGCCTGATATCATCCGGCCTGCGCAAGGCCGAAGCGCGCGAGAAGGCGGCCGACGGCCTGGCCTTGGTGGGGCTGGCCGGCTATGGCGAGCGCCTGCCGAGCGAATTGTCGGGTGGCCAGCAGCAGCGCGTCGCCGTGGCGCGCGCCCTCGTGGTCGAGCCGCAGGTGCTGCTGCTCGACGAACCGCTCTCCAATCTCGATGCCCGGCTGCGCCGGCGGGTGCGCACCGAGATCCGCGAGCTCCAGCAGCGGCTGGGCTTTACCGCCGTCTACGTCACCCATGACCAGGAAGAGGCGCTGGCCGTCTCGGACACGGTCATCGTCATGCATCAGGGCCGGATAGCCCAGTCCGGTACGCCGCGCGAGCTCTATGAGGCGCCGGCCTCCGCCTTCATCGCCGATTTCATCGGCGAAGCCAATGTGGTGCCTTGCGAGGTGACGCGCGTGGCCGATGGCCGGGCCGAGATCCGGGTCGGCGAGGGCGGGCATGCGCTGGCCGCGCGGGGGCTGGCCGTCGGCCCCGCCAAGCTCGCCATCCGTCCCAATGCCATGACCCTGCGCGAGGCCGCCGGGGCCATGCTGTCGGGCCGGGTGCTGCACGCGGCCTATCTCGGCGACCATGTCGAATACGAAATCGAGACCAAGGCCGGCCCGATTTTCCTCATCGATTCCGGCACCGACCGCATGCTCGCGCCGGGGACAGCCATCGGCGTCGACCTGCATGACCGCGGCCTCGCTTTGGTGCCGGAATGAGGATGGTCCGTGGAAGCCTGTCATTGCGAGCGTCGCGAAGCAATCCAGCCAGCCACGGGCTCGTCCTCCGGACTGCTTCGCGACGCTCGCAATGACGGCTGGCCTTAGCCTTCATATGTTTCAGGTCCTTCAGGAATTGCCCATGACATCGCCTGCCGTCGCCGACATCGCCGCCCGCCTCGATCTTGCCCGGGACATCTCCCGGGAGGCCGGCCTCCTGGCCCTGTCCTTCTTCAACGACCGCGATACGCTCGCCGTCGAAACCAAGGCCAATGCGCAGGACGTGGTCTCGGCCGCCGACAAGGCCAGCGAGCGGCTGCTGCGCGAGCGCATCCGCGCCGTTTTTCCGGACGACAGCCTGCTCGGCGAAGAATATGGCCTCAGCGAAGGCAGCTCCGGTTATTGCTGGGTGATGGATCCGGTCGACGGCACCAGCCCCTTCGTGTTCGGCCTGCCGTCCTGGTGCGTCTCGGTGGCGGTCACGCACGGCACCGACACGGTCGTCGGGGTGATCTATGCGCCGGTGCGCGACGAACTCTATGCGGCGGCCCTCGGCCAGGGGGCGACGCTCAACGGCACCAGCCTGCGGCTTTCGGACCAAAGAAGCCTGGTCGACGGCGTGCTCGGGGTGGGCGCCAATCACCGCGTGGCGCCGGAGACCATCACCGGCTTCCTCAACGCCCTCCTGCATGAGGGCGGCATGTTCATCCGCAACGGCTCGGGTGCGCTGATGCTGGCCTATGTCGCGGCGGGGCGGCTGGTCGGCTATTACGAGCCGCACATGAACGCCTGGGACTGCCTGGCGGGCCTGTGCCTCATCAGCGAGGCGGGCGGCCGGACGGAGAACTTCCTCGCCCATGGCGATCTCGCCCGGGGTGGTCGGGTGATCGGTTCGGCCCCGGGGGCCTGGGATGGCTTGATGGGACTGGTGGATCAGGCCGGGACTGTCGCAGCGTGACGGCGCGCCCGAGGAGGCGGGCTTAGTCCGCTTCTCGGATCCATCACCTTCGCCGAAGGGCCGAGCCGGAGGCTCTCATTCCTGACAAAAACTGGCAGGGTAGAGCGCTAGTCTTTCCTCGTCGCAACCGAGGACCAAGACAATGCCCGCCTCCTTCAAATCCAGCTATGCCCTGCTGATGGTCGACAGCCCGCTGCGCAGCGCCGCCTTCTATCGCGACCTGCTCGGCCTTGAGCCCATCGAGAAGCAGGCCACCTTCGCCCTGTTCGCCCTCGAGACCGGTCTGATGCTCGGCCTCTGGTCGAAGCATACGGCCGAGCCCGCGCCGGGTGCGCCAGCCGGCGGCGTCGAGATCGGCTTCAAGGTCGCGAATGCCGCCGCCGTCGATGCTGCCTATGGCCAATGGCTCGAAACGCGCGATGTGCGCGTCGCCCAGAAGCCCATCGATCTCGATTTCGGCCGCACCTTCGTGGTGCTCGATCCCGACGGCCACAGGTTGCGCGTGTTCTCGACGCCGGAGGCATGACGGTTACTTCCGGGTGCACGGGCATCTTGCCCGTTCTTGGAAGCGCCGCGCTTGCGGAAAGGAAGAACGGGCAAGATGCCCGTGCACCCTGTGTAGTTGGAATGTGTCAGGATGGGTGCGGGCGAGAGACCGTGTGCACCCCGGCCCGTTA